>NZ_ATTH01000001.1:1365714-1707142 GCF_000419585.1 Salisaeta longa DSM 21114
ATCATGATGTACACGGCCGGGTGGCTGTAGAACCAGAAGAAGTGCTGGAACAGCACCGGATCGCCGCCAAGGGCCGGATCAAAGATACCAATACCCAGCGTCCGCTCCAGAATCAGCAGAATCATGGTGATGCCAATCACCGGCGTAGCCAAGACCTGCACAATGCTCGTGGCGTACATGCCCCACACAAAGAGCGGCAGGCGATTCCAGGTCATCCCCGGCGCCCGCATCTTATGAATGGTCACAATAAAGTTGATTCCCGTAAAGATGGAGGCGAATCCCGTCACAAAGATGGCCGCCGTCATCCATAAAACGCCGCCCCCCGTAGAGGCCGAGTACGGCGTATAAAACGTCCAGCCGGTGTCAACGCCGCCGTAGACCAGAGCCAGCATCGTAAACACAGCGCCTACCATGTACACGTACCAGCTCGCTAAATTGAGCTTCGGGAAGGCAACGTCTTTGGCCCCTAGCTGAATCGGAAGCACAAAGTTGCCCAAGATAGCCGGAATGGACGGCACCAAAAACAAAAACACCATCAGGATGCCGTGCATCGTAAAGGCCTCATTGTAGGTCTGGGCATCCATGATGGTTTGCCCCGGCCCGATGAGTTCAGCGCGCACGAGCAGCGCCAAAATACCTGCAATAAGAAAGACCAGCGCAAGCGAGATGGCATACATGATGCCAATGCGCTTGTGGTCTTTCGTAGACAGCCACGACCAGAGGCCGGTCTCATGGTTCAGATAGTTAACATCGGAGGCGTGCGCTCCGGCCGCCTGTACTGCTTTATCCATGCTCATGGGCTCCAATAGCTTCTTCGTGAACCGTTTGCCAACCACAGGCACGCCGCGCGGCATCATCTCCGCAGCGGCGTTACCTCTTACCGTGCGAGGGATGCCGTGGTTGTGGATACTTCTTTGTCACTCAAGGTCTTCATGTATTCGATCAGCGCTGTGAGCTGGCGCTCGCTGAGTCCGCCGTATGAGGCGGGCATGATGTTGTTGTAGCCCGCGACAATTTTTGCTCCCGGATTTAGGATAGACTCACGCAAGTAGTTTGCGTCGGCCTCTAACGTTGTACCATCGGCCATCTCATGGTTATCCTTTCCATACAAGCCTTTCCACGTCGGGCCCACTTTGGGCGCACCGTCTACGCTGTGACACGTCTGACAGCCCTGCTGGGTGTAAAGCACCTCGCCATATTCCGGCAGCGGCATCTCGTCGTAGTTGCCGCCGCCGCTCTCCAGCCATTTCTGGAAGTTCTCCTGCGAGAGCACCTTTACGCCGCCAATCATCGCGGAGTGCCCGGTGCCGCAGTACTCGGTACAAAACAGGTTGTAGAATCCACTTTCACCGGTTTGCTTGGTCGCCTCAAACCAGAGGCTCGTGTAGCGGTTGGGCAGCACGTCGTGCTTCACGCGGAACGCCGGCACAAAAAAGCTGTGGATGACGTCCTGGCTGCTCATTGTCAGCTTAACCGGCCGGTTGGCAGGCACAATGAGCGTGTCCATCACCTGCGTACCGTTTGGGTACTCAAACCGCCACTTCCAGCTCCAGGCCGTCACCTTAATATTGTAGGCGTTGGGGGGCGCGGTGTACATGTTTACGTACGACTTGAAGCCCCACGTGAATACAATAAGCACCAGAATGGTGGGAATGACAACCCAGGAGATCTCTACGATCTTGCTCTCCTCGACCATCTCGGGGCGTTCGTCGGCGCTGCGACGCCGGTAACGCACCACGAAGTAGAGCATGGCCGCTATCACGCCCACAAAGATGACAAGACTCGTCCACGTAACGAATTGGAAGAGGCTATCCACCTGACTTGCGAAGGTGGAGGCCTGTTCGGGCAGCCAAAATGAGCCGTAATCGCCCATAGCAGTTGTATTGAATCGTCCCTGTAAATCGTGCGGGCAGTCTATGGCGTCGAGGACGCATACGACTGCAAATCTTCTTTTTCGCGCCGCCAAAACACGAACAGCGCAAGGCCCAGGAGCAGCACCGTAACGCCGCTTCCAAGCTTCATGATGTTAAAGGCATCGGCCGTGTACGTATTGGCCTTCGGATCAAACTGGAAGCAATACATCGCAATCTGATCCACGGGATTGCCCACGTTTCCGTTGGAGGCCTCTACAAGTGCTTTACGCACGTCGCCGGCGGGCAACTCCAGTCCGTAAATGTACCGCGTCACCGTTCCCGTGCCGCTCAAAAAGATGAGCGCTGTGGGATGGGCGTATTCCTTTTCGGCAGGCACCCACTTGTAGTTAAACCCGACCGCTTGGGTGAGCGCCTGGATAGACGCCTTGCTACCGGTCAAAAAGTGCCAGCCTTCTTCAGCCCCCTGCCGGTTAAGGCGCTGCAGGTACTGTGTGCGTTTCGTTTGCGCAATCGCGGGCGTCTCGCGGGGGTTGAAGCTTACCGTCAAAATCCGAAATTGGTCACCCGGCGTCCACTTCAATTTGCTCAGCGTTTGCGTAACCCCGTTGAGCATCAGCCCGCACAGCATGGGGCAGTTGTGGTACACCAAGTTCAGTATAACAGGTGTTGTGCCATCGAAGTACCGATCAAGCGTCACGGTCTCCCCGCTGGCATTTTGGAAAGTCAGGTCGGTCGGCACGTCCGAGCCCAGGGCTCGCGTGATACCGACACCGTCAAACTCCTTCTTCATTTGACCGCTCGGCTGGGCAACACTGGGCCCCACGCTGCTCATCAAAAGCAACGCAATGAAAACAACAAGCGATCTTGTCTTTGTCGTTCTGCACATGACTCTGCATCCGTCTGAGAAGCGCGTCGACTGCTCGCACCGTTAGAACCTGTTGCAATTCCTGCCGCCGGGCGGCACATCGTCCCCGGGCGTGGCCCGTGGCGCTACCATGAGCCGCGACCGAGGTTAGGTTTTTGCGCCATCGTGGCTCGCGCTCACCTCCTGACGCAAAATCAACACAGGTTCTTACAAACAGACGATCCACCTCAAACAATCATTCCGATGATGGCGCCGATGGCGGCGGGGTCTGATCGTACTTGTTCACTACCACATCCATGGCTTGCTCAATGGGCATGCGGTAAATCCCTGCCTCGGCATCTACCACACCGTACTCATTTAGCAAGCGGTTTGATTCGTTTGTGGCTTCTTCAACCAACGTGTTCGGCGTCTGCGCAACGCGGGTAGCGGCCACTTGCTGCTTGGTCATCTGAAACCACACAAACACGATGACAATCGCAAGAGCGATAATCAGCAGCGTCGAGCCTGCAATGCCCATCACAAGGCTTGCGGCAATGCCTTCGTCGGCCACGCCCTGTTCTTTCTCCTTGGCCAGGCGCTCTTCGGGCGTCAGCTTTTGCTCTACGTCTTGCGCGGCCGCCTGCACCAACTCGGTGGCAGGCCCCATGGCCTCGCCGTCATCCGGCGCCCGCGTGTGCCGCGCCGCCTCGGCTTCGGTTGCCGCCACAAAGCTCTCCACCCGTTCGCCCGGACTCGTTCCGGCGTCGTTGTAGGAAAGCACGCGCCAAAAGAACGTCTGCCCGTCGGTGGGCAGGTAGTTGCCGACCTCTACGGCCGTCTGCTGCGCGACGTCCTTGTCCAGCACAAGATCGCTGAAGTTCGCGTCACGCGCAACCTGCAGCGTGTAGCCCGTCGCGCGCTCCACCGGCTCCCAGGCGAATGTCACCTGGCGACCGTCGACGACCTCAGCCCCGTACGGCGATGTTAGAGCAGGCGAGGGCGGTGCTGCGCCGGTATGTGTATCCGTTGAGTCCATGGTAATTATGCTTAGCTAAGGGACGGAACGTAACGCTTAGCGATTTTCAGTTGATCGTGAAAGCACGTGAATATACCCCAAAGACACATGTGCAAAGCACATGGGAGGGAGGGCGCGCGGACTAGGCATTCTCAAAATGGAGCGACTCTTCGAGGTATGGATCGCCCTCGGGTACCAGCGGGTGGCGCTTCACCCGATACATGACGGTGCCCACGAAAATTCCCGTGAGGCCGAGCCACGTGCTGAAGTCAAGCCAGTGAAAGGCCGCGTGCTCCGAGCCGTACACCGGCATCACCATCCAGTAGAGGTCGAACCAGTGCATCACGAGCATCCATACCGACATAAAGCCCATCAGTGGGAGCATCCGCTTGGTGAAGCGCGGCAGCAGCACAAAGAAGGGCACAATAAAGTGAAGTAGCACAAGCATGGCACTATGCCAGCCCCACCCGTGCTGCAAGCGGTGCTGGTACCACGCAATTTCTTCGGGAATGCCGGCATACCAGATCAGCATGTACTGACTGAACCCGATGTATGCCCAGAAGACCGTGAACCCGAACATGTACTTCCCAAGGTCCTGGTAGTGCTCGCGGGTGATGACGTCTTGCAGCATGCCACGGCGCTGCATGACGAGGGCAATGAGCGTGACGAGCGCGAGCATCGCGAGCATGCTTCCCGCAAACATGTACACCCCAAAGATGGTGGAGTACCAGTGCGGGTCGAGCGACATCAAGATGTCGTAGCTCGCAAACGCGGTGGTTACGGCGGTAACCGGCAACCCCCAGGCACTTACGTTCCGCAGCTTCTGCTGATGCTTGCCGGTGCCGCCGGCGTCCTGCTGTATGGACGTCACATACAGCTTGTACGCCAGCACCGACCAGATGACGAGGTACGCGACCATCCGCGCAATCCAAAACGGCTGATTCAGGTAGGCCCGCTTGCCGGCCAGCACCGGATCGTAGTGCGGGCCGCCTTCAACGTACAGGTCGTGGTGCGTCCAGTGATACAGGTCGTGCATGCCAAACACGATGGGAATGCCCAGTAAGGCAAGCAATGGAAAGGCCCAGAGCAACGCCTCGGTGAGGCGCCGCACGACAATGTGCCACCCGGCTTTCGTGAGATGATGGAAGAACAGGAAAAAGAGCGCCCCGAGCGACGTCGTCAGGCAGAAGGTCCACCCCGTGAGGTACGCAAAGTAGAACCGCTTTGCGTCCTGCACGAGCCCGATGAGGCTTATGGCCAGGAGCGCGATGCCGATGGCCAGAGGCACCAACCACGCCCGTCGGTCGCCCGTGAAGCGATACGCGCGCTGCGCTGCATCTTTGGTAGCCTGCACAGGATCTGCAAACCACCGAGGTCCGAGGTAAGGTTTAACCGATTCCGCCATAGTGTATCGTGTTTGCGTGGCCACGCGGGCCGGTGATCAAGAAAACGTCGGGGAGCGGCAATGTGCGCCGCTCGCTCGTCAAGGATCGGGGGTCAAGGGGCCGAGGCGCCGGCTTGCCCGTCGATGTTGGCGCTTCCGCCCTGTTCGATTTGCGCAAGCGCGCTTGCGGGCAGTTCGCTCTCGGTTGCATTCTGGCTTTGCTGCAGGGCCCGGATGTACGTGACGATCGCCCAGCGGTCGCGCACCGGGATCTGCTGCGCGTAGCCGGGCATGTTGCGCACGCCGTTTGCGATCACGTCGTAGATGTAGCCGTCCGGTACATTGCGCAGCCGCTCGGAATGATATGTGGGCGCCGGGGTGTAGCCGTAATCGCCGGTCATAATGACGCCGTTGCCGTTGCCCGCGCCCCCATGGCACACGGTGCAGTAAATCTCATAGCGCTCTTGCCCCCGCCGCACCAGCGCTTTGGTCACCGGAAACGGGACGCGTTCAACGTACTGCCCGGCCGCGGTACGCCCGGTATGGTAGGGGGCGTTGGCCTCCCGCAGCCCGCGCGCAATCGTACCGGGCACGGGCTTACGCATCGCCATGTTGTTGGCGAAGAATGGATTCGCTTCTTGCGGCTTAAACGACTGCTGAATGTCCATATTCAGGTTCGGGTGCACCGGAGGTTCTTCCGATTGCATCCCACGGCAGCCCGCAAGCACAACGAGGCTCAACACGAGAAGTAGGGGTAAGCGATGCATGAGGCGTTTCGGTCTCGGAAAGGGGCAGTGCGCGAGCAGGGGGCGACTAAGCATCGGCCGTTCCATCGTCCTTGATGAGCTCTACAGCGAGCGCCCCCATGGCGCGAAGCTCGTCGGCCGTCTGGTCGGCATCGAACTGCGGGTCGCTCGCCGCAATGTGTATAAAGAAGGCGTCGTCGGTCGCTTGCTTGAAGCGATCGGAGTAAAAGAGCGGGTTGTACGGCCGGGGCAGCCCGTTGAGCGCCAACATGCCGCCCACCGCGCCAAACGCCGCAAACAGAATCGTGAGCTCGAACATAATGGGCACCGAGGGCTCCACCGCAAAGAACGGCTTGCCGCTCACGCTAATCGGGTAGTCTACGGCGTACGTCCACCACTGCAAGACGTACCCCACGGCGCAGCCGGTAAGCCCGCCACCAAAGGCAAAGTACCCAACCAAGGAGTTCCCGAGCCCCATGGCCTTGTCCATGCCATGAATGGGAAACGGACTGTGGGCATCGAAGTGGGCGTAGCCCTTCTCGCGCACGGCCTCCGCCGCGTGCATCAGGGCCGCGGGATCTTTAAATTCCGCAAGGAGCCCGTATACGTCGTCGGTGACGGGCTCGTAGATGCCCATCGAGGCCTTCACTTCGCGTGTCAGTTCACTCAGCATGGCGTGCTACAGTCGTCAGAAATCAGTGGAAACCGGGGCCCGCGGGGCGTTTACGTCGTCGCGGGATCGTCGTCGGCCGAGCGGTAGGCGCTGTACTCTTGAGCCGGCTGCACGTACGGCACGTCGGTTGTGGCGCGGCCATCGCCTTCGTCGTGCGCATGCGGATCGGCTTCGGGCGTAACGGCCTTCACCTCGGCCAGCGCCACCATGGGCACAAACCGGAGGAACAGCAAGAACATCGTAAAGAAGAGCCCAAACGACCCGACGTACGTCCCAATGTCGATCCACGTGGGCGTGTAGTATCCCCACGAGCTGGGCAGGAAGTCGCGGTGCAGCGAAGTTACCGTAATCACAAACCGCTCGAACCACATGCCAATGTTTACCACAATCGACAGCGTAAACATCACCGGAATGGAGCGGCGCATCTTCTTAAACCAGAAGATTTGGGGCGAGATCAGGTTGCAGCTCATCATGATCCAGTAGGCCCACGCATACGGTCCTAGCGCACGGTTTAGGAAGGCGTACTGCTCGTACTCGACGCCCGAGTACCACGCCATGAAGAACTCCGTGATGTAGGCAAAGCCCACCAGCGTGCCGGTCACCAGGATGATGATGTTCATCTTCTCCAGGTGATTCTTCGTGATGATGTCCTCCAGGTTGTAGATCTTGCGCGCAATGACGAGCAGCGTCACCACCATGGCAAAGCCCGAGAAGATAGCGCCGGCCACAAAGTAGGGCGGAAAGATGGTGGTGTGCCAGCCCGGCAGCACGGCTACCGCAAAGTCGAACGACACCACCGAGTGCACGGAAAGCACGAGCGGCGTAGCGAGGCCCGCGAGCAAGAGATACGCTTTCTCGTAGTTGCGCCAGTGGCGGTTGGCCCCGGTCCAGCCCAGCGAAAAGAACGCCAGCACCTTCGCGCGCAGGCCCTTGGCGCGGTCGCGCAGCGTTGCAAGGTCGGGGATGAGGCCTACGTACCAAAAGACGAGCGACACGGTAAAGTAGCTGGACACCGCAAAGACATCCCACAGCAGCGGGCTCTTAAACTGCGGCCACATCTCCATCTGGTTGGGGATGGGAAACATCCAGTACACCACCCATACGCGGCCCACGTGTACGGCCGGAAAGATGCCCGCACACATCACTGCAAACAAGGTCATGGCCTCCGCCGAGCGGTTGATGGACGTACGCCAGCCCTGCCGGAACAGAAATAAAATAGCAGAAATCAGTGTGCCGGCGTGGCCAATGCCCACCCACCACACAAAGTTGACGATGGGCCAGCCCCAACCTACCGGCTGGTTGTTGCCCCACACGCCGACGCCATTCCAAATCTGGTAGGCCAGGCATACGGCCAGCAGCCCCAGCATAGACACGGCCACCGTAAAGGCGCCGTACCACGCCAGCGGCGTTTGCTTCTCCGTATGACCGGCAACGCGTTCGGTCAGTTCATGAAACGAGAGCTTGCCAATCAGGCGCGGACGGTGCCCAGGCCCGCCATCGGATGCGTGCGCCGATTGAGTGGTTGGTTGTTCTTCCACAGGTCTGTTGCGCGTGTAGTGGGAAATTCAGCGGGCGGGCGGCCTTATGCTGCCAGCGCATCGAGCGCTTGCACGAGGCGATCATTCACGTTGCGCACGCGTCCAAGGTAGGACACGCGCGGCTTGGTGTTCAGGTACCCCAGCAGTTGATACCGGCGGCTGTTTTTGCGCTTCTGCACCACGGCGCTGTCCTCGTTGTTGAGGTCGCCAAAGGTGATCGCGTTGGTGGGGCATGCCTCCTGGCACGCCGTCTCAATTTCGTTCGGCCGCAGGTCGCGCTGCTCGTTATCGGCTTGGCGCTGCCCATCGCGGATGCGCTGCACGCAGAAGGAGCATTTCTCCATCACGCCGCGGAAGCGCATCGTAACGTCCGGGTTCTGCTGCATTTGCAGCGACAGCGGCAAGGTCTTCGTCCAGTTGTAAAAGTTGAAGCGCCGGACCTTGTATGGGCAGTTGTTGGCGCAGTACCGCGTGCCGATGCAGCGGTTGTAAATCATCTGGTTCATGCCGTCGGGCGAGTGCACCGTTGCGGCAACCGGACAGACCGATTCGCAGGGGGCGTTCTCGCAATGCTGGCATAGCACCGGCTGCATGAGCATCTCCGGGTTGTCGTCGTTCGTCCCGTCGCTCACGTAATACCGGTCGGTGCGCATCCAGTACATGTGACGCCCGCGGCTCACCTCTTCCTTGCCCACCACCTGCACGTTGTTTTCGGCCGTACACGCCACAACGCAGGCGTTGCACCCCGTGCAGGTGTTCAGGTCGATCACCATCCCCCACTGGTTGTCGTGGTAGGGATTGTCCTTGTAGGCACGCGACTCGGACGGATGGTCGTCTTGCCACAGGGTGGGATACGACTCGAACGTCTCGCCTTCTTCGCCCGGCACCGGCGGCCCCATGTCTTCCACAAATTCGGGGTTTTCGCGGTACTCATCGAGCGTGGCCCACCGGGCAATCGGGCGGCCCATCATGGAGCCTTCCTCTTGCGTGGTGGCAATCATGTACGGCGCGGCGTCCGTCTTCTCTACCGTCGCGCCGGTCGCAAAACGACGGCCGGACGGGCGCAGGGGCGAGACGTTGCGGCCCACGGTGTACTCACGGGTGCCCCCGGCCCAGTCGCCGGCAATGGGGCCGTCGCTGTAAATGTCGGTGTAGTCGTCGGTGTCAAAGAAGTTGGTGTGCCGCTCGGGGCGGTTGGTGGCAAGGTAGCGCCCGTAGCCGAGCGTCACCAGCACGGTGTCGTCGGGCATGCCGGGCTGCACCCACACCGGAAGCTCTACGGATTCGCCTTCGATGGTGATGGCGACCGTGTCGGAGTAAAAGTTGCCTTCGGAGTATTCCGCCGAAACGTTCAGCTTCTCGGCGGTGGCCTGGCTCATGGTGGCCACGTTATCCCACACAATTTTTGTGGTGGGGTCGGGCAGCTCTTGCATCCAGGCATTGTTGGAAAAGCGACCGTCGAGGACCTTCGGATCGAGCCGGAAGACCACCTCCATCCCGTCGCTCGCGCCCGTTGCAAGGGCAGGCGGCGCCGGAGCCGCCACGCTGGCCGCCGGGTACTGCGAGCCGGCCACGAAGCCGTCGTGGAGGGCCGTGCGCCAGGCCGACTCGAAGTCGGCGGCGTCGAGCTGCTGCCGCCATTGCTGCCGCACGAGGTCGTAGCCCGTTACGTCGGTGCCGGTGGCGACAAGGTTGAGCACCTCAAGCGGCGACTTGGCGTCGTCGTAGAGCGGCGCGATGAGCGGCTGTACAACCGAGAGCGTGCCGTCGTAGGCGCGGCCGTCGCCCCAGGCTTCCAGGTAGTGGGCCTGCGGGATGTGCCAGTGCGCCGCGCGTGCCGACTCGTCGACGTGCAATCCGGTGTGCACAACGGACGGGACGCGCGTAAGGGCCTCTTCAAAGCCCAGCGCCGATGGCGTGCTGTATACCGGGTTGACGCCCAGCATAAAGAGCGCATCCACCGCGCCGGCGTTCATGTCGTCAACCAGCGCCGCCAGCGCCTCGTCTTGCGCGGGCCGCGAGGATTCGCCGGTCTCCAGTAGCTCAACCGTCGTGCCGATGCTGCCAAGCTGCCCATTGATGGCCATGGCAAGGGCATGCACGGCGGGCGGCTGCTCTTCGCCAGCCATCACCACCGCGTTGGGGCCCGCCGCGGCAAGGTCGCGGGCAATCTCGCGGGCATAAATCTGTTGCTTGTCATCGAGCCCGTCCCCGCCCGAAGCATCCAGGCCCAGCTCGCGCGCCAGCGCAGCAGCAAACGCGCCAATGGCGCTCGCCTTCATCGGCAGGCGATGATCGGCCATGCCGCCCGTTACCGAGAACGTGCTTTCGATGGCATACAGCCGGCTCATCTCGTCCTCGGGCCCGTCCAGTTCGCGGCCCTGGGCGAAGGTGCGGCTGTTGTGCAGATAGTCGGCAGCGCGGCCGTCCAGAAAGTCGTCGTCGAGGCTCACAATAACATCGGCCGCATCCAGCGCGTAGCGCGGGCGGAGGGGGCGCCCGAACGCTTGCTGCATGCCCAGCCGCCGGTTGTCGTTGCCCGCGGCCGCGTACGGAATCCATTGCACCGTATCGAAGCGTGCATCCAGCTGCTCGCGAAGCGCGGCCATCGTGGGGGAGCTGTTCGGCTCCGCCAGTACGGCTACGGTGCCAGCCTGCGTGCTAAGCTCACGTGCGAATGAAACGAAGTCGTCCCACGAGGCCTCAGAGCCTTCCCGCAGCAGGCGCTGCGAGCGATCCGGGTCGTACAGGTTGAGCACCGATGCCTGCTCAAACGGACTCGTGCTGCCCTGACTGCTTGGGTGCCGCTTGTTGCCCTCCACCTTGGTTGGGCGTCCCTCGTGCGACTCCACAAGCAGCGGGCGCAGGGTGCCCCGAAACGGCATGCCCGTAGCATAGCGCTGCGGCACACCCGGAATGATTTCTTCCGGCTTCTCGGCGTACGGCAGAATCTTTTGCACCGGGCGGCGGCACGCCGTGAGCCCGGCCATCGCCATCGCAGCCCCCATCAGTTGCAGAAACTGACGGCGTGATGCGCCGCTCGGCGGCTCGCTCATGCCTTCGCCAAACTCGGGCGCCGCCCCATCGCCCGACGCCATCAAGGACGACTGCGAGCGCTCGGGCGTGCTCCGCCAAAACCGCAGCCCATCGCTGTCGGTGTCGGCGGCTTTTGCATCAATTACGTCAAGCTCAATCATGCTACACTGCGGTATTGAGTGGCAAGGGTGTACGTCAGAGGAGTGGGCCGCGCGGGCCGATCGGGCGCCCTACAAGTGGTTAGTAGTGACAGGCGGAGCAGTTGGTGGGCGGCTGAATGCCTTCCTCGCGCACCCGGCGGAGGTTGCGCTCCACAAAGTTGGCGGGCTGCACGTATCCCATGGTGGTAATCTTGTCGTTGGGACGCAGGTACAACTCGGGTTGCCGGTGGCACTCCAGGCACCACCCCATCGACAGCGGCTCGGCCTGATAGACGCCTTCGGCCCCCATCTGGTCGACGCGCCCGTGGCACGTCTCGCATCCCACGCCCTTGTTTACGTGGGCCGCGTGGCTAAAGTGGGCATAGTCGGGCAGGTGATGCACCTGCACCCACTCAATCGGCTGATCGTTCGCCCAGCTCTCACGCACCTTAGCGAGCTTCGGCGACTCCGTTCTGATCTGGTTGTGGCAGTTCATGCATGTCTGCGTGGGCGGCACGTTGGCGTGCTTCGAGTTCTCCACCCAGTTGTGGCAATACCGGCAGTCCATGCCCAGCTTGTCCACATGAATCTGGTGACTGTAGGGCACGGGCTGCTCCGGCTGATACCCCACCACCAAGTATTCCGGAGAGAAGTAGTACCAGACAAGAAAAATCGTGGCCATGCCTCCCAGTAGGGCCCCCGCAAGGGAGAGCAATGGGAGCAAATTGGCTTTCTTAGGAAATATCTGCGGCATACAAATGCGGCGATGAGCGACCGAAGATGACCGTGGAGTACAAAAGGTACGGCATAACTGCCTAAACTGAGACCTCTACCCCTTGAATTTGGAGTAAAAGGCAGCGGTGGCTAGAGAGGCGGTACGAGCGTTTGCATCCTGCTTCACAACGTGCCTGCTGGGCCCGAACAATGCAACAGATTCCAATAAATCCCACCGCTTTTACGCTAAACCTTAACGCATCATACGAGCGATACCGCCACAAGCACAACAAGACCCCTAATTTAGACTCATTATGGAATGTGAGCGCGCGTTAATCTGCGTTAGGGACCATGTTGGCTCATTGGATGGATGGTATGCGGTGCGCTCAGGGCGTGTGCACGTGTAGCAGCACCTTATCCGTAAAGTACGCATCGTCAAGCACTGGGCGCAGGGCATGCTCGGACACGCGCACATCAGGGGATTGGGCGTGCAGGGCCTCTTTCTCCTGCGTGAGGTCGCCGCCCTTCAGACACAGCAAGCCCGGTGCCCAGCATCCATCGGGCACCGTGTTGGAGGGCCGAGCCACGCGCCGATGCCACCGCCAGATGTCGGCCAGCGGCGCCGTGGCCCGCGACACCGAGTAATCGGCCGGTCCGGTCCATTGCGCTGCCCGGCCGTGCCAGCCGAAGCAGTTGTCAAGGGACAGCCGCCGTGCCATCTGGCGCACGAGCCGCACCTTCTTCCCCACAGCGTCAACCGCATGCACCGTTACGTGCGGGCAGCAGATCGCCAGCACAAGGGCGGGCAGCCCGCCGCCCGTCCCCCAATCGACCACCACAGCATCCGATGGAAAACGGCGAAGCAGAAGCGCACGGCTGTGTACGATGTGGCGCCGCACGATGTCGTGCGTCGTGTCGGGCGAGATGAGGTTGACCTTGGGATTGTAGCGCTGCAGCAGGCGGGCAAACGCCTGCAGGCGTTCCGCTTGCGTATCGGTAAGTGCTGGCAGCGCCGGGACGTCAGTTGTCATCAGCCGGTGCAAACGTTCGTTCGTAGAAGCGATACGAGGTTTCGCGCATGCCAAGCGCACCGTACGTGGCCCGCGCTGTATCGTTGGTTTTCTCGACGTACAACCGGAGGCCGCACACGTCGGGCGCAGCGCGCGCCGCCGAAACGACGTAGGCGTAGAGCGCCGCGTACACGCCCTGCCGGCGCGCCTCGGGGCGCACGTACACGCTCTGAATCCACCAAAACTGGCCGTTGCGCCAGTCGCTCCACTCCGTAGTGAGCAGCAGCCCGCCCACCACGCGCCCGCCGCGTTGCGCCAGCAGGTAGCGCCCCTTGGCTTCATCCGTCAGCACAGCGCGCACCCCGGCGCGCAGCCGCTCGGCATCCAGCGGTTTGTCTTCGGTCTCCGCGGCCATCGCCTGGTTGAACGCGACCAGCGTGTCTAGGTCGTCGAGGGTAGCAGCGCGAATCGATAGCGGCGGAGGCATGGGCGAATAGCAAGAACGTGTCAAGATCATGATGCGCAGGCCGGTGCGGGCCGCCGCGGCTGGGGGATGCTCCGAACCAAACCCGCAGAGGGCTGGTTGAAGCGGCGCTTCTCGCGCAGTACACCCAAGAACTCATCCTTTTTCGAATTTCCGCGTTCCTTTATGGCCTACTTGTTTACATCCGAGTCCGTTTCCGAAGGACACCCCGATAAGGTGGCCGATCAGATTTCGGATGCCATTCTTGATGCGCTCCTTACCGAAGACAAAAACAGCCGGGTGGCCGTCGAAACGATGGTGACGACCGGCCTCGTGGTACTCTCCGGCGAGGTGCGCACCGATGCGTACGTTGAGCTGCGCGAGGTGGCCCGCGAGGTAATCCGCGACATCGGGTACACCAACCCAGAGCTTCAGTTTGACGCCGATTCGTGCGGCGTGCTCAGTAGCATCCATGAACAGAGCGACGACATCAACCGCGGCGTAGACGGCAAAGAGCAACAGGGCGCCGGCGACCAGGGCCTTATGTTTGGCTACGCGTGCCGCGAGACGGAGGCGCTCATGCCCATGGCCATCACCTACTCGCATCGCCTGATGCAGGAGCTGGCCCACCTGCGCAAGCACACCGATGACCTGCCGTACCTGCGGCCCGACTCCAAGAGTCAGGTGACGGTAGAGTACGCGGAAGACCGGCGCACGCCGAAGCGCATTCACACCATCGTCGTCTCCACGCAGCACGACCCCGGCGTGTCGCAAAAGGAGATTGCGCGCGACGTCCGCGAGATTCTGGTGCCGCGGGCCCTGGGCGACCGGTACGACGACCTCATCGACGACGACCTCATTCTGCACGTGAACCCCACCGGCCGATTTGTGATTGGCGGCCCGCACGGCGACACCGGCCTTACGGGCCGCAAGATCATCGTGGATACGTACGGCGGCAAGGGCGGCCACGGCGGCGGGGCCTTTAGCGGCAAGGATGCCTCGAAGGTTGACCGTAGCGCGGCCTACGCGGCCCGACACGTAGCCAAAAACCTTGTGGGCGCCGAGCTTTGCGACGAAGCGCTGGTGCAGCTTGCTTACGCCATTGGCGTGCCCGAGCCCGTCTCCATCGACGTGAACACCAACGGCACCGGGACCATCCCCGACCGTGAGCTTGTGACGCTGGTGCGCGAGCACTTCGAGCTGTCGCCCGCGGCCATCATCGACCGGCTGGACCTGAAGCGTCCGAAGTTCCGGGATACCGCGGCCTACGGGCACTTCGGTCGTGCGGAGTTTACGTGGGAGCGTCTCGATTACGTGGATGCCCTGAAGCGCGCCGCGTGATGCGATGCACCGCGGATATGCTCCGCCCCCCTGCAAGCGGCGGCCCGTCTTTCCACAAGGCGGGTCGCCGTTTTTTTATTGTGATTGGGCCACGCCGCCCGCTTGAGCTCTTCGGCCGTGATGTTCAACAGTGCCCTTCTCTTGCACTACACAGACGAGGAGCGGTCTGCGTAATCAGAAGGCGAGCAGCCCATCTGCTTTTTAAAGCAGCGACTGAAGTAGGAATGGCTATTGAACCCTACGGCATACGCCACTTCAGCCACCGTACCCTTGTTGTCGGCCAGAAGCCGCGTGGCGACCTGAATCCGCACCGCGCGAAGGAACTGGTTAGGCGTTTGATCCACCGTTTTCTTCAGATGGCGCCGCAACGTGCGTGGCGTCATCGACACAGCCTCAGCCATGTCTGCAACGCCTACCTCCGGGTCCACCAAGTGCGCTTCGAGATACGTTTGAAGTGACTGCATGACTTCGTCCGTCGCAGCGCTTGAAGCATCGGCGCCGATAGCGTCGTACATAGCGGCACTCACAAGCGACGCAGGCCCGCTCGGTTCCGTTTGAAGTTGCTCGCGGAGGCGATGGCGTGTGGTGATGTGTTGGTGCACATGCGCACGCAGCACGTCGGGAACAAACGGTTTCGTGAGGTACGCATCTGCCCCCGATGTGAGCCCAGTTATCTGGTCATCGGTGTCGGCGCGCGCTGTGAGCATCACAACGGGGATGTCTTCCGTTGCGTCGTGCTTGCGCAGTGCCGCCACCAGCTCCATACCATCCACGCGGGGCATCACTACGTCTGCCACAACGCAATCCGGGAGGATTTCGCGAGACATGCGCAGCGCCGCGTGCCCATCGGAAGCCGCACGCACGAGATAATCAGGCTCCAGGATGGAGCGGACAAACGTTCGCATGTCGGGGTCATCATCGACAACGAGCACCGTAGGTTGAGCGGTAGCTGTCCCGGAAGAATAGGCTGCCGGCGCTGCTCGCGCAGATGGTTGCTGAGCACGCTCAGCAGATCCATCGCCTGCAAATGCCTCGTGCGAGTCCGGTACATGGGGCGACAAGGCACTGCCAGACGTGCCATCTCCTGAGCATCGTTTGGCGGATGGGTTGTTTGGTCTTGCGGGCGACCGGTCTATCTCAACAGGCCATATGACGATAAACGTACTTCCATGCGTACCCGGGCTTTCTACGCGCAAGGTGCCATTGTGCAGCGACGTGAGCGCATAAGCCAGTGCCAAGCCGATGCCTGTGCCGCTCTTCGTTGTGCGCGCGCTTCGGTAGAAGCGCTCGAAGACGTGTTCTTGTTCACTCACGCTTAGCCCAGGACCCGTATCGTGAACGGCGATGCGCGCATTATGGTCTTGTACAGAAGCTGTCACACGCACGCGTCCACCACGCGGCGTATACTTCAGCGCGTTCTCCAGCAAATTTCCCAGAACCGTCTCCATGTGCTCCGCATCGAGTTCCACCGCCGCTCGAGCAGCCTCAACATCCACCAGCAGATCAATTTGTGCTTCGTGGGCCCGGTGCGCGAAGCGCTCTGCAACGCGTTCCACAAAGTCCGCCAACGGATAGCGGCGCACCGTTAATGACAACCGCCCAGCATCGTATTTGGCAAGGTTCAGCACTTGTACCGTAAGCGCTTCGAGACGCTCGCTGTTGGCTTCAACAATGTGCAATGAACGCCGGAGCGAAGCCGAGAGCTCTTCGTCACCTCTGAGCACGTGCTGCACCGGGCCCTTAATAAGTGCGAGGGGGGTACGTAGCTCATGACTGATGCTCGTAAAGAACCGAGACTTCCGTTCGTTGAGGTCTGCTAACACGCGGGCTTGTTCCTCGACCACCTCGAGCGCCTCCTCGGTTGATTGTTTCTCGAGACGCAGCGCCTTTGTTTTTTCTCGCACCTGTCGGCTTAGTTCGTCCTCCCGCTGCCGGAGCCGCCGCAGCCGGTACTGCACGCCGCCGTACACGATGGCACCTGCAATGCCCAGCACGAGGAGGCCGAGCACCACCCGGAACCACGTGGTCTCGTAGACGGTCGGTTTGAGCACAATCACCTGGGTGGCCGGGGGCGACCAGCCGCTGCGCGCGCTCCGCACCGACACCTCGAAGGTGTAGCTGCCCGGATCCAGATTGGTGAAGAACGCTTCGCGGCGGTCCACTTCGATCCACCGCTGATGGAGGCCCCGCAGACGATAGCGGAACGTCAGGTGCTCCGGATCGCGGAAATGCAAGGCGGCATAGCGTATCGAGAAGTTGCGCTGATCGGGCGGCAGGGGGAGGCGCCCGGCATCGACAAAGCGGGGGGCGCCGCCCTCGGGCACAAGCGCTTCCACGACGACCGGCGGAGCGGACTCGCGTACCGGGTCGGTTGCCGGATCCACGACGACGGCGCCTTCTTGCGTGGGAAACCACAGCCGTCCATCCTGTGCCCGGATTCCGGCAGGCTGCACGCCGCCGTTTGCCTCGCGGTTGCGGAGGCCGTGCCGGGTGGTGTAGGGAATAGACCGAACCTGCGAACGCGATCCATTGGCCACGGCGTTGAGCGCCGCACGACGCACCCAAAACAACCCGCGGTTGCTGCTCATCCAAAACCGCTCCTGCGAATCTGTCAAAATCCGATGGAGGACATTGTCAAACAAGCCCTCAGCGGTTGTAATGTGCGCGAGCGACGCAGCAACGAGTGACGTGTCGTCCTGCGCGGCCCACTGTATGCGCACAAGGCCTTCATCCTCGGTAGCAAGCCAAAATGTGCCCGTCGGATCGCGGTAAATGTCGCGGATGAGATTGGAGGGCAGCCCATCGGCCTGGGTAAACGCGACAAACCGACCGTTGTGATAGCGCGCAATGCCGCCGCCGTTGGTGCCCACCCAGAGCGCACCATCAGGCGTCTCGCGGATGACACGCACGTATGGATGCGGCAGACCGCTGTTTTGGGGCATGAAGCGCGTCCAGGGGGCGGAAGCATCGGTTGCCTGCTCGCGCCGATACAGTCCGTTTTCGGTACCCACCCAGAGGCGTCCGTCGCGGTCTTCGTAGATGGCACGGATGCGTGTCGGGCGAAACGGATTGGGGGCATTTGGGTGGGCACATTGTGCATCTTCCACGCGACAGAGGTCGGTTCCGCCAACCCAAAATGCACCGGACCGGCCCTGATGGAGGGCCCAGACGTTGCGGAGGATTTCGGCCCCCTTGCGAAAGAAATACGTTCGCGTCGTGTCCGCATCCGGATCCAATCGCACCGCCCCGCCACCTAGGGTGCCCATCCATATCGATCCGTCGCGGTGTTGCTCAATTGGGTAAATAATCGAGCTCGAAAGCCCCTCCGAAGTGCCCCATACACGAACACGTGAGGGATGCAACTGCACGAGACCATTGCCGGAGGTGCCCAGCCACAACACGCTGTGTGGACCCCGCTGCACCGCTTCGATAGTGGATGACGCACGGTAGATGACATGTCCATTGCGTTCTAGCGTGCGCCCCGTGTTGGTCCATACCGTTCCGGCATGATTAAAGCGCAACCGTCGGTTTTTACGAAAGGTAGTGAAGGCAACGGATCGGCCGGAGTCTGGCACAAAACGTCCCGCGGTGTACCGCAGCAAACGATTGGGCGTAGTGAGCCACGTGACGCCCGTCGCATCTACAAACAGATCATGGACCGCGCCATCGGGCTTATCTCTGGCGAGGGTTGTGAGCGTGCCGGCGGCCCAGCGTTGGACGTGGGGAAAAGTCCCGATCCAAAGTGACGCCGAGTCGGGATGGGCCGCGAGGTCATACACCGCCTCCCCCGCTAACCCATTGGCCGTGGTCCAGGTGCGCACCGACCCGTTTGGACCCCGGCGCAGCAGCCCGTCATTGGTGCCTACCCAAAGCGTGCCATCGGGGCGTTCGAGCAGCGAGAGCACGCGGCCGCCGGGCACCGGCACATCCACGCGGCGCAGGCGGTTGGCATCGGTCCAGCGGTACAGCCCATTGTTGGTCCCAACCCATACAGTGCGCGAAGGCCCCACGTGAAACGCCGTGACGACGCGCGGGCCCGTGTTGATCGTCTCGAAGCGTCCGTTGTGCAGGCGCACCAGCTGGCGCGATTCGGTAACGAGCCAGAGGCCGTCGGGATGCGGTTGGACGCGCGTGATGCGACTGCTGGGCAGGCCGGGCGTGGTGCCTGAGCGGTAGACGCGAAACCGAGCGCCATCGAAGCGCACCAGTCCGTCGAACGTCGCCATCCAGAGGTAGCCGTCGTTGGTGCGCGCCAGATCGTTGATGGCATTCACCGGCAGCCCGTCCTTCACGGTCCACTGCGTGCGGACGAACGTCGGTGCAGCTCCGGTATCTGGCAGTGCTGACGGTCCAGAAAAGGGTACGGGCAAGCCGTGCACCCTCGATCCAATGAGAGGCCCCACGAGCAGAAGAGACACGACCCATAACCATGTGCGTGCGGAGACAGAAGCGACCACGTGATTCGGGGATGAGAAGGCGAAAGCAGTACGTGCAACGTCAAACATATCCCCTGTGGCCGACAGGAGCAACCGGGAGAGAGAGCTGCGAGGATCGAATACGGACGTTTAGACCTGTCAGGTCTCCAAAGCCTGACAGGTCTTTTTACGGTTCTCTTTTTCAATAGAACGCGGCCCGCAGCGCCGTCTGGGGCAGATTGGCCGATGTGTGCAAGAGATTGTCCGATAAGTGAAAGACATTGGGATGCCACATCGGTGGATTGTTATCGCGTGGATTTTTGCCTCCAGACGTCTCCGATGAATCATTCTCATGCTACAACCCCAGATGACGATGCATCGCATTCCCAACCTTGGTCGCCTCTCCACTACAGCATCCAGCACCCCGTCTTGCGTTCAAGTTGCTCTTCTAGCCATTTTTGGAATCGTGGCCGCCCTGGCACCATTGAGTCGCGCTCAGTCCGTGAAGACGACAGCAGAACCGCAGATGAATGCGGATGCCCCACGGCCGTCCATCGGAGTAGCAAAGCCCGTCCTCCGGCTCTCGGTTGCCAGCACAGCCGATGCGCTCTACCCTGATGAACAGGCGACGCTCACGTTCACGCTCCGCAACCTTGGAGAAGGCGACGCTACTAACGTGACCATTGACTTGAATGTACAGAGCGGACTAATCCTCAACAGCATCACACCCGGGGACGGCACCGTGACGGACGGCACCTGGAGCGTGTCGCGCGTCGATGCAGGCGAAGCAATCGATCTGGTGGTGGACGTCACGAAAGACGGCACGGTGCCCGGCGTGATGCGCCCGGCCATTACCGGAGCCGACCAGTCGCTGGACCGGTTGGATGGAGCGGGCATCGCCATTACGCCCCTCACCGTTGACGTCGGATCGAGCCTGCTGCTGGATGATCCCGACGACTACGTCGTTCTCGAGAACGAATCCGCATTCGACTTTACGGGCAACTTCAGCGTCGCCTTCTGGGTCTACCTGAACGACCGCCCGTCCTTTGGCGGATTGGTGACCAAGGGGGACACGGCGTGGCGCGTTCAGCTTTCGGAGGATGGAACTGCGTTTACCTTCGACACCCGCCATTCGCAGGGATTGGCCGCATCGACGACGGCCAACGCGTCTGTCCAATCGTTTCGGTGGTACCACATCGCCGCCGTGTACGACCGCGATGCAGGCCAGAAGCGCCTGTACGTGAACGGGGTGCTCTCGGGTAGTTCTGCCGAAACCCGCGCTGTCAACCAGAATGACAACCCCGTGTGGCTGGGCAGCAATGCCGATTTCCCGGAGCGGACCATCGGCGGCGCGCTGGATAACGTTTCCATTTGGAACCGCGTGATCTCGCTGGAGCGCATCCGGGCGCATGCCCACGAGTACGCACCGTCCTACTGGGACATTTACAGTACGGCCTCCGCCGAGCGCCTTCGTGCTTCGAACGACGTGCCTCCGAACGAAGGATTGGTGGCGGCCTATCGCTTCGACCACAACGCCGACGCCGACGCCTACGATATTGCTGTTGCCGATGCGGGCGGCGCGCAAAATGGCACCTCGCCCGGCACGCCCACGCTGCAAACTGATATCCCCGTGCCTGTGGGCGATGAGAGCGCCATTCTAACCGATGGGCAGCCCGGTAGCGTCGGCGGAACCGGCGCATCGATGACCGTGAATCCCATCTCGTTCGCAAGCAACGCGTATGTGGCGGCTTACCGGCAAGGACGCGCCGATGGTGCCTTGGTCGATGGTACAGCTCCAGAAGAAGACTTCTCCGATGTCTCCGTTACGCGGCGCCTGAATCCGGTGTGGGGCGTGTGGGTTGGCCCCGAAGATGCCGAAGGCGAGGTGACTCTCGCCATCGACTTCAGCAACGTCTCGGGAATCGCCGATCCGTCGCAGGCCATTTTGCTGGGGCGGACCGCTCCGGGCGAACCGTGGCTTGAGGTTTCGTTGGCCACACTCGACCCCGACGCCCGCACCTTCACGTACACGTTTCTCCGGGGCGAAGACGAATCCCAAGGATTTCAGTTTGCCGTCGCAGCGCCGAATGATGCCCTCCCCGTCGAACTGACGGCCTTCACCGCCACCCGCGACGGCGAGGGGGCGCTGCTGGAATGGACCACGGCCAGCGAGCAGAACAACGCCGGGTTTGAGATCCAGCGGCGCTCCGGCGAAACCGAGACGTGGACGGCCCTCGGCTTCGTCGAAGGCGCCGGCACCACCCAAGAGGCCCAGACCTACCGCTTCCGCGTCGAGGATCTGCCGGTGGGCACGCACCGCTTCCGCCTGAAGCAGACGGACACCGACGGATCGGCGCACTACAGCGACGTGGTTGCCCTGGACGTGACGATGGCCGAGGCCTACCGCCTTGTGGCTCCGCATCCGAACCCGGCTCCCGATGGCGCCACGCTCCGCCTTTCCGTTGCGCAGTCGCAACAGGTCCGGATTGCGGTGTACGACCTGTTGGGCCGTGAAGTGGCGACGGCGTTCCGCGGCACCGTCCCGGCGCAGACCGAGCGGTCGATCCGCATCGGCGACGGGCTGCCGTCCGGAAGCTACTTCATTCGCGTAACCGGCGAGCAGTTCAGCGCCACCGAGCGGCTGACCGTGGTGCAGTGACGCATGGGCGTTTGACTCCGTTCTGCATCTCCAGACCTGTCAGGTTTTAGCAACCTGACAGGTCTTGTTATTGGTACCGCGTTATTGGCAGCGAACCCCACCGTCAGTGATTATGCCACGCCGCCCGTCAGGGCCCAGGCCACGATGCCGCCGAGTAGCACAGCGATGAAGCCGTACACCACAAGCCGCTTCACCGACACGCTGTCGCTGCCGTGATCGTGCCCACCGCCCGCGTGCATCCGGCGGTGTTGCCACCGCAGGTACAGCTGCGCGCCCACCACGGCCACCGACGCGACGTTCATCCAGAACGTGTAGTCGATCGCAAACTGCGTTAGGGCCGCGATCTCGCGCGCGCCCTCGGGCACCCATCCGATAAGTGCAAACGAGCCGTTCAAGATCAGCGCCGTAGCAACGATGCTCACGTACATGATGCCGGCGATGTAGAGCGCCACGCGCCAGCCGTAGTATTTCGCATTCGTGGCCACCAGCGGCGGCACCATCAGGTCGGAGTAGATAAAGCCCATGATGCCCGCAAACAAGACGCCGTTTGAGGCGAGAACCGTGGCCAGCGGAATGTTGCCCATCGAGCCGATGAACGTCGCCGCGGCCACGAACGGGGCCACCATCGCGTTCTCCAGCGCGATAAGCCACGCCGGCAGCGTTGCCTGGAAGTTCGTCAGGAAGAGCGCTTCCCAGAACCACTGCGGCACCAGCACGGCGACGAAGCCCGCAATCGTAAAGCCGATCAGGATCTCCTCCCACACCATCTTCCACTCGTCGACGAAGGAGGTACCGACCAGGTGCCACCCCTTCCGGCTTTGGATGCGCTCCCTCCAGTCGAAGTCCTCTTCCATCTCGGGCGCCTCGCGCTCTACCTTTTCCCGCGCGGCCTCCAACCACTCCTGCGGGTACGTCCACCGGATGAGCAGGCTGGAAATGGCGATGAGCACGAGCCCGCCAACAATTTCGGCGGCCAGGTACTGCGGCCCCAGAAAGATGAGGATCAGGATGCCGAGCTCGATGATAAGGTTCGTGGAGGCAAACATGAACGCCACGGCGGCCACGAAGTGCGCCCCCTTGGCCACGAGCGAGCGCGAGGCCGCCAGTGCCGCAAACGAGCACGAGGAGGAGACGGCGCCGAAGATCGTGGAGAGGCCGACGCTTCCGGCGCCCCCATCGCCCATGTACCGGGTGAGCCGCGCCTTGGGCACGAACGACTGAATCATGGCGCTGATGGTGTAGCCCAGCACAAAGGCCCAGCCCGACTTCCAGAAGAAGCCGATGGCGGTTTTGGTGGCCTCGCCGTACCAGGCCCAGAACGAAGGAGAGGAATCCATGCAAACCGGTTTATCAGAAAAGGAGAACGCGGAGGATGGGACGCGCTTAGCGCCAGAGGCGCACGCCAAAGACGAGCGCGCCGGTGCTGACGTCGCCCCCGGCAAGATCGGCCGTCTCGCCAAAGCGCCAGGTGTGGTCGTAGCCAATGTACGGGGCCACCTTGCGATGCACCTCGTAGCGCAGCCGCACCCCGGCGTTAACGTTGTTTAGGCCGCTGCCTACGCCCCACGCAGGCACGTCTTGCACGGCCGCGTTGAGCTCCACCTCGGGCTCTAGCACGAGCCGTTGCGTGAATAGAAATCCGTAGGCCGCCACGAAACGTGCCGAGACATGGCCTTCATCGCTTACGTAGAGCGTAGGCGAAACCTCAAATTTGTACGGCGCCAGTCCCTGAACGCCCACCGCAAGATGGCCGCGCGTTTGCCCGCCGCCCTCCCAGCTCCGATCGACGCGCGCGCCCACCACCGCGTCGAAGAATGGCGTGATGAGGCGGCCGTAGAGTGCTTCGACCTCGACCTCGCCGGCGTGCTCTACGGTCGACTGCGCGCCCTCGGCCCGCAGCCACAGCCGGTTGACGTCGCCGCCCACCCAGCCCACGGCTTCCATGCTGATGGGCTGCCCGGCGGGCGCAGGGGCGTACTCCAGTTGGTCGAAGAGCACCTTCGCAAAGAGTTTGGCGTCGCTGGTTTGGGCGCGCACGGCCTGCGGGAGAAAGGCAAGCAGTAGCGCCACTATGATGGTTCCGGAGGTATACTCGTGGATCTTCATTATTTAGCGGAATTGATATGTGGGTTGACGGCATGCGGGCCCCGCCGTTGGGAGCCCCGTGTAGGGGTTTCCTACGTCAAGGACGGGTGGTCGTAGTAAAAGTCCTCGTCGGAGCCTTCCGGCGGCTCCACGTAGAAGACCCGCGCCATGCCCGCCTTCATGTGCCAGATGATGTGGCAGTGGAAGAACCACGGCCCCGGCTCGTTGGCCGTTACCAATAGGGAAACGCGCTCGGCGGGCTTTACGAGCACGGTGTCGACGAGCGGACTCTTCCGGCCGTGCCCGTTCTCCAGCTCCATAAACATCCCATGGAGGTGCATTGGGTGGTTCATCATCGTATCGTTGACCAGGATGAGCCGCACCCGCTCGCCGTACTGGAGGCGAACAAGCTCGTCCTCGGAGAACTCTTTTCCGTCGATCGACCAGATGAACCGCTCCATGTTGCCCGTCAGGTGCAGCTCAATCTCTCGCGTGGGCGCCGCAAATGACTCCTTCGCGTCGCGCGCCTTCAGGTGGCTGTAGGTGAGCACGCGCCAGCCGTCGTCGCCCAGCCCCACGCCGGGCTCATCCAGCCGCGAGCGCGTCATCATGGGAATGCCTGCTTCTTTGGGGCCATGGTCGTTGTCGGGGTCGTGCATGACCGGCTCGGGGAGCGTGCCGGGTGCGCGCAGGCCGCGCTCGTTCGAGGCCATCATGCCGCCTGCCATCGCGCCCTCCTTCATCGGGCCGTGATCCATCGAGCCGTGCTTCATCTCGCCATGGGCCATTCCGCCATGATCCATTCCCCCGGTGCTGGAAGCTGCTCCAGCGCCGGCCGCTGCGCCCATGGCCATGCCGCCGTGGTCCATGCTGCCACTTCCGTGCTTCATGCCCATATCGGCCATGGTAAGCAGCGGACGCTCGCGCTCGTCGGGCACCGGGGCCTCCATGCCCGCGCGAGGCGCGAGTGTGCCGCGTGCGTAGCCGCTGCGGCTGAGCGATTCCGCAAAGACCGTGTAAGCGCGGTCCTCCGTCGGCTCAACGATGACGTCGTAGCGCTCGGCCGTGCCGATCCGGAACTCGTCGGTCATCACCGGCTCCACGTGCTGCCCGCTCACCTGCACCACCTCCATAGGCAGCCCCGGCACGCGCACATCGAAGATGGTGGAAAAGCTGGCATTGATGAAGCGCAGCCGCACGCGCTCGCCGGGCGCAAAAAGCCCCGTCCAGTTCGCCCCGGGCGCGTGGCCGTTCATGAGGTAGGTGTATTCCGTACCGCGCACCGCCTGCAGGTCCGTGCGGCTCATGCGCATCCGCTTCCAGGCCAAACGGTCCTTCAGCGTATCGAGAAAGCCCTCATCGAACACGTCCCGCCAGAAGTCGCCCACGGTGCGCTTCTGGAAGTTGTAGTAGTCCTCGCCCTTCTTCAGGTTAGCGAAGATCTGGTGCGGGTCGTTAAAGGTCCAGTCCGTGAGGACGACCACCAGCTCGCGGTCGTAGTCGATGGGATCGCCGCCCGCCGGGTCGATGAGCAGCGGACCGAGATGGCCGAGCTGCTCTTGCACGCCCGAGTGGCTGTGGTACCAGTAGGTGCCGTACTGGCGGACCGGAAAGCGCACCTCGAACGTCTCGCCGGGTGCAACGCCGGGGTAGTTGACGCCGGGCACGCCGTCGAAGCGGTTGGGGAGAATCAGCCCGTGCCAGTGGATGGACGATGTTTCGTTGAGGCTGTTGTGATACCGCAAGACGGCCTCTTCGCCCTCTTGCAGGCGAATGAGCGGGCCGGGTACGGTGCCGTTTACCGTGATGGCCTCGGCGCGGCGACCCGCCACTTCAAAGGCGGTGCGGGCAATCTCCAGGTCGTACTCGACGCGCCCGTTGCCCCGGTAGGTGGGCTGCAGCGCATGTACGCCCGGAGCCGCGGTCGGCCCGTTGGGCATGGCGCGGGCCCAGCCCGGCAGGAGGGTTTGGAGGCCGGCGTAGGCCGCGAGGGCCCCGGCGCCTTTTACGAAGTCGCGCCGCGAGACGCCAGGGGTAGCGGACGGCTGGGGGTGTGCAGATGAAGAGACGGCAGGGGCAGCTTCCGCTGCCGAAGAAGGATGCGTAGACATAGGGATCGCAATCGGATGAAGCAGACCAAACACTGGCTTAACGAGAAGCAGCCCGCGCGCCATCGGACGCGCGCCCTTCGCACGGAAGAGGCAGCGCCGAACGGTGCATCGCGGGCCCCGATGCGATCAATTCAGCCAGACGTTCAACAAGAGATGACGGGCTGTGCCGGATGTAGGAGGCACAGGGCCGCTATGCGCGCCGGTGCCGGTATGCCATGAAGCGGCCGGCGTGGAAGCGGGGAGGTGGGCGTGTCCCGCGTCGGCACTGCCGTGGCCCTCGTCGGAGGGGACATGCGTGCGCGAGCCCTCGGCGCGGAGCGCAGCGTCGGCGGGCGGTGTACACGCGGGCCGATCGTGCTCTACTTGATGGTGCGGACATGTGTGCGCGGCGGGGGCGTCGGCACAGCCGTTTCCATGCGCCGCCGCTGCAGGACACCACACCCCGGCGTACCCGAGGGCGCATCCCACCGCCACAAGTAGCACTTTCCACGAGCTCATGCCGCGCAATTACGATTTCATAGGTCCAATGCCGCGCGTCGCTTGTAGCAGAAGGCCTCACCACCGTTCCCCAAATAGAGCACGCTATACCAGGGTACAGCCTTTTATCGAGGCATAAGTTTCAAACATTTTCACACTACAGGCGCGCCAGTCGCTCCGCGTTTTCCTCAGCCTTTAGCGACTCAATAATGGGGTCGATATTGCCTTCGATAATGTCCTGCAGCGCGTAGTTTTTTAGGTCGCCCTCCAGCCGGTGGTCGGTTACGCGGTCTTGGGGGAAGTTGTACGTACGAATCTTGCCGGAACGGTCGCCGCTGCCAATCATGGACTGCCGCGCCTCGTCGCGCTCTTTGCGCTGCTCCTCCAGCTTTCGTTCGTAGAGACGCGAGCGCAGCACCCGCATGGCCTTGGCTTTGTTCTTGTGCTGGCTCTTCTCGTCTTGGCACGTAACCACCAGCTTGGTGGGCATGTGCGTGATGCGAACGGCCGAGTCGGTGGTGTTCACCGACTGCCCGCCCGGCCCGCTCGACCGGTAGTAGTCGATGTTTATGTCGTTCGGACTAATGTCGATGTCCACTTCTTCGGCCTCGGGCAACACCGCCACGGTAGCCGCCGACGTGTGGATACGTCCGCTCGACTCGGTTTCGGGGACGCGCTGCACGCGATGCACGCCGCTTTCGTACTTGAGCGTCCCAAACACCTCGGGGCCGCTCACGCCGAAGATGATCTCTTTAAAGCCGCCGTGGCTGCCGTACGAAGCATCCATCACCTCGTAGCTCCAGTTGTGCTTCTCGGCAAACTTGGTGTACATGCGGTACAAATCGCCCGCAAAAAGCGCTGCCTCATCGCCGCCCGTGCCCGCCCGAATCTCGACGATGGCATCTTTCTTATCTTCGGGATCTTTGGGGATCAGCTTGGTCTTTAGGTCGGCCTCAACGGCCGGTAGCTTCTCCTCAATCGTATCGAGCTCGTCTTGCGCGAGGGCCGCCATCTCCCCCGACTCGTCTTCTACCATCTCGCGGAGGTCGGCCCGCTCCTGCAGCAAGTTCTCATACCGTTCAATGGCTGCCACCACGTCCCGCAGCTCGCCATGCTCCTGGCCCAGCTCCGACATACGCTGCGCATCGGTGGCAATGGCCGGATCGGCCATCATCTGCTCAATCTCTTCAAAACGATGCTTTATCTTTTCGAGCTTTTCCAGTTCAATCATGTACGCAAATGCAAAGCGGGGAACGAGAAAACGACAACCGTCGCCTGTACGACGCGCGCTGCGGCAGGGTTCAAGCGCCGCTACTCATCCATCAACTCGCTGAGGTGCTTTACACCCAGCTTTTCGCGAATGCGCTTGTACACCTCCCAGTCGATGAGCACCGCGTGCGGCGCGTTGTTGCGCTGAATGAGGATGCCGCCTTTGTTCTCGCGCACGTGGTCAACCAGCTCCGACGTGTCGGAACGGAGTTCGGTGATGGTAGCGATGGCATCAACGCCTTCGGTTTGATACATATGTGCTTTTTCATGCAATGAGTACAATTCCGCTCGCAGGCCACACCCGTGAACCTGTAGACCGTCTAAACCACAAATAAAGCCGTTTTGTTTTCCAGAAGCACCGCCCGGGGGTGGGCGGGGCTAACAGATTTTCCGTGTACGGGATCTTCCGCCCGGTTTTATTCTTCGCATACTGTACCATTGCTTCCATTCATTGATGTGCATGAGTTTATGGGATCCTCTTCTTCTGACGCGGCCCGCGATAAAACCCTGGCCGATCGCTTTCGGCAGCGCCTCAACGACCTCAGCGAAGCGTATGTGGCCAATGGCGCCGAGGACGTTTCGGACGACAACGTGGAGCAGGTGGTGGACAACGCGGCGGCGATTAAGCAGCGCATGCGCGAGAAGGGGCCGCTGCGTCGGCTCGCGAGCGACGGGATGTTGCTCCTGCGCCTGGTGCGCGACTACTGGAAGCGCCGCTACCGCCGCCTGCCGTTTTGGACGGTGGCCGCCATTGTCTTTTCACTGCTGTACGTGCTTAACCCGGTCGACCTCATCCCCGATGCCATTCCTGGCGTAGGCGCAATCGACGATGCCTTGGTCCTCTCGGCCTGCCTGCGCCTGGTTGAAAAGGACTTGGTGAAGTACGAGCAGTGGCGCCAGGAACGCAAGGCCCTCGCCACCTAACGCCCGCCGCCATAACTTACAGGCTACGGGGCCGCGACGTGCGCGGCTGCGCGGGCGGGTCGGGGGCGTCGATCAGGGCGCGCAGCCCCAACGCAAGGAGCACGCCCAGCACGAAGCCGCCAATGTGCGCGCCATAGGCCACCCCGCCCACCGATTGCGTGTAGGCTACCGCGCCAATGCCGTTCACAAACTGAAGCAACACCCACACGCCAATGGCGAGCGACGCGGGGATGGACACCACCGTGTACAGGAGCAGCGCGTGCACCTTGTTCTTCGGAAAGAACACGAGGTATGCCCCCAACACGCCCGAAATGGCCCCCGATGCGCCCAGCATGGGCACCACGCTGGTGGGGTTCAGCCAAATCTGCACCAGGACGCCGGCGGCCCCCGAGAGCAAGTAAAAGCCCAGAAACCCCCAGGCGCCCAGGCGGTGCTCCACATTATCGCCAAAAATCCAGAGGTACAGCAGGTTGCCAAACAGGTGCCCGTACCCGCCGTGCATAAACAGCGACGTGACCACGGTGAGGTAAATGGGCTCCGGGCCCGGCGCCTGCGGAATAGCGATGGTCGTTGAGCCCAACGAGGCCACCTGCTGCGCAATCAGGTCGATGCCCGCGTAAATCTCGTACGGAATGACGCTCCACCCATACGTGAACGAGGGCCGGCCGCCGGCCTGCTGCACCAGGAAAAATACGCCCAGGTTGAGCAGCATGAGCGCCAGCGTCACGAACGCCGGACCGCTCAGGTGCTGGTCGTCATCGCCAATGGGAATAAGCATACGCAGATCAACGGATGCATGGGGAAGCAGGGATCTACTGCTGCCCTGCTGTACGAAGCATTTCGTTTTCGGTTCTTTCACAAGAGAATGACCTGCGGCACTTGCTCGCCTTGCCCAACAACCGCTTGCTGACGAGCGTATGGGGCGTCCCGTTTTCTTCCCATGCTCCTTTGTCCCATGCCTACCCCTCCCTCGCGCATTGCCCTGCTTGGCACCGGACTCATTGGCGGATCGATGGGCCTGGCGCTGCACGACCGCGCGCCCACCGTTTCGGTGGTGGGGCACGACCGCCCCGACGTGCTGGAGCGCGCCGCGGCCCGCGAAGCAATTGACGCGAAGGCTGCCGATCCGCAAACCGCTGTAGCCGCGGCCGACCTCGTCGTGCTGGCCACGCCGCCGGCCGTAACGCTGCGCCTGCTCGACACCATCGCCGACGCCCTGCCGCCCGACGCGGTGGTAACGGACGTAGCCTCGATCAAGGAGCCGGTCATGGACCAGGCCCGCGACGTGCTGCCAGCGGGCGTCTCGTTTGTGGGTGGTCATCCCATGGCCGGTGCGGAGCATGCGGGCATCGACCATGCCGACGCTCTTCTGTTTGAGAACGCCACGTACGTGCTGTGTCCGGCCGCCACGGCATCGGAGGCGGCGCTGGATACGGTGCGGTGGCTTACGGAAACGGTGGGGGCCCGTCCGCTGCGCATGGAGGCTGCGCGCCACGACCGCATCGCGGCCGCCGTGAGTCATCTGCCGCAGCTTCTGGCCGTCGCCCTCACCAACACCGCAGCAGCCCACGATGACGGTGCGATGCACCTCGCGGCCGGCGGCTTTCGGGACATGACCCGCATTGCCGCGTCGCCGTTCGAGCTGTGGCGCGACATCCTGGTGGGCAACCAGGGCTACGTGCTGGACGCGCTCAGCCGGTTCTCGAATCAGCTGCAGCGGCTCCGCTCGCGGTTGGCCGCCGACCTGATGGACGACATCGAAGCGGCATTTGGGCAGGCCCGCGCCGCACGCGCGTCCATTCCCGAGGGCATGAAGGGCTTCCTCACGCCGCAGCACGACCTGTACGTGCAGGCTCCCGATACACCCGGCACCCTGCATCGCCTCACCGGCGCGCTGTCTTCGGCCGACCTCAACATCAAGGATATCGAGCTGCTGAAGGTGCGCGAAGGAGCCGCCGGCACCTTCCGCCTGGGCTTCGCCTCTGCTGCGGATGCCCAAGCCGCCCGCACCGTGCTCGAAGACGCCGGCTTTTCCGCCCGCCGCCCGTGATGTTCTGAAGGCTATAGGACTGCGCACGCGGTCGCCTCAGCTCTCCATCAGGCCCCGCTCGGCAAGCGATGTGAACGTTTCGCCGGCGATGATGAGGTGATCGTGCACCGGAATCCCCATGAGCTTGCCGGCGTCCACCAGCTGGCGCGTAATCTGGATATCTTGCCGGCTGGGCTCCGGGTTGCCCGACGGGTGGTTGTGCAGGCAAATCACGGCCGCCGCGTTCTCCAGAATGGCCTGCTCAAACACGGCCCGCGGCTCCACAATGCTCGCGGCCAGCCCACCTTCGCTTATCGTAAAGTCGTTCAGAATGACGTTGGCCGTATTCAGGTGCACGACCTTAAATATTTCCTTCTTTAGGTCACGCATCAGCGGGCCATAGACCGCCGCTACGTCGGCTGGGGCGCTCACCTGTACGCGCTCGCCGCCCTGTTGCGACTCCACGCGCCGCCCCACCTCAAACGCAGCCATCAGCTTGGTGGCCTTGGCCGGCCCGATGCCGCGCACACGCTCCAGCTCTTTCAACGCCCGCTGCGCTACGTCGCCCAGCGTCCCATAGGTTTGCAGCAACGATCGCCCCAGATCGACCGCGGAGAGGGTGCCCTCTTCCACCCGGATGCCACTCCCCAGCAATATGGCGACGAGTTCGGCATCCGACAGCACCTGCGGGCCGTGCTTGCGGAGCTTCTCGCGCGGCTGATCGGACGGGTCCCACGCGTGGATGGGCGAATTGTATGCGATGGGCGGCTCTTGCGAAGCGTCGGGCATGGGCGTTGGGATCTGCTGAGGCTGTGGACTGCGTAGACACGCGGCCGCTGCAAAGCGCAACGTCTCCTCTGCTGCAGCGCCATCCGGCCCAGCGCGCCGGCGCACGCCGCTGCGCGTGTAACATTCTCCGAACGCCGCCCACAAACATCCAAACACCGTTGCGTTGGCGCATGCCTCCCCATTACATAGTACGTGTAGCCTGCTTCATGCGCGCTGCGCAGTGTATCAGTTGCTTGCCTCAAGGACCACGCGCTTACATATGCCTACACTCACCTCTCCCGACGCGCCCGCTCGCGGCCCGCGCCTGCAAACCACCGATCGCGGAAGCATTGCCGAGCGCTACCGCATCACCCGCCGGTTTACCACGGACTTCTGTCGGCCCCTGAACACGGAAGACTACGTGGTGCAAACCAAGGAATTCGTAAGCCCTACCAAGTGGCATCTGGCGCACACAACTTGGTTCTTTGAGACGTTCGTGCTGCGTGAGCACGACCCCAGTTACACACTGCTCAACGACCAGTATCCGTACCTCTTTAACTCGTACTACATTCAGGCCGGCGAGCGCCACTGCCGCGACCGGCGGGGGTACATCTCGCGGCCCACGGTGGAGCAGGTGTACGAGTACCGCGCCTACGTGGACGAGCACGTGGAGGCCTTGCTCGCCACTGCCTCGGCCGACGACCTCGACACCCTTGCGCCGCTGGTGGAGCTGGGCATTCACCACGAGCAGCAGCACCAGGAGCTGATGGTGACCGACCTGAAGCACGTCCTGTCGGTCAACCCGCTGCGGCCGGCCTACCGCGACGATCTTGCGCCGCCCACCGTGGACGCGATCCCTGCACTGGACTGGGTGGCTTTTGCAGACGAAGGCGTGTACGAGGTGGGCTATGACGGCGACGGCTTCTACTACGACAATGAAGGGCCCCGCCACAAGGAATACCGCCGGCCGTTTGCCCTGGCCAATCGGCTCGTAACGTGCGGAGAGTACCGCGCCTTTATGGAAGACGGCGGCTACGAGCGTCCCGAGCTGTGGCTTTCGGCCGGGTGGGCCACCGTGCAAGAACGCGACTGGACCGAGCCGTTCTACTGGGAGGAGCGCGAGGGCGAGTGGTACGTGTACACGCTGGGCGGCCTGCGCCCCTTGAACCCGCATGAGCCGGTGGCGCACCTCAGCTACTTCGAGGCCGAAGCGTATGCCCGCTGGGCCGGCGCCCGCTTGCCTGAAGAAGGCGAATGGGAGCTCGCGGCCCGCGATGCGACCATCGAAGGCAATACCGTCGACGCCGGATACTTTCATCCCATTCCGCTCACCGACGACACGCCCGCCCACACGCCAGCCGCGGGCGACGGCGGCGCGCTCTACCAACTGTACGGCGACGTGTGGGAGTGGACCCGCTCGGCCTACAGCCCCTACCCGGGCTACGAGCCCCTGCCCGGCGCCATTGGCGAGTACAACGGCAAGTTCATGTGCGGGCAGTACGTGCTGCGCGGCGGCTCGTGTGCCACCTCGCAATCGCACCTGCGGCCTACCTACCGCAACTACTTCCACCCCGACGAAGCCTGGCAATTTATGGGACTGCGCCTCGCACAAGACCTCTGAGAGCCTGTTTTAATCCTTGCCCTCGGGCTTGGGCCGTAGCCCCACTACGGACCGGCCCGAGGTCCGATATTTGCGCCATCGTTGCTGGCGCTCGCCGTCTGATGCAACATCAAAGCAGGTTCTAACACACGGCCCCGCACGTGCTTTCTACCAACCACCTCTTTTTATGACCGCCCCACCCGACGCGCTGCCCCTCATCGACTGCAACCCAGATCGGGGCTCCTTCCGAGACGATGTGCTGAACGGGTTGCAGCAATCGCCCAAGGACATTCCCTCGAAGTACCTGTACGACCGGCGCGGCTCGCAGCTGTTTGACGAGATTTGCACGCTGGACGCCTACTATCCCACCCGCACCGAGCGCGCCATCATGCAAACGCACGGCAGCGCCATGACCGATGCCGTGGGCGCTGGCGTACAGCTCGTGGAATACGGCAGCGGAAGTAGCCTGAAGACGCGTGAGCTGCTCGACCGCCTCGACGGGCCCGCGCAGTACGTGCCGGTAGACATCTCGAAAGAGCATTTGCTGGAAGCCGCCGCCGCGATCGCAGAGGACTACCCGCACATTCCCGTTCGTCCGGTGTGCGCCGACTACACCGCGCCGTTTCCGCTACCCGAAGCTCCTGCGGCCCAACGAACGGTGGTCTACTTTCCCGGCTCCACCATCGGCAACTTTCTGCCGGCGGAGGCGCAGGCCTTTCTGGAACATATCGCCGCGGTGATTGCGCCATCGGGCGGGCTGCTTGTGGGCGTCGATTTGCGCAAGGACCCGGCGGTTCTTCGCCGCGCCTACAACGATCCAGAAGGCGTTACGGCCGCCTTCAACAAGAACCTGCTGCGTCGCATCAACCGAGAGCTCGAAGGTACCTTTGCGCTCGATCAGTTCCGCCACGATGCCCCCTGGATCGCCGACAAAAGCCGTATCGAGATGCACCTCGTTAGCACAATGGCCCAAACGGCAACGGTCGCCGGACAGTCGTTTTCCTTTGCAGAAGGCGAGGTGATCCGCACGGAGTACTCGCACAAATACACGCTGGACGCGTTTGCACAGCGGGCGCAGCGGGCCGGACTGGCCGTGCGCGACGTATGGACCGACGCCCGCGACTGGTTCAGCGTGCAGTACCTTACACCCGTTTCCTCGTGACCGCGTCGCGCCGTGCCGCTGCAGCTACGCGGCGGAAGCTAGATCGACGGCCGCCTCGTGACGCGCCTGTGGGCGTGCCACGCGCGGGGCCCACTCGGCCGCATGACGCCGCGACCGCCAGTAGACGATCCCACTCTTGAGCGCGCCGCGCACTTCGCAGGCCACCAGCTGCTGCTGGACCGCATCGCCCGCGCGCCACGCCTGCAGCCAGCGGCTCACCCGATGGCGCAGCCACCAGGGCACGATGGCCGCAAAGCTCTTCCACTGCCCGGGGTACGCCGCCAGGCTGCGGAAGGCAAAGCTCCAAAACCCCGTGCCCCACGTGGTGAGCTGTCGCTGCAGCGCCTCCAGCGTCGCGCGGTGCTGATGCCACACAAGGGCTCGCGGCTCATACACGAGCGTGTGGCCTTCCTGGATGATGCGGAAGTACATCTCCAGGTCGCCGCCGCCTTGCGTGGGGGTGCCTACATCGAGTGCCGGGTCGAAGCCGCCGACGTGATCAAAGACCTCCGCTCGAAACGCCATGTTGGCCCCCGTGCCAAAGCGGCCGGCGTTGTGGTGATAGATTCGCGGCGGCGTCTCGCCAAAGAAGCGCAGCGCATACCGCCGACGCTTGTACCCGCGCTCAAAGCCGCCGTACGACTCAAACAGTTGTTGCGCCGGCGTATCGAGCGCCTCAGGCACCACCAGTCCACACACCGCCATGGCCTCGGGCGTGTCGGCAAACGCACCCACCAGCGCAGTCACCCACAGCGGGTCGACGCGCACGTCGTCATCGGTGTACGCCACAATGCTTCCGCGGGCTTCGGCGAGGGCCCTGTTGCGGGCATTGTTGAGCCCCGGACGCGGTTCACGCACGTAACGAACGGAGGGGAAACGCGTGCGCACCAGCCGTTCGGTGGCATCGCTCGATGGCGCATTGTCCACTACGAGCAGATCTACGGCCGGATACCGGAGCCGCTGCAGCGCTGCCAGGCAGGCCGCGAGGGCGTCGGGACGGTCGCGGGTGCACACGGCCACCGTAACGAGTGGTTGCGTGCCGGTTGTCGTGAGCCGGTGCGCCGCGGCTCCTACCAGCCCTTCATGCTGAAGCTGCGAATCCGTCGGCGGCGGCGTTCCGTCGGGCAGGTGGTCGCGCCAAATGATCGTTGTATCGGCGGCAATGGCTCCTGCGAGCGTCTCCGCTGCACAGGTTCCCGCTGCAAGGGGCACATCCACCCGGCCGACCGGCTGCAGCCCAAGACACACCAAAACGTGGAGCGACGCGTAGCCGTGCAATCCGTGGAAGGAGGGCACCGGCGCGGACAGGTCGACGCGTGTTACGTACGCAGGGGCAGACATAGGCGGAGGATACGGGCCATCGGAAAAGGGGTGACCGCCAATATCGCCCACACGCCCAAGGCCCCAACACCCAAACCGGCGCGGGGACTATGCGCCTTTGGCGCAATCCCAAACCGATGTGCGCCGTACAAGCGCATGCGAGATCCGGCGCTGCCAGTCGAATGGCTGTCTCCTTGATCGCCCCACAGGGAGCTGGACCATATCTGCACCACCTCACATCCCGTTACCGCGGACGTTTCAGGCAAGCCGTTGTCAAGCCTCGGAGGTTGAACCGGGCGTCGCAAACACCGCCTCCCACTCTACTGCAATATCCGTCACCGGATCGGTAATCGTGCCGCTGGAATACGTCGTCGATTCCATCCCCGCAGTGAATACGGTGATGGTTTTCAGCGGCGGCAGCACCAACCAACACGACTGCACCCCGTGCTCCAACAGATCACGAATTTTGTCCAGCAGGTCTTGCATGCCCTGGGTGGGCGAAGCGATTTCGACAGCGGTTAGCGGCGGCTCGGTTACGCGCACTTCATCGACCGAAAAGTCAACAGACAGATCGCGATACACAACCAAATCTGGCGTAACGTCAAGGTCGCCGAGACGAAGCGTCAGTTCGCTGAGCACCTGATACTTTGGACGATATCCAGAGAGAGTAACGATCAGGTTGGTTTGAGCAATGCTATGCAGTTTGCTTGGCATGGGCTTGCCGCGCTCTTCTTCGTAAGCGGAACGTGTGACGGTCTCCATGGCACGCAGGGCAATTCGGTGGAGAAAGGGTGAACCGGTGATGGTGGTACGCGGAGACACTCGGGATGTGCCGACACGCCGCGCGCGCGATCATCCAGGGCTCATTGCTGGACGCCCCCCGCAAACGACTGTCCCCACGGCACTCGGAACGTCGCCTCGTTGCGCCAACCACCCAACCAGGAGCCACAAACGCGGGCAGGATCCGGCGATGTGCCGAACCCTGCCCGTGCTCCTTTCACGCAATGAACGACGCCGCCTGCAGATCAGGCGAATTGCGCGTTCTCGGTCGATCCTTCCATGGCGCCGGTGCTCGCCGTACCGCCGGTGATGACGTTCTTTACGGCATCGAAGTAACCGGTGCCCACTTCGCGCTGGTGCTTGGTGGCCGTATAGCCGTCGTCCTCCGAGGCAAACTCGGCCTCCTGCAGCTCGGCGTAGGCCGCCATGCCGCGTTCGCTGTAGCCTTTGGCCAGCGTAAACATGCTGTGGTTGAGCGCATGAAAGCCTGCCAGGGTAACGAACTGGAACGCGTAGCCCATGGCGCCCAGCTCGCGCTGAAACGTTGCGATCTCCGCATCCGTGAGGTGCGCTTTCCAGTTGAAGCTCGGCGAACAATTGTACGCCAGCTTCTTGCCGGGGAACCGCTCGTGAATCGCTTCGGCAAACTGACGCGCCTCGTCGAGGTCGGGCCGCGAGGTTTCAAACCACAGCAGATCGGCGTAGGGCGCGTACGCTAAGCTCCGCATCGTGGCCATCTCCAGGCCGCCGCTGATGCGGTGGAAGCCTTCGCTTGTACGCTCCTCATCGGTGATAAACGGACGGTCGCGGGCGTCGATGTCGCTCGTCAGCAGCTTGGCGCTGTCGGCGTCGGTGCGCGCGATCAGTACCGTGGGCACGCCGAGCACGTCGGCCGCCAAGCGGGCGCTGGTGAGCACCTCAATGAACTGCTGCGTGGGCACGAGCACCTTGCCGCCCAGGTGTCCGCATTTCTTTTCGGCGGCCAGCTGATCTTCGAAGTGCACGCCCCCGGCGCCGGCTTCAATCATGGCTTTCATCAGCTCGTACGCGTGCAGCACGCCGCCGTGGCCCGCCTCGGCATCGGCCACAATGGGCGCCATCCAGTGGACGCTATCGTCGCCTTCGGCATGATGCAACTCATCGGCCCGCTTCAGCGCGTTGTTGATGCGGCGAATGACGTCGGGCACGCTGTTCGACGCGTACAGGCTTTGGTCGGGGTACATCTGCCGGCTGAGGTTCGCGTCGGCCGCCACCTGCCAGCCGCTTAGGTAGATGGCTTTCAGGCCCGCCTTTACTTGCTGCATGGCCTGATTTCCGGTGAGCGCGCCCAGGGCGTTCACGTACGGCTCGTCGTCCATCAGCGCCCAGAGGCGTTCAGCGCCCATGCGGGCGAGCGTGTGCTCCACTTGAAATGAGCCGCGTAGGCGCAGTACATCTTCGCCGGTGTACGGACGCTTGATGCCGTTCCATCGCGCCTCCTGGCGCCATTGGCGCTCCAACGTGGCGGCTTCGGTTCGGTCGTTGGTGTGTTCGGTAGTCATGGGATGTCCTGTCAGGTTATTCGTGAGCAACAAACCTATGATTGGTTAGCACGAGGACTGCTCAATGAGCCAGCGCTTGTGGTCGGGGTGCCCAAAGAGCTCCGATGCACAGGCCAAAAACGGCCGGAAGCGCTCCTCGGTAAAGATGTGTTCGGCGTCGTGCCGGGCCTGACGATAGCGCGCGACTTCTTGCTCGATGAAGGCTTCGGAGCGATCGGCAAACGCATCGCGCACTTCGGCTTCGATGGTTGCCATCTCCTCGTCAAACACCTGCTTGATGAGCGGGCGGTCTACCGTTTCGCCGTCGTCGAGCGTCACGCCATGATGCAGCCATTGCCACGTCTGCGCCCGCGAGATCTCGAACGTGGCCAGGTCCTCCATCCGGTGGTCCCACGCCACGCAGCCAATGTCCTGATTCCAGCCCTTCATGTAGCCGATGGAGACGCGCACGTTTACGCGCAGCCCGTCGAGCGTTTTGGGCCCCGTGGCCTTCGGGAGCAGATCGGGCCGCTCCGGGATGTCGGGGCGCACATCGAGCTGGTGCGTGCTGCCCTTGGCCTCCAGCACGTCGTTGAAGGGCTGCATGGCCGGACCAATGAAGTACGGGTGCGAGACCCAGCATCCATCGTGGCCAATGGACGCCTCAAACTCTTTGTCTTCAACCACCTTTGCCACCTGCTCCTGACGGAGGGCTTCGGTCCGCCCCGGTGTTTGCGGGGCCATGCCGCCCATTCCAAACGCGCCGTGCTTGTGGCACACGTCGATGAGGTGCTTAACGTAGGCTTCCATCCACGGGCGGTTCATGCCAATGGAGTTGCGGTCGGCCAGCACGCGGTCGTCGTGGGTGCGCAGGCACTTGATGTCGCTAAAGATTTTATCCCAGCGCCCGCCATTGAGTCCGGCGGCATGCGCGCGGAATTCGTAGAGGATCTCCTCCATTTGAAAGGCCGCGGGCAGCGTCTCAATCAGAAACGTGGCCTTGAACGTGCCCGTGGGGATGTCGAGCGCGTCTTGGAGGGCCACAAACAGCCGGTTGAACCAGCGGGCCTCGGTGTAATGCTCCACCTTGGGCACGTAGTACTTGGGCGTTTTGCCCTGTTCGATGAGCGTGTGCGCCGAGTGGAACGCCACGAGTGCCAGGTCGATGATGGCCCCTGCAACGGGCTCACCGTCGACCCGCACATTGCTCTCGTCCAGATGCAACCCCCGAATGCGCACCATCAGCAGGGGCATGTCGTCGGGGTCGAGGGTGTACGTTTTGAGGACGTTGCCGCTTGCGTCGGTCTTTTCATGGCGCAGGGTGCCCGCAGCGGCCGCTTTCACGTTCAGCACCCCCTGCATGACGTTGTCCCACGAGGGCTTCATCGAGTCCTCGAAGTCGAGCATGGCCGCATCGGCCCGGTGGCCGTCGTCGGTGCGGCTGAGCATGTTAATGACCATCTTGGGATCGCTGACCGGGCCGGTAATTTCCACGCGGCGCGGGCGACAATCGGACGGAAGCGGTTCCACCTGCCAATCTGTGTGGGCCTCGGGGTGGGCGTCAGGCGGCAAGTAGCCCGGCACGTCGCCCGCGGCGTACGCAGCGTAGCGCTCGTCGCGCGCCGCCAGGAGGGCCTTGCGGTCGGCATTGAGCGCGCGATGCAGCGAAGCGATCAGCGCCACCGCTTCGTCGGTGAGCACCTGACGGGCCTGCGGGGTCCAGGCAGCCGCATTGATGGTAACGCCGTCGGCCAAGGCGTGCCACGACACGTCGGCCGTGGGCGGAGGGGCGGTTATGGAAGTCATGAGCACGTTGGGGTCTGATGTACGCGACAACTGCCTAACAATAGGTTTGAGCGAATATACTTGTCAAGCGAAATTTCGCTATTTGGGAATTTAGTGAACCGCCCAGCGCACGTCTTTACGTTTTGTTCATGAACTTTCGCTAAAAGCGAAGAATTGAAGCGACGGCTGATGCAATATCTTTCCTTGGGTGTTGCGGCGCTTACGGCCTTTGGCGCACCGGTCCTTCGCTTTTGTTTCTGTTTCCCTGCTCCTTTGCACGATGCCTGTTCGTGGCGACAACCTCCGCTTTATCCTTGGCCTCAAGCTGCGCGCCCTGCGGCAGGACTGCGGGGCATCGCTCCGGGAAATCTCTGAGCGGTCGGGGCTCTCCATTTCTTACCTGAGCGAGATTGAGAAGGGGAAAAAGTATCCGAAGCCCGACAAACTGCTCGACCTCGCCCGCGCCTTCGACGTGCCCTACGACGACCTCGTGTCGCTCCACGTCGACGAGTCGATGGGACCGCTCAAGGAGGTCTTCTCGTCGACCTTCATGCAGGAATTTCCCTTCGACGTGTTTGGCCTTCAGCCACACGATTTGTTCGCGCTTGTGGCCGATCAGCCGTCGCAGGCGGGTGCGCTCATCCGCACGTTTTTGGAGGTGGCCCGCACCTACGACATGCAGGTGGAGCACTTTCTGTTTGCCGCGCTACGCTCGTACCAGCAGATGCACGGCAACTATTTTCCGGAGTTGGAGCAGATGGCAGCGAAATTACGCCAGCGCTATCAGTGGGCGCGCGGCACGCGCCTCACGGCTTCGGATCTGCGGGCGGTGCTCACCACCCACCACAACTACACCATCGATACCGAACAACTTGCTGACGACCCGGCGCTGCGCGACCTGCGGTCGGTGCTTAAGGGGGAAGAAGAGGCGCCGCAGCTCTTTATCAACCGCCGGCTCATGGACAACCAGCGGGCCTTCATCTATGCACGCGAGCTGGCGTACTGCGCCATGGATGTGGACGAGCGCGCCACCACGTCCTCGTGGATTGAGGTGACGTCGTACGAACAGGTCCTCAACAATTTTCGGGCGTCGTATGTCGCGGGTGCTCTGCTCATCGACCGCGAACCGCTTCTTGAGGACCTGGACGGCTTCTTTGACGCCCCGACATGGGACCCGGCGCCGCTGCACGCGTGCATGGATCGCTTTGGCGCGACCCCCGAGATGTTCTTCTACCGCCTCACCGAACTCGTCCCGCACCACTTTGGCCTCGACGACTTCTTCTTTCTGCGCTTCCATCACGGCGCGGGCGCCGCGGGCTTTCGTCTCACCAAGGTGCTCAACCTGTCGCAGGTCCCCGTGCCGCACGGCATTGGCCTTCAGGAATCGTACTGCCGGCGGTGGCCGGCCATGCGCCTGTTGAAGCGGCTCAGCGGCGCGCAGTATTCCGACGAGGCACCGTCCGCGCCCGATGCCGCCTACATCCGCGCGCAACGGTCGCATTTCATGGACGAGGATTCCACGTTTCTGGTTTTTTCGGCCGCCCGCCCGCTGGCGCTCCAGCCCCACACCAACTCGTGCGTCTCCATCGGATTCTTGCGTGACGATGCCTTTCAGTCGACGGTTGCGTTTGCCGACGACCCAGCCATTCCGTCCGTTGATGTCAACCTCACCTGCGAGCGCTGCCCGCTGCCCGAAGCGGCGTGCCACGAGCGCGTGGCGCCCCCCACGGCGCACCATCGGGCCCAAACGCTGAAGCAAAAGAAAAAGGCCCTGCGCCATCTCGGCACATCGGATGACTAGGCGCTGTGCGGCAGGGCGAATCCACACCGAAGCGGTATCTGCTCAGAAAAACCGCGCTGCGCGCCACAGCAAACAATCCCGTTACATTTCAAGGATGCATTTCCGGAACACCATCCGGTATGTTACGGCATGTCGTTCCGTTGCCTCGCCGCCCCGTCTTCATCGCCCTGTGCTCATGCGTTTATCTCATCTGTTGTGCGCTGCCTTCCTCGGCAGCCTTCTGGTTGTTGGCTGCCAGCAAACCACCACGCCCCCTCCTGCATCGGAGAAAGCGCCCGACGGCGTGCTGCCCGACACGTTTGCGCTAGCGTCTACGGCCGACTCCATCGCCTTCCGGATGTACCGCGCCCATGGCGCGGCCGGGTGGAATGTGGTGCCGTATCTGCGCTTCAGCTTTGGCGTAGGTCGGGGCGACACCTCGCAGGTGGTTGCGCAGCATCTGTGGAATAAGGAAACGGGCGCGTACCGGGTGGAATGGGACGTCGCGCCCGAATCGACGCTCGTCGCGCTGTTCGACGTCGATGAGGTCTCGAACGGCCTGCCCACCACGGGCGCCGTGTACGGCAACGGCGAACCGGTGGATAGCGCCCGTGCCGATTCGCTCTTGCGCGTGGCGTACCAGCGCTTCATCAACGACAGCTACTGGCTGCTGGCCCCGCTGAAGGTCTTTGATGAAGGCGTGCAGCGCACCTACGTGCCCGATTCGTCGACGTCCGAGCACGCCGTCATCCGCCTGTCGTTTGGCGACGTGGGCCTTACGCCCGGCGATCGGTATTGGCTGTACGTCGACCGCGCCACGGGTCTGCTCGACCGCTGGGCGTTTCACCTGCAGGGCATGCCCGATACGGCAGCCGCCCGCGCCTTCGACTGGACCCAGACGCAGCCGCTGGAGACGAGCAAGGGGCCGGTGCTGCTTTCTACGCGCAAGGAAGCCGCGCAGGGCAACATGGCCATCGTCTTTTCGGACCTTTCGCTTCCGGATTCCGTTGGGCAGTCGCTCTTTTCGGCCCCGGCTCCGTGGATGGTTTCACGCTGAGGGGCTCGTGCTCCTGCTGTAAGATGCTGGCTTCATGGACTACCGCTTGCAGATTGCGCGCCGCTACCTGCTGGGGCGGCGCAACGTCTCGCTCATCTCAATCATCACCGGCATTTCGTCGCTCGGCGTGATGCTGGGCGTGGCGGCGCTCATCGTGGTCCTTTCGGTGATGAACGGCTTCTACGACTTTGTGCGCGACCTGCTGGTATCGCTCGACCCGCACGTGCGCATTGTGCGGGCCGACGGCGCCCCGATGGCTCGCGCCGACTCGGTGGCGCAGGTGGCGCGGCGGCTTCCCATGGTTGCCAGCGCCGCCCCGTACGTGGCGGGCAAGGCCCTGCTCGTGACCGACAACGGCATAACTGGGCCCACGCCGGTGGTGCAAGTGCACGGCGTGGGTGCGCAGGCGGCCCTCCGCACCGGCGCCCACGAGCACCCGATGGCCTACGGCCGGTTCGATGTGTCGACAGACAGCGCAGGCGCCGGGGCCGTGGTGAGCCTCGGGATGGGGCAGCGCCTTGGGTTGCTTCCCGCGGGCACCGGCCGGGCAGGGGCCACCGTTGGACTGCTGTCTGCGCCCGCCCTTGAGCAGGCCCTTACGAGCGTCTTTGGCGGACCGTCGATTCAGCAATTTACCGTGCGCGGCCTGTACCGCCCGCAGGCGGCTGGAACGGCCGAGCGCGTGTTTATTGGCCTGGAGCCTGCGCAGCGGTTGTTCAATCTCGCGGGCCGCGCCTCGGGGGTCGACCTCCGGCTGCAGCGGCTTGCCGCCGCCCCCGCCGCGAAAGATGCGTTGCAGCAGCGCCTCGGCGCGCGCTTCGCGGTGCGTACCTGGTACGACCTGCAAGAATCGCTCTACGACGTGATGCGCCTCGAAAAGTGGGGCGCATCGGCCATCCTCCTCCTCATCGTCATTGTGGCGGCCTTCAACATTGTGGGATCGCTCACCATGGTCGTCATTGAGAAGCGAAGCGACGTTGGCGCCCTCATGACCATGGGCGTATCCCGGCGAAACATTCAGAAAATTTTTCTGCTGGAAGGAGCGATCATTGGCGCCGTCGGTACAGGCGGTGGCGTACTTTTAGGACTGGGGCTGGCGCTTATCCAACAATACTTCAAGGTTGTACCCATGGCGCAGGCAGAATCCTTCCTGATTGATGCTTACCCTGTCATGATACGGGCATCCGACATTCTACTGATTGCGGGCGTTGCGTTTGTGATGTGCATCGCCGCGGCCTGGTATCCGGCAACCCGCGCCGCCCGCATTGTGCCGGCCGAGGCCGTTCACCTGGATGCCTGAGGCCTTGCATCGTTTTTTGTTTTCCCAACCGCTTCGCTGCTATGATCCGCGACGACTTCGACATTCTCGGCCTTCCCGACCGCCAAGAAAAGCCCCGCACGAAAGGGCTGACCCACGTGCTTGACAAGGCGCTTTCGATCCGGCAGGTGGAGAATATGCTGGACGTAGCGGCGGAGTACATCGACGTGGTGAAGCTGGGCTGGGGCACGGCCGTCATCACGCCCAACCTGGAAGAGAAGCTCGACCTGTACCGCGCTGCGGACATTCCCTTCTATTTTGGCGGCACGCTCTTCGAGGCGTTCTTCCTGCGCGATCAGCTGGATGTGTACCGCCGCCTGATGGACGACCTGGGCGTGCAGTCGCTCGAAATCTCGGACGGCTCGGTGTCGATGGCCCACGACGAGAAGCTGGAGCTGATTGCCGACTTCTCGAAAGATTACCAGGTGCTCAGCGAGGTGGGCTCGAAGGACGCCAACAACATCATGCCGCCGTACCGCTGGGTGGAGGCGATGCAGGCCGAGCTGAACGCCGGAAGCTGGAAAGTTATTGCGGAGTCGCGCGAGACGGGCACGGCCGGGCTCTTTCGCCCCAACGGCGAAGTGCGCACCGGGTTGGTCGACGAAATCGTGGCCCGCGTGGATCCCGGAAAGATTATCTTTGAGGCCCCCAATAAAGCGCAGCAGGTGTGGTTCATCAAGCAGCTTGGGGCCAACGTAAACCTTGGCAACATCGCCCCCGAGGAAGTCATTCCCGTCGAAACGCTGCGGCTGGGGCTGCGCGGCGACACGCTCTTTGAGTTCCTCACGCCCGGCGTCACCACGCACGCCAGCGGGCAGCCCGCAGGCGACGGGCGCTCGGGCGCGTAAAGCGTCTATCGGGGGTCCCCTATCGCGGGCGGCGGCGCGTTTGTGCAACATATTCAAGAACCTCGACGTGCCGCTGCTTCTATAAAGAGACTGTGGTTGCGGCGCATGCATGCCGCGAGCCATCCTCCGTTGTTATTGACTGCGAAGACCTTCCCGCTGCCATGGCACGCAAAGACGACTTAACCGGTAAGGGCCCTGTATCGGGCAACACCGTTTCGCCCTCCAACAAAAAGGAGAAGCGCCGCTTCCAACGCAACCTTCAGAAGAAGCGATTCTACATTCCCTCTGAAGACCGCTGGATCACCCTGAAGGTGTCTGCCAAGACCCTCAAGACCATCAACAAGAAAGGGATTGAGGCCGTTTTGAAAGAAGCGCGGAAGCAAGGCATCAACGTATAATCCACTCCCTGTTCACCGGCAGCCGCTTTTGCTATGGCTAAAGGCAACCGCATCAAGATTACGCTAGAGTGCACGGAAGCTCCGGGTACGTCGCGCTACCATACCACGAAGAATCGACGCAACACCACGGAACGGTTGGAGCTGAAAAAGTATAACCCCGTTCTGCGCAAGCATACCATTCACCGTGAGAAGAAGTAGAGCGTCATGGCCAAGAAACGAAAGCAAAACAAAGGAGCGGCATCGCGCAAGATGGCCCGTATCGTCGTTGCCGAGAAGCGCAACGGCGGGCAGTACGGCTTTCGCCAGAAGATGGTGCCGCTGGACAACGTAAAAGAGGAGCTGAAGGCCGCGCGCAAGAATTAAGCGCGTGGTAGCATCGGGGCGTGGCGCAGTCTGGTAGCGCACCTGCTTTGGGAGCAGGGGGTCGCCGGTTCAAATCCGGCCGCCCCGACACACATATGATGCGCCCGTAGCTCAGTTGGATAGAGCATCGGACTTTAGAAACGGAGCCTGCGCCGGGAAACCCAACCGGCGCAGTGGATGGTGCTGTATCGGGGAACCCGCAGCGGCCTGGCCGGCGGCAACCCCGAGGAAACCGACTGCTTTCCGAAGGGTCGTGCCGGTGCAACGACGGTAGGCGAGCATGTGCAATGCACACGGGATCCGTAGAGGCCATACGCACCACGCCTGCAACGGCGAAGAGATGGTCCATCCGCAACGCTCCCTGCGAGTGGTGACGAAAGTCACACGGCGGACGCTAATCCGGAGGTCGCAGGTTCGAATCCTGCCGGGCGTGCGGGCACCGATGCGTTCTGTCATGCTTGCGCTGTCTTCACACGGACCGCCGCGCATGGTTGGAACAGTCGATGCAGGGCAGCATCCAACACAACCCTCCATTTTTGTGGTGACGTGGCCGAGGGGTTAGGCAGAGGCCTGCAAAGCCTCCTACGGCGGTTCGAATCCGCCCGTCACCTCCATAAGCCCCACACTTGATGGCATTCAAGGGTGGGGTTTCCTTTTGCTGGCTGCCGTAGATGTCTGCCGTGCCGTTGCATGCATGCTCGCTCGGCCTACGCGGCGCGCCACCAGTACCATCCCGTCAGGCGTACGGCCTTTACGGCCAACCAGCGGCGCCACGGCGTGACCCCTTGCACCTTGAGGATGCGTCCGAAGAAGCGATCGGCGTTGCGACGGGTGACGCGGGCACGATACGGCTGCCAGGTCCCATCGTCGAAGATCAGCAGCTGCCCGTCCGGATCGTCCGGCGGGATGAGCCCCTGCCGGTCGTAGAGCCAGTCGTGCGGGGCACTGGCCGTGAGCGTTTCCACCGGACTCACCAGCGCCCATGCCCACCGCGGCACGCTCGGTGCAAACGGATACCCCTCGCGCAAGATGACGCGCCATCGTTCCCCTTCCGCCCGCCAGGTGTACACCCATCGCTCGCGCAGTTCCCACCGGTTGCCCCCGCCGGGGCGCTGGCCAAGCGACGGGTAGAGGTTGTTCTTCATCAGAGCGCGCTCCGGCAGATGCTTCGGCAAGCTGTATGACTTAACGCGGCGGCTGCCATACGTAGCGCAGCGCAATGGGGCCGCCGTCTTGTAGGTTTATCGCATCGGCTACGGCGCGCGAGACGTCCATGACCCGGTCGCGCTGCAGCGGGCCGCGGTCGGCAATGCGGACGAAGGCGTGGGCGTCGTTGGCCGACACCAGCACGAGACTGCCCAGGGGCAGGGTGCGGTGGCTCCCCACAAACGCCGATGGCTGATACGGCTGCCCGCTCGCCATCAGACGTCCAGCATATGCCGCCGGGTAGATCGCCGCCGCACCGGTGGTGTCGGGCGGCGCGAGCGTACCGCGCGGGGGCCGCTGCGCCGGGCGCCCCGGAATGATGAGCCGCTGTCCCGCCCGCACCGCAGTCGTGTCCAGGGCGTTTGCCGTCTGCAAAACCCGCGTGCTCACGCCGTATTGCCCAGCGATGGCGTACAGCGTCTCGTCCGGCTGCACCAAGTGCGTGGGCCGCGCAAAACGCGGGGGAAGCCGCAGGGTGTCGCCAACACCCAACGGCGCGACGTCTGTGAGCATGCGCAGCGTATCCACCGTCGTGCCCAGCCATAGGGCCACGTTGACGAGCGTGTCGCCGGGCCGTAGCACGTAGCGGCCGTACGGCTTGGGCTCGGGGCGCGCCAGCGGCTCCAGCGCCGGACTAGCTGTTGCGGGCGGCACCAGGCGCAGGCGCTGTCCAATCGACAGCACCGCGGTATCGAGGTTATTCCACCGCTGCAGCGCGGCCACCGAGAGGTTGTACTGCCGCGCAATGCTGTACAAGGTATCGCCCTTTTTCACCACGTACACCGTATCCGTAGCCGTCGTGTCGGCACGCCCCTGAGCATGCGTGACGCTACCGGACGTAGCCACGACAAGGAGTACAATCCACGCAGCACACCTCCACAGGCAGAAGGTGCAGCGTCGGGCGCGCGCGTCAATCAAAGCCCACCCCCTGCGCCTGCAACAGCGCGTCTTGCAGCTCCGAGAGGTCTTTGGTTTGCTTCTGCGCACGCGCATGCTCAATCCCCTGCTCATAGGTGGCGATGGCATCCTCGGTACGGCCCATGCGCTCGTACAACTTGCCCAGGTGGTAGTAGGTGCCCACGTAGCCCGGGTCGGTGGCCACGAGGTCTTCGAAGTAGGCCAGCGCGCGCTCGGGCGCATCCTGCTTCAGGTGCTCCTGTGCCAGGGCAAACCGCGTAAACGTGTCGTCCGGGTCTTCGGCCAAAAAGGCTTCAAGTTGTTCGATGCGATCCATGGGTGCAATGCTTGTGTGTGCTGAATCCGATGAAGGTGTGCTACCAATCGCCGCCCGCGCCCCCACCACCGAAGCCGCCGCCACCGAAGCCGCCAAAGCCACCGCCGCCGCCAAGGCCGCCCCCGCCCGATCCGCCGCCGAAGCCGCCGCCCCAAAAGATGATGGGCACATCCATGTCGCGGTGCCGGTGCTTGCCCCGCTTGCCGCCGCCCTTGCCGCCCCGGCGCTTGTTGGTAAACACAAAGTAGAGAATAATGAGCACCGTAAAGATGAGGCCGGGTGGAAGGTCGAAGCCGTCCCCTGCGGCGTCCTCTGTTGCCGAGGCCGTGTACGTACCGGCCGCCGCCTGGATGATGGCATCGGTGGCCCGGTCGAGGCCCGCGTAAAACTGCCCCTCCCGAAAGGATGGGGTAAGGATGGTGCGCACGATGCGGTTGGCAATGGCATCGGGCAGCACGCCCTCCATCCCGTAGCCCGTCGCAATGAACACCTTTCGCTCCTCGCGGGCCACCAGCAGCACCACCCCGTTGTCTTGTCCCGCCTGCCCCACGCCCCACTGCCGCCCGATGGCGGTCGCGTAATCGGCAATGGCCTGCCCGTCCAGCGTGGGCACCGTAACCACCGCAATCTGGGTGGACGTGGTGTCGGCATAGCGGCGGAGCTTCGCCTCCAGACGCTGCGCCTCCGTAGCACTCAGAAAGTTGCCCTGATCGACGACGAGTCGGTTATCGGACGGAATGACGTCGGCAAGTTGTGCCTGAGCCTGCACTTGCATCGTGCTCCCCCCAACCAGGAGGAGGCACAGCACAAGCCAGCGAAGCACGGGGGGCAGACGTTTCATAACAGACGAAGTACGATCAACAAGACGCGCCATGAACGAGCCGGTCAATGGGGAAGTTCGGTGCGAGCACTACAGCGCTTCAAAGCGCCAGCCGGCCGCGGTCAGCGTTTCCAGCATGCGCTTGAGCGCGGGGAGGGCCACTTGGTCACAGATGGGATTGTCGTGCAGCACAATCACCGATCCGGGCCGAACGGTCCGCTCCACGAAACGGGCCACACCGTCCGCCGTCGCGGTTTTGAGGAAGTCGCCCGGCATCACGTCCCACAGCACCATGCGTTGGCGGTGCGTGGCACACCACTGCCGCATCGGTCCGGTAAGGTGGCCGTAGGGCGGACGCATGTGGCGCACCCGCGCACCGATGCAGTCTTCAATGACCCGCGTCGTCCGCACCAACTCGCCGGCCACCCGCTCGTGGGGCGTGCGCCACGCATCGGGATGGGTGTAGGTGTGGTTGCCGAGCGTATGCCCCGCCGCGTGCAAATCACGTACGAGCGCCGGATGCGCCTCGGCATGGCGTCCAACCAAAAAGCACGTAGCTTTTGCCTCGTAGCGCGCCAACAGATCGAGCAGCTTCGGGGTGATGTCGGGCGTAGGGCCGTCATCGAACGTGAGATAGGCGACACGCTCGCGGTCATCGGTGCGCCACAGCACATCCGGAAAGAAACGATGCACCAGGCGCAGGCCGTGCGTGGCCAGGGGCGGAATGAGAAAGCGCATGCAGCACGTAACAAGTCGAGACAAATGCGTGGGACGGATGTACGTGTGCGTACGCACACAAGTTACGAACGGCCCACCGTCCCAATGAGCTGGTACCACAAAGCATTTGCCCACGGATTGGCCCGGGGCGACGACGCGCAGCATCGCATCTACGGTGCGCGGAAACGCGAACTGCTTGGCCCCTTGCGCGGCACGGTGGTGGAAATTGGGCCCGGCACAGGACTCAACTTCCGCTACCTTTCGCCCAACATCACGTGGATCGGCCTGGAGCCCAACCCGCACATGCATTCGTTCATACGGCGTGCAGCGGCGGCCCGCGGGGTATCGGACCTCGACCTGCGCCCGGCGCCGCTGGAGACGGCCCTGCTGCCCGATGGCACCGCAGACGCCGTGGTGAGCACGCTGGTACTATGCTCGGTGCCCGATGTCGACGACGCCCTGCGGCGCATTCACCGATGGTTACGACCCGGCGGGCGGCTCGTGTTCATCGAGCATGTGATTGCGCCCGAACGTACCGCGCAGCGGCTGGTGCAGCGCGGCCTACGGCCCTGCTGGTCGTGCCTCGCCGACGGCTGCCACCCCGACCGCGACACGGCGGCCGCGCTTCATCGCAGCCCATTTGCCAAGGTCGCCATCGAACGCTTCAACGCCCCGCTGCCCGTGGTGCGCCCACACATTGCCGGGCACGCCATTGCCTGAAACCATCACTTGCGCACGGCCCTACACATCGCCCGCTTGCGGCCGCAGGATCAGCTCCTCGAGCACCGTGCGGTCCGACAGCCGGTACGCGTCAACCACCGACTGCGCAACATCCTCGGGCGGCATAAAGCGGTCCTCGGGCAGGTCGATGCCTTCCCACGTGGGCGTGTACGTAGCGCCCGGGATGACCGTCGTCACGCGCACGCCGTCCTCTTTCGTTTCCTCGCGCACCACCCGGGCAAAGCCGCGCAGTCCGTGCTTCGCGGCGCAGTAGCCGGCATTGCCCGGATACGCCTGGATGGACGCCACCGAGCCGGTAAAAAAGATGTGGCCACGACCGGCAGCGCGCAACGCGGGCAGAAACTGCTGCGTGACGACAAACGCAGACGTCAGGTTGACGTCGATCTGATCGCGGAAGCCGTCGGCGGTGAGCTCGTCGAGGGGCGCGTAGGTGAACGCGCCGGCGTTGTTCACGAGCACATGCGGCGCGCCCCAGGTGTCGTGCACGCGCTCGGCCATCGCCGCGACGGCCGCGTCATCCGTCACGTCGCAGGGGCACACCAGCGCCTCGGCGCCTTCGGCCCGGCACGCCTCGGCGACGGCCTCCAGCTTGTGGGTCGTGCGGGCCACGAGCGCCACGCGGGCGTCGGGCAGCGTGGCAAAGGCTTCGGCGATGGCTTGGCCAATGCCGTGGCTGGCACCGGTAACGACAACAATCATAGAATATGGGCGGTGAGCAGTTAGCAGCAATCGGCGGGCGCCGGCGCATCAAGGGTCGTCCAAAACGACAGGAACGCCCCGCGCTGTTCATCAATGGCCGGACGGTTTAGGCAGTAACAGGAGCGCGGCCCGTCCGCAGTCACACGCACGAGGCCCGCTTCCACCAAACTTTTCAGGTGCCGCGAGACCGTGGCCTGCGCCAGCGGCAGCTCCTCGACCACGTCGCCACAGATGCACTCGCCGCGCTCGGCGAGCAACCGCAAGATGTGCAGCCGCGCCGGATGCGCAAGCACCTTGGCCTGCGCCGCAAGGGCGCGCACGTCTGCTGGAAATTGATTGGAAGAAGAAGGCATGTTAACAGCCGTATAACGAAGGCGTAGGGCATGGCATTCGATGAAACCCGCCGGCAGATGTTTCTACAGCCGCAACGGCCCCGCGCGTGTCGCTAGCAGTGGACGTCGTCAACAAATGGTTACGCACGTTGCCGCAGAGATCACAGGTTATAAAAAACCGCAGCGGCCGTGCAGCAGTTGTTCGTGTACGGTATATCTCATGCACTCCCTGCCACAGACGCCAATAACTTGTATGAAAACCCTCTCGTTCAGCAACGGCGACGAACTGCCCATCATTGGACTTGGCACCTGGAAGTCGGACCCCGGCAAGGTGCAGCGCGCCGTGCAGGTTGCCCTGGAAGCCGGCTACCGGCACATCGACTGTGCGGCCATTTACGGCAACGAGGCAGAAGTGGGCGCCGGGTTGCAAGCGGCCATCGACGCCGGCACCGTGGCCCGCGACGACGTGTGGATCACCTCGAAGCTCTGGAACGACGCCCACGCCCCGTCGGACGTGCGCCCCGCCCTGGAGGACACGCTGGACGATCTTCAGCTTGACTACCTCGATCTGTACCTGATGCACTGGCCCGTAGCGCTGGCGCCTGGCACCGGCATGCCCTCGGGCCCCGAGGACTTCCGGTCGCTCGATGAGCACCCCATCGCGGAGACGTGGGCGGCGATGGAGGATCTTGTAGACGCGGGCCTCGTGCGCCACATTGGCGTCTCGAACTTCAAGGTGGAGCGCCTGGAAGCATTGGTTGACGCGGCCGACCACGCGCCCGAGATGAATCAGATTGAGCTGCACCCGTACCTGCAGCAGCCCGAGATGCTGGAAGCCGCCGACGCGCTGGGCGTTCACCTCACCGCCTACTCGCCCCTCGGCTCCTCAGACCGCCCCGAGGCCATGAAGGCCGACGACGAGCCGGTGCTGATGGACGACCCAACGATTGCCGAGATTGCCGAGCGGCACGAGGCGACCCCGGCGCAGGTGCTGATCCGCTGGGCCATCGAGCGCGGCACGGCCGTCATTCCGAAGTCGGTAACGCCCGAGTACATCCGCCAGAACCTGGCCGCGGCCGAGCTCTCGCTGACGGAGGACGACATGGAGCAGATCGCCGCACTCAATCGCGGGCGGCGGTATGTGGACGGCTCGTTCTGGGCGATGGAGGGCAGCCCCTACACGATGGAAGACCTGTGGGGCTAGCCGCATCGGCCGAGGCCCACATCGCATGTTGCGTATGTCGCGGCGCGCCGCCGCTTCTCAGATCCGAGGGGCGGCGGCGCTGCATGTTGCGCCTGTAATTTACGCGGGCGGTCGGAAGCCTCCACGAACCTGTTTCACCACAGACTGCGAGAAGTCCTTGTCTAGAATCTCCAGGCAGGTGGGCTACGCTATCTTTTGAAGAATAAAGCTTTCCTACTTTCTTTCTCCATAAATTCGCCCAAGACCACGATTTGTGCCCCCCGACGGTTACCACGATTGCCTTCAGGTAGCATCAAGCGCATCTCCCTACATCTCGTCGAGTGCATCTGTTGTAATTTGGCATTATCCCATTACAATCAGAGCCAAGACGATAGTTGTGACTCCAACAATCAGAATCAGAAGCGTCCGGTGCTGTTTTTCTATCTGCTCTGACAATTCTCTCACTTGTTCTTCGTGCTTATTGAGGCTTTCTTGAAGAGCGTCGGTCCGCTGTCGGTTGTCGCGAAGCCCTTGTTGTGCTTCGTCTCGAAGCGTTGACACTTTCTTAATGAGGGTCTCGTTCTCCTTCTCCAACTGATCTGCGCGCCTGCTGGTCGTCTTTTGGCCATCATGTAACCCTTGTCGGGTTTCGCTTCTCAGCGCTGACACCTCTTGACCCAGTGCCTCTTTGAGCTTCTGAAGCTGTTCTGCCTGCTCGTTTGCATGTTCCCGGTTGTCCTTCGTTACACGGCGCATCTTTGCGTCGAGGCTCTTTTCGACTTCACCGATGAGCCCTCGAACTGTCTTGAACAGATCGTCCAGATGCTGCTCATTCGACGCTCCTGTCCTTTCCAGTGCCGCATCAATCGCCGCCTCCAGGTCGTCAAGTTGGGTCTCGTGTCGCGACTGAATCGTTTCCTGAAACCCACGAAGTGATTCGGCAGCCTCCTGAAGCGCTTTCGACCGCTGCTCCAGCTTCTTGATGCTTTTGTCGGTGGCAGCTTGCAATCGAGGCACGAACGCTTCCAGCGCCTCCGCAATGTCCGAAACGCGCTCCGCCAATTCCTCGGTTGCCGAGGCGTTCTGGTCGATCTTATCAGTGGCAGACTTCAGCCGCTGGAGTTCGTCAACCAGGTCTTCGAAATGACGTTGTGTTTGGGTGATTTCCATTGGGATTACAGAATGTCAAGGGTTTCATTGAGCGTGGCGAGACGTTTGGCCGTTCGTTCGACCAGAAGCGCATTCCGTTTGGGACGGAGGGAACGCTCGATGTCTGGGCTTATCTTGCGAAGGTGCTCATGGAAGTGCTGAATTGTGTCGAGAACATCGGTCCAAGCGACGGACGGCTTTCGCGCGAAGGAACGAAAGCCCTGCTGGTAGGCGTCGAGTGCCTCCTCGGAGGGCTTGACCGCCTTGCTGTCGTTGTTTGTGGAGTTGTCGTCGTATTGAACCGAGTTAAGGACAAGAATGCTGAAGGCATTCAAGACGTCAAGGACGGCGTTCTGTCCTCTTAGGCTCGTCTGCAACCGGGCACAGGCGCCTCGAAGATGCTTGGCATTGTCAATCTGTCCACCCATCTCATCGGGCGGGTTGAAGACATAGTTGATGTAGGTGCGGGCAATTTCGGGAGATTCGATTTTCCCCATATCAAGCGCTGCGGGCAAGTACTTATCCCGAGCGTACTTCGAGGTGAAGTAGTACACGATGCTGTCGCGAAAGTGCTGCTCGCCCTGCTCGATGGCCTCACGACAAAGGGTATCCATATACTTGATCGACTGCTCCCGCTTTTGTTTAATCTCATCATACACAAACTCCGTTTGCGCCCAAAGACAGCGCCGGATCATCGAATCCGTGATGGGCGAATCCGTATCAGGCGGCTCTATTTCCGAGGCTTCCATCTGGCGCAGCCGTTCGTTGGTGCTTTCCTCTCCCAGGTAGCGTCGGAAATACGTTTCAAGGGACCTACGGTATTCCGAGTCCGGCTTTCCCTGAAACCGTACGTTGTAGACTGACGCTGCGTAGTCAATGTCGTAATCGTCGATGATCCCGAGAATAGAAAGCCGGTAGAGCGCGCGCTCCGTGTCGTTTGGGTTGCGGATCTTTAGGTAGTTGGCACGGAGAAACGCCGCCGTCTCTTCATCTAAGGAAAGAGATCGTTCCAGGTCGCGTACGTCGAAGTACCTCTCGTACTGAAAGTGAAGGCGTCCAGTAAACTCATCTTCGCTGTGGCTGAAGTTGTAGGCGGCTCGGACGACTTCATCTTTGATTTCGTACGATTTGCCTCCCTTGAGCGCTCCGATTTCCTCCAGACGCTTTGTCATCTCCTGAACGGTATTGCTGGTGAAGCCCACCCTGAGTTCGTGCGTCTGCCTGTTTTCTTGCTCTCGCAGGACGCGAAGGATGCCAGGGGCCTGCACGCGGGTCAGAAAGTCGACGTAGGTGTCGGTGTCGGATTCTTCCTGGATGACCGTTCGGACACATTCAAGGATGTTCTGCGCCGTTTGAGGATCGGCGTTCTGCGGATACCTTCTCGGTTTAAACTGGGAAAGGTCCCGAAGATGAAGGCAACCGTAACAGACACGGTCGGCTTTTGTATCGCGCCACTTGCCGTTGACGTACAACAAGAACGGATCGGTGCCGCCCTCGGTGGGAAAGAGATTGAGGCGAACGTACGTATCGGATTGATCTCGGACTTTCTGCTCAACCAACCGGAGAAAGAACCGGTCTTCGTATCGAACCTCTTCCAGCAGTTCGGTGAGAATTTCTTTCTCGCGGGCAATGCCCTTAAACGAGTTTCGGTGGAAGTCCCGATTCATCTCAATGTCCCGCGGATGGTACAGGATGCCGCAGAGAGCCGGTTGCCCATCGCGCCCGGCGCGTCCGGCCTCTTGGTAGAAGTTCTCCACGGAGCCGGGCGTGCTGTAGTGCAGCGTAAACCGCAGGTTGGGTTTATCAATACCCATCCCAAAGGCCTTCGTGGCGATCATCAGGTTTGCGCGATCCTGGAGGAAGAGGCGTTGGTTATCCTGCGATTCTTTTGCCGTCTTCTGCACAACCGGTTGTTTGACCGTGTCGTCGTCTTGCCTCCCAAAGAATGTCACAATCTCAAGGCTGTCGATCCGGTCCACCAGACCTCTCCTTCCTTTTTTTCCATTGCGCAGAGCCAACACGCCATTTGCGAGGGTGGGTGACTTCGTTGGACAGAAAACGATCCCAGCGTTCGGATACGTTCCGGCACCATCCGTCCCGAAAAACGTGTCGACATCCGGCGGCAGGTGATCCTCCGAGTCTGGATTGAGCTTATGCAGTTCGGCCGGCACCGAGCGGATGAACTTCTCCGCTGCCTCGTACTTTGGCCCGCCCAACCTGCGTTCTCGCCTGTAGAACGGAAGACCTTCTCCAACGTCCGCGTCAATCGGAAGAATACGGAAGTGAAGTTCTTCGCGGTCAATCGCTTCGGCGGGAAGTGTGATGATGGCATCTTCCCCCACGCGAAGCTCCCGCTGCACGTCGGCCAGCACGTCGAACGACGCTGTTGCCGTTAGCCCGAAAAGAGGCAAACAGGCAGTGCTTTCATCTCCTTCGTCGCCTGTGGCAGAACCGGATGCTGAGCCTGAGCAGTACCGCTGTAGATTGCTTGCCAGATGCAGGTACACGTGGCGGAAGTCGTGGCCCCACTCCGAGACACAGTGTGCTTCATCTACAACGCCGCAGGAAAATCGGACGCCATTGCGCTGGCTGTTCTCAAACATCGCTCGGTAGCGAGGCATCTGCAGACGCTCAGGAGCAATGAACAGAAAGCCGAGGCGGCCCGCTACTACGTCCTCGCGAACGCGCGTCTTTTCGTCTGTGGAGTAAAACGAGTTGATGAAGTCACTCGCGCTTAAACCTTCTTCACAGAGGGCATCGTACTGGTCTTTCATGAGCGAATTGAGGGGGTCCACGATGACCGTGGTGCCAGGCTGCAACAGGCCACAGAGCTGAAATGTGAGCGACTTTCCTCCTCCTGTAGGAAGCAGTCCGATGACGTCTTTGCCCTGCAACGCACGATTGATGATGGGCAACTGACCTGGGTAAAAGTCCCGCTTTCGGAGTGCGTTTTGCAAGAAGTAGGTCAAAGCCTCTACGCGAGCCTCATCGGTTCGCACAAACTTCTGGAATACGCTATCTTTTTCTTGCCTCCGTTCAACATGCCCAATGGATGGGTATTCAATGCGACGTGCGAACACGCGCCGCTTGGGCCACTGCGGCGCATCGCTCGCTTCTATGTCGTCGGGGTAGGTGAGTGTCAGGCGTAGGGGAGACGATGTAGAGGAGGCATAGGCTTCAGGAGAGGCGCAGGCTTCAGTGCCGGATGCCGTTTTGCATTCCGGTTCGCCTGCCATCTCAGACGCATTCGACGCAGGAAGCGCCCAAGGGCCGCGAATGTCAATATCGGCTTCTCCGGGATCTGAAACAGCGCAGATTTGAATCGTGGAGACGTTTTCGCCATCGCGAAGGGTGGCCAACTGGTGTAGCAGCGTCGTGAGATCGTCGCAGATAAGCCGGGCGATCTCGTCTGCCAATCCTTCGAGATGCACACGCACCTGCTGGCTTCCGTCGCACTCCGTCATGGAGGCTTCCTGCTGGAGCAGCCACCAGACCAGGACAATCTGAATGTGCGCGGCGTGGATGAGGCTTCGATTCAGGCGTAGAAGTTGAAGCGGGCGTTGACCGATGTTTCCCGCTACTTTTGCTAAATCGGCGGATAGGGGAGTGCTTAACGCATCACGGAGCGCCTCAGCATCCACGTCTTCCCAAGGAACCGCATCGATCATGATGCGAATCGTTGGTCCGTCTTCTGAGGACGTAGCACCGGCTTCCGGGATGTAATGATCGAGCATTCCTTCGCTGAGTTGCAGCGACGCCCGAGTAGGGTACCCACGGCAAAGATAGTTGTAGGCAACCGCAAGAGAAGAATCGACCGGATCCGGTGGCGGAGTCCTCCGCAGTTCCGGCACGTAGAACTGTCCGACCCGCTGGTAGAACGCATCCAGAGGATGCGAGTCCACTTCTGAATCGCTTTTGACGTCGCCAAGGTCCTCGGTCTGGCCGATGCGCCCAGCGTCCTCATCATGCTCGTCCTCCGCATCGCCCATCGGGGCATCCGCTTCGTCGTCATCAAGGGTACGGAGGATCGACCGGATCGTATCATCCACCTCATCGATGATGAATGCTTCCTGTGAGGGCAGTCTTTCTTTGACGTCTCTGGAAGAATCGACGTCTGGACCGGCCTCTTTCTCATTGGTTGAGGTCTGATCTATGGCTCCGACCGACGCACCTGCTTTCTCCCATGAGGGACCCGGCTGCTCCGGAGTGAGAACATCTCGCGCTACGAGTTTCCAAAAGCACGAAACGAGTCTCTGAACTGCAGTGCGTGTTCGATGCGTGCTTGACGCGGGCCGGCCTGTGAGTTGTGCATAAAGAGCGATCACGTCGGACGCGCTGTCCTCGTTAGCAGAGAGGAGACCAGCCCCAATGGACGCATGCTTTGTGCACAGCACGGGAACCTGTGCTAAAGGGGTATCCAGGCCAGCGCGGTGAAACTCCGCGAGCAAAATCCCGAGTTGTGCGGGAGCATCGTGGACAACAAGAAGGTCAACATCGCGCAGCCGGTCGTTCAGGCGGGTAAGGATGTCTTTTGGCTTTCTTCCGGCCGATACCGCTTGCTCCATCGTCATTCCGTGAGCCTTTAGGGTGCATTCTGGAAACTCAAATTCATTGGGCGTTACCAGAAAGGCTTTGCCGTCGAGAGACTTCCGGTCGTCTGAGTACGGTTGCCACGCAACTTCCACCAAGTGCGGCCCGTCTTGTAGGTCCTGCCCAAGCGGCACTCCGAACCGGGGGACGCGCGCGGTCGCTTCCGTGGCGAGGAAAAGAATCATGGTCTTCGGTTTCAATCTGCGGCGTACGAAAGGGGCGGCACGTCTATTCCTGCGCGTCTACTGTCCCGGCCCCTTTTCCTGAGTGCGGTTGTGACGTCTGCCCGTCAGGGGCCGCTCCGAAAACCACTGGCGGATCACAGCTTCGGCGGGTTTGCCCTGCGGCGTGTAGTCGATGGCCCGCTCGTCGTAGAACGCCTCATCGTGGCGGTGCCACTTCCACAGGAGGGCGCCCGAAAACCACGGCTCGTTCCATACCGACTGAAAGAACGCTCGGTAGAGACGCGCTTGCAGCTTGGGGGCAGGCGTCATCGTTGCTTGTTCGCCGGACGTCGGCCACGCCCACGGTTGCTGGGCGGCATGAGGCGCGCTCCGGTAGCCGATCTCCGTAAACAGCACCGGTCGACCGTGCGCGCGGGCTTCGACGGCCAGAGCCGCCTTGTAGGGCGTCCATCGACGTTTGAGAGAAGCTACCGAAACGGACCCACGCGCTGCCGCTAGCGGGAAGTATGCCTGAACGCCGATCCGGTCGAGGGCCTCCCAGAACGGGATCTGGCCGAATGTCCCGAAGTTGGCCGCATACGTCAGTTCGCCACTGTAGACGTCGCGCACGTCTGCGATCAATTCGCGCCAGAAGCCGGGATGCGACGCGGCCAACCGGTCGGTTTCGGTGCCAACGCAGAACACGTCCGCCTCCAGCCGTTCGGCCATTCGGGCGTAGTGCATCAGGTGCTCGCGGTACCCGGCTTTCCACTGGTCCCACTCTGGACCCTCTTCAAACGTGATGTTTTGAAGCCAGCCTTTTGTGTCGTCACGGAGCCAGAGTTGAGGTTTGAGTACCAGGTCGATCCCGCGCTTGTCGAGCGCACGGGCAATCGAACGGATGCCCTGATCGTTTTCGGTGGCCCACCCCGATCCGTAGTTGGCCTGAAAGACGGGCGTCTCGGCGTCCTGCTGGAAGATGTAGGGCACAATTGCCACATGACTGATGCCCAGCCGTTCGAGGTGGTCGTACGTGACCGGGCCGGGGCGGTCTTTGGCATCGAGCGTGACGCCCTGAATGCCTGCGGCCGGGGGCGGGTCATCGGCAAACCACGCTTGCACGGGGAGACCAACGGCGAACGAGAGGCCGAGGGCACCGAGCAACAACAGCAGGACCGCACCGAGGATGAACATCGGGATCGTAGTCAGAGAGCGCAGATTCATTGGTAAAAGGCAGATAGAGAGGGAATGGATGCGGAGACAACGGAATGCTACGCACAGGTCCACGTGCGATCAGCGCTTGCTGCCAGCCTTTGCGATCAATAGGTTGCCCATTCACTCCAGTACAGAACGCGCGATCGACTTTTGTGAAAGGCAATCCCGTAAGCGACTTCGTCCTGCTGTGGTCCGGCATCCTCGCCATCAAGATCGGGATCCCCGTATCGGTGCGGCTGGGCTTTGAAAAAGTAGCCGACGTAGTTGGACGCAGACGCACTATCGTTCGCGAACCTCGGAAGACGTAGCGGCGCCTTGCTTGGCTTCACCCCAGATCGATGCTCCAAAACGACGGGTTTGTTGGACGTGGAGTCTCTCCATGTGACCACGTACGCTGCCTTCGGGTCGGCTTCTTGGTAGATCGTCTGTGCTCGCTCCGGCGATACGTCGATCACCAGAAGGATCTGGTGGTGAATGTCAGGGAAATGGTATCGGTACGATCTGAATTGGCGCACCTGCTGTTTGGCAACGGTGGGGGGAAAATGGGCGACTTTTGTCGAGTCGTACCACGCAGCGAGCGTGTCCTCATAGTCTTCGATGTCCGTGGTACGCGTGTAAGCTCCTCCACCGGAGAGAGCAACGTAGAAAACGATCATAGACACCCCCGTCAACGCTACCACAGGCCACACAAAGGCACCGAGAGCCTGACGGGCAACGCCTTTCCATGAGAGACTGCCCCACTTCCGGTAGAGCGTCGCCAGCATCCAGAGGCTGGGGCCAAAGCAAACGAGTGCGGTGCCGACAATGATCGCACCACCAAGAAGCGTATCCATCATGTTGAAACGAAGACCTGTTAACGTTGAAGTGGACTTTGCCGGGAGACGCAATTAGGCGCCTGGAACCTGGATGCGCAACCCGTACCGAGCGACGTGGACTTGCGAGCAGAGGTAGTCATCTACTTTCGAGCACTCGGCAGATGACATCGAGCGTGATGTGACGAGTAAGACTGTTGTAGGCCTTTTTGTTTCATATGAGCTCCTCCCCGCCCCATGCTGAAGCCTACACAGCCACACAGAATGTCGCTGCGCGCCGCCGCTTCTCAGATCCGAGGGGCGGCGGCGCTACATGTTGCGCCTGTAATTTACGCGGGTAATTTACGCGGGCGGCGGGTCGGTGCGGTACAAGCCCTCCACCACAAGCATGTGCGGCAGCGTAAGCACGCTAATCAGGATGAACAGCAGCGCAATCATCCGGTGCTGCAGGCCAAACGACTGGGTGACGGCGTAGAGCACGCCAAGGCCAACAAATGACAGCAGCGTGTACAAAGCCGCCTTCTGGTAAAAGCCGCGGAGCGTCGTGGGCCCTTGGCGCGTTCGAAAGAAACGTAGCAGCTCCAGGATGTGCCCCAGCGAGTGCCAGAGTCCAAAGTAGACGGCAAACGCGACCAGCGGGTGCACCACCACAAATAGCGCCGTGAGCACCGCCGTATTGAGGCCTTCGCGCCACCCGCCGGCGGGCGCGTTCAGCGCTGCCGCGAAGCCCAACACCACAACGTGCTGCGCCACGAGTACCACGAGCGTGGTCGTCTGGTACGTGGTGCAGAGCGCCCACTGGGCCGGGTGCAGCCCCGCGAGGGCCGCGAAGATCGGATCGACGAGCGCCGGATGCGCGGCCACCGGCAGGCCCACCAAGAGCGCCCCGCGCGACAGGTACAGTGCCACGTCGAGGCCCCGCGGCGCCCGCCAGTACGCCAGGTCGGCCTGCCCAAAGTGGTACATGGTGAGCAGAAAGAACAGCGCCAGCGCAGCCACCGGCGCCACATACCACACCGCCCCGTACGCCGCCATCAGCGCCGCGTAGGTGCCATAAAACGCCACGTGGCCCTTCCACGAACCACCCGTATCAAACAGGCGAGCGGCCACCAAGTGATCGACCGCCCCGTGCGGAATGCCGGTAAGCACCAGCGCGGCCCCAAGCAGCGCGAGCGTCAAGCCATTCAGCACAAACGGCTGCCACAGCGCCCACAGCGTAACAGCTAACGTACACGCAAGCACCCCCGCATACACCGGTGTAGCACGCAGCGAAATCGATTCATCAGCAGACATGGCGTTCTTTCAGAGCCTTCAAGAAATCATGGGCTGCTCGTAGTATAGCAGGCACGGCGCCCGCTTCCAACCGCAGTGACAAGCAAATTACAGCCGCCACAGCGCCCGCGAAGCCGCCTCCTCACGAACACGCGGCTGCACGGCGCGTTGCAGCGTAGAGATTCACAATACTGAACCAAATAGCACAGCACCGTGGCACAAGCGAAGAAAGGAGACGAAGTCTTGGTGCACTACACCGGACGGCTCGAAGACGGCAACGTGTTCGACGAGTCGCAAGACGAGCCCCTGCGCTTTACGATAGGCGAGCAACGGGTTATTCCGGGCTTTGAAGAGGCCGTGACCGGCATGGAACCCGGTGATTCGAAGACGACAGAAATCCCGCCGAAGGAGGCCTACGGGGAGCACCGCGAGGACATGGTGATGGAGCTGGAGCGCGAGCAGCTGCCCGACGACCTGGAGCCCGAGGTTGGCGCGCAGCTTACGCTGCGCCTTGAAGACGGCCGTCAGGTGCCGGTGTTTATCGCGGCCCTCGGCGAAGAGTCCGTTACCATCGACGCGAACCATCCGCTCGCCGGACGCACCCTCACCTTCGATCTGGAGCTGGTTGACATTGCTTCCAACGGTGAAAGCAGCGATGGCGAATCGAACATCATCACGCCGTGAGTCCTTCCCCTGCGTGATGCGACATGAGCCTCTGCATCCTTCCGGTGCAGGGGCTTTTTTGTATGATGCTGCACGGCTACGCCCCTCGGAATCTTTTGTGCGGGTTGCTTCGTGCACGTCGCGTACCGCTTGTTCATCCAACCCCACGCAACGCTTATGCCTACGATGGAATCTACGCCGGTTGACAAAAGCCAGCGCCTCTACAACTTTTCCGCCGGTCCGGCAGCGCTTCCAGAAGACGTGCTCCTTGAGGCCCGCGAAGAGCTTCCCGTGTACGACCACGTGGGCGCGTCGGTTATGGAAATCAGCCACCGCTCGGCGGCCTACGACGAAATTGAGGCCGGCGCCCGCGCCCACATCCGGGCCTTGCTCGACCTCGACGACGACTGGCACATCCTCTTCCTGCAGGGCGGCGCGTCGATGCAGTTCTACCAGGTGCCGCTCAACTTCTTGCCCGAAGACGGCGTGGCCGACTACGTCATCACCGGGCGCTGGGGCACGAAGGCCATTAAAGAGGCGAAGCGCGTGGGCACCGCGCATGTGGCCGCCTCCAGCGAGGACGATAACTTTAGCCACATCCCGGCTCAGGAGACGTGGGACCTGCACCCCGACGCGGCCTACGTGCACATCACCACCAACGAAACGGTAAACGGCAACCAGTACGGCTTCGACCCGCAGCTCGACGTGCCCGTCGTCACCGACGCCTCCAGCGAGTTCCTGAGCCGCCCGATGAACCTCGACAGCTACGGCCTCATCTACGCCGGTGCGCAGAAAAACATCGGCCCGGCCGGCGTCACCATCGTGCTCGTCCACGACGACTTTTTGCAGCGGCGCAAGCAGCCCCTGCCCACCATGCTCGACTACGGCACCCACGCCGAACGCCGCTTCAACACGCCGCCGGTGTTTCCCATCTACATGGTGGAGAAGGTGGGCCGCTGGCTGCTCGACCAGGGCGGACTCGACGCCATTGCCGCGCTGAACGAGCGGAAGGCGCAAAAGCTGTACGACCGCCTCGACCGCAACGACTTTTACCGCGGCACGGTCGACGAAGGTGCCCGCTCGCGCATGAACGTCACCTTCCGCCTGCACGATGCCGACCTCGAACCGGTCTTCATCAAAGAAGCGTCCGCTGAAGGGCTCATGAGCCTGAAGGGCCATCGCAGCGTAGGCGGCATGCGCGCGTCCATTTACAACGCCATGCCCGAGGACGGCGTGGATGCCCTGGTGGCATTCATGGATGAATTTGAGCGCACCCACGGCTGATCGACACGCAACTTCGACGATGGTGTAAGGGGCATTGCAATCCAATGTCCCTTCACTATTTTATAGGCACGGTGCAGCCATTGCCTGCGCCGCCCGTGCCCCTTGCAACGAGCCCCCCGTGTCATGGCAACCACCCTTGGCGTGCCCCGCGAAACCGCAGACGGCGAAACGCGCGTCGCCCTCACGCCCACCGTGGCGGAGCGGCTCATGGCGCAGCATGGCGTGCAGGTGGTGGTGGAAGAAGGGGCAGGGGCTGCGGCCTTTCATGACGACGCGGCCTACACCGAGGCCGGGGCGACCGTCACCGATCGTGCGGGCGTGCTGGACGCCGATGTGCTGGCTACCGTAGCGCCCACCGACGCCCTGCTCGATGCGCTGCGGCCCGCGCACACCCTGGTCGGATTTCTCGCGCCCCTCGAACACCCGCAGCGCGCGCAGCGCCTGGCCGATGCCGGCGTTACGAGCCTGGCCATGGAGCTCGTGCCGCGCATCTCGCGGGCGCAGAAGATGGATGCGCTCTCGGCCATGAGCTCCTTGGGCGGCTACCGCGCCGCACTGATCGCGGCCCACGCGTTGCCCAAGTTCTTTCCGCTTCTCACCACCGCCGCGGGCACCATCCGACCGGCCCGCGTGCTCGTGTTGGGCGCTGGCGTCGCCGGCCTGCAGGCCATTGCCACCGCCAAGCGGCTGGGCGCCAAGGTGTTTGGCTACGACATTCGCGACGCCACGCGCGAGGAGGTGGAAAGCCTGGGCGCAACGTTCGTCGAGCTTTCGCTCGACACCGAGGGATCGCAAGACGAAGGCGGCTACGCAAGGGCCCTCGAAAAGGCCAAGCAAGAGCGCCAGCCCGAGCTCCTCAAGCCGCACGTGGCCGAGGCCGACGTCGTCATTACCACCGCGCTCATCCCCGGCCGCCCGGCGCCCGTCCTCATCAACGAGGCGGCGGTGGACGCCATGGAGCCCGGCAGCGTCATCGTAGACCTCGCCGCGCCGAACGGCGGCAACTGCGTGCACACCGAAGCCAACACCACCCGCACCGTTCACGACGTGCACATCTTCGGCCCCACCAACCTGCCGGCCGACATGCCGGTGCACGCCAGTCAGCTGTACAGCAAGACGGTGGCGGCCCTCATCGAAGAATTTCTGGACGACGACGGGGCGTTTGTGCCGGCCCCCGACGACGATGTGTTTGCCGGAGCCTGCCTGACCCACGACGGCGCCGTGCAGAACGACCGCGTGCGCGATCTGCTGAATCAATCATCTGAGGCGTAACCTGCCATGCTTGCCAACATCATTCACTTTGTGCTCTCGGCCTTCTTGGGCTCCGAGATCCTGAGCAAAGTCCCGCAAACGCTGCATACCCCGCTCATGTCGGGCGCCAACGCCATCAGCGGCATCTCCATCGTGGGCGCGCTCGTGGCCGCCGGCATGACCGAAAGTCCGTGGGCGCAATGGCTGGGCTTTGCCGCGCTCGTCATGGCCACCATCAACGTGGTGGGGGGCTTCCTCGTCACCGACCGCATGCTGGAGATGTTCGTCAAGAAGAAGAAAGCGCCCCCCGCTGCATAGCCCACGCCCGTTCGCCTCACCTATTCCTGCCCGCTCCCCACTATGGAACGCGCCCTCATCGACCTGGCCTACGTTGCCGCGGCCATTCTTTTCATTTTGGGACTCAAGCGCATGCAATCGCCGGTTACGGCCCGCGTGGGAAACGCCTTGGCCGCGTCGGGCATGCTGGTAGCCGTTGTCGCGACGCTCTTTCTGCAAGAGATCCTGTCGTGGCCCATGATTGTGAGCGGGCTAGCGCTGGGGGGCGCCGTTGGAGGGTGGCTCTCGCAGCGCGTGGAAATGACCGATATGCCCGAGCTGGTGGCGGTCTTTAACGGCTTTGGGGGCGGCGCCTCGGCGCTGGTGGCTGGGGCCGAGGTGGCCCGGTACGCGCAGCAAGCTTCCGTGCTGAACGCCGCAACGGTGGCCGGCAGCGACGCCTTCGTCATTGGCCTCAGCATCCTCATTGGCACCGTCACGTTCTCGGGCAGCTTCGTGGCGTATGGCAAGCTCAGCGGGCGCCTGTCGGGGCAGCCGCTCACCTTTCCGGGCATGCGCGGCTTCACCATCGGCATGTTGCTTGTGGCGGGCGCGGCCCTCGTGCAGATGACGCGCGGCGCGGGAGGGCTGCTCGTGGAGGGCACCGGCCTGGCCTACCCGGCGCTCGCGCTCTGTCTGGCGGCCCTCGCGCTGGGCGTGCTCCTCGTGGTGCCCATCGGCGGGGCCGACATGCCCGTCGTCGTGTCGCTGCTCAACTCCTACTCGGGCCTCGCGGCCACGGCCACCGGCTTCGTGCTCAACAACACCGCCCTCATCGTGAGCGGAACGCTGGTGGGCGCTGCAGGCATGATCCTCACCGTCATCATGTGCGACGCCATGAACCGCTCGCTGGCCAACGTCATGCTTGGCGGGTTTGGCGGCGACGGCGACGCCCCTGGCGCGATTGACGTCCCCGAAGGCAAAACCGTTCAGGAGACCTCGCCCGACGACACCGCCATCCTTACCAGCTACGCCGAGCAGGTGATCATCGTGCCGGGTTACGGGCTGGCTGTGGCGCAGGCGCAGCACGCCGTGCGCGAGCTGGCCGACCTGTTGCAAGAACAGGGCATCACGGTGAAGTACGCCATCCATCCCGTGGCGGGCCGCATGCCCGGCCACATGAACGTGCTGCTGGCCGAGGCCAATGTGCCGTACGAACAGCTATACGAGATGGACGAGATCAACCCGGAGTTTTCCACGACGGATGTGGCGCTCGTCATTGGGGCCAATGACGTGGTGAACCCTGCCGCGCGCACCGACGAAGGGAGTCCCATTTACGGCATGCCGATCCTAAATGTAGACGAAGCCGAGACGGTGGTCGTCTTCAAGCGCAGCCTCAGCCCCGGCTACTCGGGCGTACAAAACGATCTGTTCTTTGCCGACAACACGAAGATGCTGTTCGGCGACGCGAAGGAGACCGTAAGCGCCCTCGTCGACGAGGTGAAGGCCCTGCAGGCTGCGTAGCGCCGCCTCGTCAATCCGCCAGAAAGTCCATCACGAGGCGCGCAAACGCGTCCGGCGCATCGGCATGCACCCAGTGCCCGGCGTCCGCGATAGTTTCGAGGCGCGCGTGCGGAAACAAGCCGCGGATGGCCGGCAGATCCGCATCGGCCACGTAGTCCGAGCGCCCGCCGCGCACAAACAGCGTGGGCTTGTCGAACGTCCGCCCGCTCGTTATCGCCGCATTGATGGCTTCGTAATTGGCCCGAATGGCCCCCAGGTTCATCTGCCACCGGTACGTCCCGTCTTCGTACGCCAGGTTTTTCAGCAAGAACTGCCGGATCGGAAACGATGGCACATCTTCGGCCAGCGCCTCGTCGATGGCGCTTCGGCTGTCGTAGGCCGACGGATCGATGGCCGCGAGCGCTTCAAGCAGCTCGGTGTGATGGGGCGGGTACGCCTTCGGCGCCATGTCGGCCACAATCAGCCGATCCACGAGCCCCGGGTACGAGAGCGCCGTCTGCATGGCCGTTTTGCCGCCCATCGAGTGCCCTAGCAGCGTGACGGTGCCCAGCGCATGGCGGTGGATAAAGTCGCGGATGTCATCGGCCATGGCCTCATACGTCAACGTCTCGTGGTGAGGCGAGCGGCCGTGGTTGCGCTGATCGACCGCGTACACGGTCGCCTTTTCTTTGAATACGTTGCGGCTTAGCGTATGCCAGTTGCCGCTGGCGCCCAGCAGGCCGTGCAAGATGATAAGGGGCGGGTTGTGCTTGCCGTACTGCTTGTAGAAAAGATCCATGATGGGTTGGTTGTCGGAGAATCTACGCGAAGAAACGCGGCACCGTTGGCATAGGTACCTTGCCCGTACGCTTGCGTTCGCTTCGGTTCTGTGCCAACTTCTTTCGGCCCGTGTGGCTCCTCCTTGTCGTTCTGCTATTCACCGGACGTGCGGCCTACGCGCAGCCCGCTGCGCCTCAGCAGGTGGGCGTGTGGGGCGGGGCCTCGGTGGCTTCCGGGGGCCTCATTGCGCCGTCTACCACCTCGCGCCTTTCGCTCGGCGCCGTGCGGTATCAGCGCCGCCTGCTGCCTGCGTTCACCTCGGCGGCCCTCTTGTACACGCTCGATGCGCTGCCGTGGGTGGTGCTGCATATTCCCGGACGCAACTTTACGACGCCCCGCACGCCGCCCGGCCGCGTGCCCCCGGCGCGCCGCGTACGGGGGGTGGGCCTCGTGCCGGCCGGGCTCCAGCTCAATCTTCGCCCGCGCCGGGCCGTGCAACCTTTCATTAGCGGCAGCGTGGGCTTTGTCTACTTCTTTGAGGTGGTGCCCGATACCAAGGGCCTGCAGATGAACTTTTCGGCCGACCTGGGCGCCGGTGTTGCGTGGCACCCCACGCGGCCATGGACCCTGCAGCTTGGCTATCGTTACCACCACCTATCCAACGGTTTTCGCGGAGTTATCAATCCCGGGTTTGATGTCCACTTTCTCTACGCTGGCGTCCTCGTGGCGCTGTAGCCTCGTTCTCATCCTGCTGTGCGGATCGCTAGCGGCGGCCCGCGCCCAACCGCAGCCCACCCCCGTACAAGCCACCGACTTGCTCAAGATCCGCTCCATCGAAGCGGTGCAGCTTTCGCCCGATGGCCGCTACGCTGCATACGTGCAGAAGCGCATTGTGGAGACGCCCGCGGCCGACGCGCCCTACGCGTATCGCCACCAGCTGTACGTAGTGCCCACCAGCGGCCGCGACGCACCGCGCCTGCTTACCCGCACGGCGAGCGCTACGCAGCCCGATTGGCATCCCGACGGCGACCTGATCGCTTTTGTGCGCCCCGTGGATGGTACGCCCCAAATCTTTGTGATGAGCACCACCGGCGGCGCGCCCTACCAGCTCACCAGCCTTCCGCACGGCGCCACCCGTCCGCGGTGGAGCCCAAACGGCCAACAGCTGCTGTTTGCCTCCACCCGCCCGGCGCCCGCGGTGGCCCGTGCGCTCCGCCAGGTGCCGTCCTTCAGCGAGCGCCCCGGCCGCTCGCCGCGCGACACGCTCTGGGCCCCACCCGCCGACACGGTGCTGGTGCTGCGCGACGCCGCCACGCTCGCCCCGCGCGACACGCTCAACCTCCCGCTACGGCCCGACACCAGCGCGCGCATCTACTCGCAGACGCTCGCGCCGCGCCTCGACACGCTGCGCGCCGTCCCGCCGGACAGCCTGCAGTCCGTCCTCGATTCGCTGCGCCTCGTGCCCGATACCCTCGCCATCAAACCCCCGCGGCCGCCGGCCACGCCCGATGGTACGCTCCCGCAGGTGCGCCGCTGGCTTGCCCAGCGCCAGGCCCGCCACAACCCAAAGGTCATCACGCGGCTCGACTTTCAGGGCGAGCATGCGCTCCGGCCCGATGCATCGTTTCGTCACCTCTACACGGTGCGCCTTCCCAATGACCTGCTGCAGGAGACGCCGCCGCGCCCGCAACCGCGCCTCCTCACGCCCTACTTCCGCAGCTTTTACGATGCCGCGTGGCTCCCCACCGGACGCCAACTTGTGGTGAGCGCGCCGCCGGCCACCAGCCGCCACCCCGACCGCGTGCGTGCCCGGAGCCTCTACTTTGTCGATGTGCAGGCGCGCACCGTGCGGCGCCTGCTGCATCTGGAGCACTACGCCCTCAGCGCTCCCCGCGTTACGGCCGATGGCACCCAGCTCGCCTTTGTGGCGCGCGACCTACGCGACGCCGGCTATGCCCAAAACGAACTGGGCCTGTTTGCCTTGGATGGGCGGAGCAAGCCGCAGCTCATCACCCGCGCCTTCGACCGCTCCCTGAGCGCTCCGAAGTGGTCGCCCGCCGGATGGTACCTGTACGCCACCGCTCCTTCCGAGGGCGGCGTTCCCCTGTACCGCTTTGCGCCGTTTGCCCAAGACTCGACGCGCGCGCCCTATCAACCGCCGACGCTGGCCGTGTCGCGCGACTCGTTTGTGGTCGACAGCACGCTCATCCACGACGTGGCGCCCGAGCAGCTCGTACCCCCCACGCAGGGCGTGCGCGCCTTCGACGCGACCGACGCGACCGTCGTGTACGCCCGCACCACGCCGCGCAATCCGTACGCCCTGTACGTAAACACCGTCAGCTTTACCGGCGAGGAGCTCCTGGCCAACCCCAATGCGTGGATCGCCCAGCGGCAGCTGGCTTCCATGCGGCCGTTTACCGTGCAAAGCGACAGTTTTACCATCGACGCCTGGCTGATGCGCCCGCCCGGCCCGGTGCCCCCTCAGGGCGCTCCGTTGCTGGTTGAAATGCACGGCGGGCCCATGGCCATGTGGGGCCCCGGCGAAGCTACGATGTGGCATGAGTTTCAGTACCTCGCGGGCCGCGGCTACGCCATCGTGTTTGCCAACCCGCGGGGCTCTGGCGGCTACGGACGCGCCTTTAAGGCGGCCAACTTCCAGAACTGGGGCCCCGGCCCCATGCAGGACGTCTTGGCGGCGGTCGATGCCGTCGTCGACTCGGCGGGCATCGACGCCTCGCGCCAGGTGCTCACCGGCGGCTCCTACGCGGGCTACCTAACCGCCTGGATGGTGAGCCAAACGGATCGGTTTGACGCGGCCGTCGCGCAGCGTGGCGTGTACGACCTCTCCACCTTCTTTGGGGAAGGCAATGCGTGGCGCCTGGTGCCTTGGCACTTTGGCGGCTATCCGTGGAACGGCGCCGTGCCGGCCCCGGCCGGCCGCACCGACTCGACCTTCACCGCCACGGCCGACTCGGCCTACCGCGCCGTCATTGAGCATCCGCCGGTAGATTCGCTCCGCTCCCCCCCGCGGGCCGCGCTCCTTCGCAACAGCCCGCAAACCTACGCACCGTCCATCCACACGCCGCTCCTCATCATGCACGCCGACGACGACCTGCGCACCGGCGTCGTGCAGAGCGAGATGCTCTACAAAAGCCTGAAGGTGCTGGGCCGCCCCGTCGAGTACGTCCGCTACCCCAACGCGGGCCACGACCTCTCGCGTACCGGCGCCCCCGCGCAGCGCATCGACCGCCTGTTGCGCATCTACGAGTTTCTGGCACGCTACGCGCCGCCACGGGCCGCCCCGTAGCCTGTCACCTCGTCGCTGACATTCTGTATCGTGTCGCGCATCGCGCGGGCATCTCTTTCAGGGATGTAACACCTGCCGAGGGAACGCGCCCACCGTGGGCCCACCGTCTGCCAATTGGGCACGGCCGGGCGGCTTGGCATCCTTTTCGTGGGCATAGAATGCCCGTCGCGCTTGATGCGCGGCGCCCCGCATGTCCTGTTCAGAATGTGTGATGATTATGATTCGTAATGCACATTTTCGCCGACTCGAAGAATTGTACGCCGGCACCCACAACAACCAGCGCGTATCGATCGCGCACGGCCGCGCCCAGCTCAACGGCGCGCTGCAAGCTGCGTCTACCAGCGACCACCACGAGCTGCTAGAGGACGTGGCCATGCTCGCGGCCGGCTCGCTGGAGAAGGAACGCCGCGTCACCGCCGAGCGCTTTACCGTCGATCTGCAAGCACCGGATCACGACGGTCCGGTGACGGCCACGGCCCGCGTGGTGATGACGCAGCCGCCGCATGTGGTGGTAGAGGCTGCGCTCCTAACGACCGACGGCGCCGTCATTGCTACGGCGCGCGGCGTCTACAAACCCGGCACAGAAACGCTGCCGGACGACGTGGAGCTTCCCGAGGAGCCGGTCGATGACAACGAGCGCCCCGATCCGGCCCTCTTCATGCCCGTCTTTCCCACGCCGGTGGGCATGATCTGCCTGAACTAGGCGCTGCGTTAGCCCTCAATCATTTACGCGAAAGTCGAGCGGCTGCTTTGTGGGCGCGCCCGTGCTGGTGCGAAACACCATCATGGAGCCACAGCGCGGGCACGCCGTCTGCTCGATGTCGTAGCGGTCGACATGCGTGGCGGGCTCGTCGAAATACGTATCGCACGTCCGGCAGAAGTAGCGCCCGGCCTGCGCATTGAGCGCGGGCATCGGGTCGGGGAGGCGCTGGAGGCGGTCGTAGTGGTCGCAGAAGTCCGTGAGCACGCAGTCGGCGCACTGGGGCGAACGGGCCGTGCAGGTGTAGCGCCCGTGCAAAATCAGTAGGTGGTGCGCATCGCCCCAGTCGCTGCGCGGGATGATGCGCTTGAGCTGCGCGCTCACCTTCGCCGGGGTGGTCGCGTCCCGCGTTACGAGTCCAATGCGATGCGCCACGCGGTACACGTGCGTATCCACCGGCAGCGTGGCGCGATCGAAGGCGACGTTGGCCACCACCTCGGCCGTTTTCTGCCCGACGCCCGTCAGGGTTTGCAGCGCCTTCGGCGTCTCCGGAATCGCGCCATCGAAGCGATCCATCACCTGGCGCGCCATCTTGGCGAGGTAGCCCGCCTTGTTGTTGGGAAAGGTAATCGACTGAATGTACGGATAGATGTCTTCCGGCGTCGCCTTGGCCAGGTCGGCCACGGTGGGGTAGGCCGCAAAGAGCGCAGGCGTCTCCTGATTGACGCGGGCATCGGTGCACTGCGCCGATAAGATGACGGCCACGAGGAGCTGATACGGCGAGGTGTAGTGCAGTTCGGTGGCCGGGCGATCGATGACGTCGCGGAGGCGGTCGAGCGTTTCGCGTGCACGTTGGGTACGGCCCACAGGCGGTCGGAAATTACGTGGAGGCTGTCAGAAGTTTACCGGCGCGTTGAACCCGCCGGAGCGGGCATCGTTGGAATGCCGTCTTATGTGTTCCACTACCGAATGTGCGCTCATGCGCTGGGTTTCTGTGCTATGCGTGATCGTCGCGTTTTGCGCGGGCGGCGCGCCGTTGCAACCATCGGTGGCCGCGCCGCTCCCCACCGCGGCTTCTACCCGCACGGCTCCGCCAGACACGCTCTCGGCCCAGTCGTCGATCGCCCTGCTTACCATTCGCTCTGGCGCACCGCTCTATTCGGCCTTCGGGCACAGCGCCCTGCGCGTCTACGATCCCGTGCGCGGCATCGACCGCCTGTACAACTACGGCACCTTTAGCTTCGAAGACCCCTGGTTTCTGGTCAAGTTCACCTACGGGCAGCTCCGCTATTTTCTGAGCACCACCTCGTTTCCGGGCGCCCTGCGGGCGTATCGCTTCATGAACCGCCCCGTGATTGCCCAGACCCTCAACCTTACGCGGGCGCAGCGCTCGGCGCTGTTTCGCTTTTTGGAGCACAACGCGCAGCCGGAGCACCGCTACTACCGCTACGACTTTTTGTACGACAACTGCTCGACGCGCATTCGCGATGCGCTGCGCTACGTGCTGGGCGATACCTTGCGGTGGGGCGCGCGCCCCGATCCCGCGGCTACGTTTCGCGACCTCTTGGCCCGCTACATGCAAAACCGCCCCCTCACCTGGGCCGGCATGGACCTGGGCCTGGGCCAGCCCGTCGACCAAGACGTGAACACCTTCGAATCGATGTTTTTGCCGCGCTACCTGATGGAAGCGGCCGACCACGCGGTGCTGCAAACCGACGGCACCCGGCGCCCCCTCGTGGCCCGCACCGACACTCTCCTGTGGATTGAGGGGTACCGCCCAAGCCCCCACGCCGCCAATTGGCCGGTGTGGATGGCGTGGCTCGTCTTTGCCTTGGGCGTAGGCACGACGGCCTGGCAACTGCACAAACGCCAGCCCCCGGGCTGGGGCCTCGACGGCACGCTGTTTGGAAGCGCCGGCGTAATAGGGCTCCTGCTTACGTACCTGTGGATCTCAACCCACGACGTTACCACGCCCAACTGGAACCTGCTGTGGGCTTGGCCCTGGCACGTCCTGCTGCTCAGCCCATCGCTGCGGGCGCGCCTCTCCCAAACGAACCGCACCCTCTACTGGAGCCTCACCGCCGGCGCCTGCCTGCTAGTGGCTGTGGCGTGGCGCCTCATTCCGCAAGACCTCCCGGCCGCCTTCTTTCCCATCATCTTGCTGATGGCCGTGCGGGCGATCTGGCGGAGCGCTGCGATGCACATCGACATGGAGGCGTCTGCGTAACCCGGCGTAGGCGGTGCACTACGCAGATGACGCAGGCACAACATCCAGCAGTTTTGTACAGGCACCGCAGCCTTTGTTACGCGTCGGCATCTTCCAGCACATCCGCCGGACGCACGTCCCACAGCAGCATCGTCTCGATGTCTACGTAATCCTCCTCGCCCTGGTCGTCTGTGAACTTGTAGTCGCCGTACGTCGACCGCTGAAACGGCGGCACGCGCTCCCACACCATGCCCTCGTGGTCCTTGAAGTGCTTCGGGTAGGGGTTGCGCACCGAGTAGCTCGGGTGATACGAGTGGTACGTCTTCTCGGCCTCGTAGATGGCCGCGCGCCGCGCGCCCGCCTTCGTAGCGCTCTCGCCCTTCACCCGAAACGGCGAAATCTCGATGGTGGCCGTCACAAAGCCGTCCTCCTTCTCGTGGTAATGCGGGCGCATCACCTCAAAATCGGTGGGCTCGGGATATGCACTACTTTCAGCTGCCATGGTCGGTCAAAACAATCGGTCAGAGGATAACAGACGACAGAGCAGACCCTGTCATGCAAAGCATACCCAACACAAAGCCGATCGTTTAGATTCTGCGCCTGCACAACTTCCCCGAGGATTTGCGCAACGCGCCCGGCCGCCGGCTGCCACACAACCCTACGCGGCGGCTCCTTTCAACTTGTCACGGTGCTTTTGGCGAAGCTTGGCCAGCTTGGGATTGATGACCGCCTGGCAGTACGGCAGTTGCGGGTTGCGCTGGTAGTAGTCCTGATGCTTCGCCTCCGCCTCGTAGAAGGTGTCGAGCGGCTCCACCTCGGTAACGATCGGATCGTCGTACACCCCTTCTGCCTCCAATGCGTCGATGACGGCCCGCGCCGTCTCGCGCTGTTCCTCGGTGTGGTACAGAATGATGGATCGATACTGCGTGCCTACATCCGCCCCCTGCCGATTTTTGGTGGTGGGGTTGTGGATCGTGAAAAAGATTTCCAGGATGTCGCGGTAGCTCAAGACCGCCGGGTCGTAGGACAACTGCACCACCTCGGCATGGCCCGTGGTGCCGTTGCACACCTGTCGGTAGGTGGGGTTGGGGGTGGAGCCGCCGGCGTACCCCGACGTTACCGCAGCCACTCCGTCCACCCCGTCGTACGCAGCTTCGAGGCACCAGAAGCATCCGCCGCCAAGCGTAGCCTGTTCGAGCGAAGAATCAGCCATTGCGCTGTATCAATCAGTCCAAAAGAATGTACGGGATGCTACGCCGCAGCGCGCTCAAAGATTGTGACCACCCCGCAATATGCACAGCACCGCCCCCAAGGCCCGGTTAGCCGATGATGGTGCAGGTACCGGTTTGGAAGGCATGCTCCAGCGCCTCGGTGGCATCGTCGCGTAGGGCGTCGGGGGTGTCGTGGTGCGGCCCCACGATGGCAATGCCGATGCTCACGCCGCCCGCGAGCCACCCATCGGCGGCCGACATAGCCTCCTGCAAGTTGCCGCCCCATTGCTCAACGGCGGTTTCGGGCTCGCGCACAAACACCCCGTACATCAGCTCGCCGAAGCGTTCCATGCGGTGCGGACCGATGCGCTGGCTCAGGTGGCCACCAAGCGACTGCTCGGCGGCCTGCACCGCCTCGGCGCCTTCATTGGCAATGGCCTCGGCCCGATTCAGGTAAATGAGCGCCAGGGCCAGTTCGTCGCCCGACTGCCGGGCCTTGTGCATTTCCTCGGCGATGATCTCGCGGCGCGTGCGCTGGGCGGGGGGCCGAGAGGCCTCGGGGTTTGCATCGGCTGCATCGGGGACGTCCGATTCGGGTGTGGGCTCAGGGGCGGGAGCGGGCGATGCCGCCTCCGAGGGTTCGGTATCGGGCGCTTCGGCATCGGACGGCGCGGGGGCCGCGTGTGCCTGATCGGCTGGCCGCGCCTCGGCCGCCTGTTGATCGGCCCGTGCCGCCGACGCTTCGGCCGCCTCCGATGCCGCGTGCGGGCCGTCGATGAGGAGGGCCATGGTTTGCGCAAACGACTTCATGAGACGCTGCGGGCGGCGCGCGCTTAGCAAGTCGGCCTGACTGGTATCCGCGACGAGGAAATACGTGGTGGGGCCATCGGTGGAAATTGGCGCGAGGGCCGCGTGTTGGAGGGTTGGCGGGGTGGCGTAGTAGCGCAACACCTCAGAGATTTTGTCGTCGGACGAGCAGAGCGCAAGTTTCTCGCGCGACATCGTAGCGGTAAGCAGCGGGCGGTGGGTCCGAAACGTGCCCGACACCTGCACGTCCGCAATTTCGCTAACGAGGGCTGCGATTCGGTATTCAAGCGCCACCTCCTCTTGCGCGAGCAGCGCCACCGTTTGTACCGAGAGGGCCGCGCGCAGGGCTTGCATGTACGGCACCCACACCGGCGCATCCTCAAGGGGGGTGTGCTGAATGGCCTGCACCGGGGGGCGCTCAACCACGGGCGCAACAGACGCGGGCCGCGCGTCGTCTGAAGGGCCGTTGTCAACGGGCGTGGGGGCCGCTGCAGCTTCCGACGTCTGTGCAGCAGATGCGTCTTCGTTCGCTACCGGCGTGGGGCCGGCCGCCGGCGCCGCATCGGGCGCGGCCGGCCGCGCTTCCGAGAGTCCGAGCGATTCAAGCGACTCGGCCGGGCGCTGTACCGGCGCGCGCGGCGGCTCGCCAATCTCCAGCCAGGCCGCAAGGCCCTGCCCCGTGCCTACCAACGCCAACGTGCCCGCCACCACGTACATCCACGAGAGGCTTAAGAAATAAGCCAGCATGGCGATGAGAACGCTTGCCGCAACCAACCCGGCAGCCACTTTCCCCTGAAAACTCATGTGTCGTGCGGCCATGTGTTTGTGCGTTGTTACTCCGTCACCGATGAGCGTGCCTGCGGCACGTACAAACGAGGAGGCGTGGATGCGCCTTACGGGTTTCTAACGAGCAACCCTTCAGATCGATCGAAAATCGTGTGATGGTATGCGATGCATGATCCGGTGTTGCTCCACACAGCCCGTTGGCGCGTTCCACCAGCCATGCAATGCCGCTTCAACGTCCGGTTTCTTCACGTTGTGGAGGATGGTGAAAGGTACCTACACAGAAACGAAGAGTTTGTGTAGGGTTGCATCTTCGGGCGCTCGTTCCCTTAGCTACCTCCCGCATGGTACCTTATTCGACTGTCCTTGTGCCCATGACCATCACCCTTGCGACGTTCACCGAGGCCTTTCTTTCGCTGTTTGTAGCCATGAACGTGCTAGGCGTTCTGCCGCTGTTTATCGGACTCACCGAGGGCATGAAAACCGGCGAACGGCGGCGGCTGGTGGTGCGCGCGACCACTACGGCGTTCGTCATTGCACTCGTTATCCTGCTCACCGGCCGGTTCATCTTCGAGACGCTGGGCATTACCCTTAACGACTTGCGCATTGGCGGGGGCATCATTTTGCTGGTGCTTAGCATTACCGACTTGCTCTTTAGCAACCTCACGCGCCAGCCCTCGAGCAACGCCGTGCCAGAGGCAGACCTTGCCGCTGTTCCGTTGGGCACACCGCTCATCGTGGGCCCTGCCGCTATTACGGCGATTCTGGTGCTTCAGCAGAGCGTCGGGTACGGCCCCACCCTGGCGGCGCTTTTGGTTAACCTGCTCATCACCCTCACGGTGTTTATCTTTGGCCCCACGCTCATCGGGTACTTGGGCGCAAGCGCCTCCAAAGCTTTTGCGAAGGTCGCAAGCCTCTTTCTGGCGGCTATCTCGGTAGCGCTCATTCGCACCGGCATCACGGACACCATCATGAGCCTTCCGGGGTAGCCCGCGCGCCCAGCCCAAACCGCGCGGCTTCGTCCACGAACCACCCGATGGCCTGCCGCGGATGAATGCGGGCCGCGGGAAACGTGGGGTCGCCTTGCAAGCTGCCCCGCAGCGCGCGCTCTGTCGCGTGCCCCGTGGCCACGACGGCCACTTGCCGTGCGCCGTTGAGCACGGGGATCGTGCACGTCAGGTGCTCCGCAACATCGTATCGGGGCGGCGCCGTCACCGCACGCACCCACTGGGTGTCGTCGGAGTGCAAATCGTTCTCCGGGAAAAGACCGGCGGTGCGGCCGTCCGGATACAGCGACAACAGCGCCAAATCAAACGTATGCGTCCGCTGATCGAAGTAGGTGCGCAGCACCTCGGCATAGCGCCGGGCCGCCGCGCGCGGACTGGCGGCGTCGGTCGGGATGGGGTGGATGTTGGGCGGCGGCAGCGGAATGACATCCAGCAAGGCGTCACGCACCCGCCGCTGCGCACTTGCAGGGTGCGTGGGCGGCACAAGCGCCTCGTGGCTCCAAAAAACATGCACCCGCGACCAGTCGAGCAGCGCATCCTCAATGGTGCCCAGCAGGTCGTACGTTAGCTGAAGAGGAGCCGCTCCGCTAACGGCCAACGTGTACACCGACTGCCGCGACAGAATGGTTTGGATATGCGAAACAACGTGCTGCGCTATCCCTCGACTGAGCACGTCGAGGTTGGGATATACGTAGAGCGACGCCTTTGGCCGATTGGGCATAAAACATTGCTACCACTATTTGTGTCGTTCTATAACGCGCAAAAATTATGCCGGTTACTTAAAATGTGCATAGATCGAAGCGGCCAGCCGTTCTCCTTTGCGCATGCAGTTTATATCGCACGAAGCATTACGATTTGTAGGCAATGTCAGGCAGTCCCACGGCCGCCTGACATGCACCCTGCCCCGCTGAGCAGCAACACGGGGCGCCCCTGGTTTCGCCAATAGAATTGCCAAATTGAAAGAATTTAACGCATCAGGGACCGCAAATGGGTGATCAGTGTTTTATACTGTCTGTGTTTGCATCTTTACTTTCGTTCGCTTCTGACTCGACTGCTTCTGTACTTATGGCTTCCGACGCGCCGATGTCCGATGCGTCTACCGACGCGGCCTACAACCCATCTGCTATTGAGGAGAAGTGGTACCAGTACTGGGAGGCCAACGATTTCTTCCATGCGGATGAGGCATCGGAGCGCCCGCCGCATACCGTCATGATGCCGCCGCCCAATGTGACCGGGCGCCTGCACATCGGCCACGCGCTGCAAGACGCCATCCAGGATGCCATCACCCGCATTCGGCGCATGCAGGGCTACGAAGCGCTCTGGATGCCCGGCATCGATCACGCCGGCATTGCCACGCAAAACGTGGTGGAGCGCAAGTTGGAGACGGAAGAAGGGCGCACGCGTCACGATCTGGGCCGCGAGGCCTTTGTGGAGCGCGTGTACGATTGGAAAGAGGAGTACGGCGACATCATCCTCCAGCAAAAGCGCACCCTGGGCGATTCGTGCGACTGGGAGCGCCAGCGCTTTACGATGGATGAGGGGTTTACAAAGGCCGTGCAGGACGTCTTTGTACAGCTCTACGAGCAGGATCTTATCTATCGCGGCGATTACCTCGTCAACTGGGACCCCAAGAACGAAACGGCCCTCTCGGATGAGGAGGTTGACAATGTGGAGCGCGCGGGCCACTTGTGGCACATCCGCTACGACCTGAAAGACGCCGAGGGTGCCCTTACCATTGCCACCACCCGCCCCGAGACGATGATGGGGGACACGGCCATCGCCGTGCATCCCGAGGACGAGCGCTACGCCCACCTGATTGGCGAAACGGCGCTGTTGCCGCTCTTGGGCCGCGAGCTTCCCATCATTGCCGATGATTACATCGACAGCAGCTTCGGCACGGGCGCGCTTAAGGTTACGCCGGCCCACGACGAAAACGACTTCGCGATTGGCGAGCGCCACGGGCTCGACACGATCAACATCATGAACCCGGATGGCACCATCAACGAACACGGCGGTCCGTACGCGGGCCTCGACCGCTTCGAAGCCCGCGAGCACATCGTGGCCGACCTGCAAGCCGAGGGCCGCATCGTGTCTGTTGCGGACCATGTAAACAACGTCCCCGTCTCCAGCCGCTCGGGCGCCGTCATCGAACCCCTCATCTCGCGGCAATGGTTTGTGCGTATGGAGCCGCTGGCCGAAAAAGCTAAGGCGGCCGTTGAGGACGGAACGATCACGTTCTACCCGCAGCGCTGGGCCAACGAATACTTCCGGTGGATGGACGACATCCGCGACTGGTGCATCAGCCGGCAGCTGTGGTGGGGGCACCGCATTCCGGTGTGGTACTACACCGACGCCAACGGCGCTGCCGACCCGTCGCAGGGCTACGTGGTGAGCGTTGAGCAGCCCGAGCCGGGCATGGTGCAAGATGAGGACGTGCTGGACACGTGGTTTTCGTCCTGGCTCTGGCCCTTTGCCACGCTCGGCTGGCCCGACGATACCGAGGCGCTCGACAAGTTCTACCCCACCGATGTGCTGGTGTCGGGCTACGACATCCTGTTCTTTTGGATTGCCCGCATGATCATGGCCGGGCTCTGGTTTACCGACGAGCCGCCGTTTAAGCACGTCTTTATCACCGGCATGGTGAAGGACGAACAGGGCCGCTGGATGAGCAAGAGCCTCGGCAATGGCATCGATCCGCTGGAGATGGTGGATCAGTACGGCGCCGACGCCACCCGCTTCACGCTCGCCATGCTGTGCGCGCAGGGACAAGATATTAAGCTCGCCCCCTCGAAGTTTGAGATGGGGCGCAACTTTGCCAACAAAATCTGGAACGCCTTCAACGTCTTCGGGCAGTTCATGGAGGAAGGCACCGACTACCGGCGCACGCGCTCGTTTGAGGAGTTAGAGCTCGCCGAGCAATGGATGCTGCATCGCCTCAACACGGCCATTGCCGACATTGGCGACGCCCTGGAGCGCTACCGCCTCAACGAGGTCGCGCAGCGCATCTACGATGTGTTCTGGCGCGACTACTGCGACTGGTACCTGGAGCTCATCAAGCCGCCCTACGGCGAGGCGATGGACGACGAAACCATCGCACTGGCTGTGGAAATCTACGAGGCGCTGCTGAAGCTCCTGCATCCGTTCATGCCGTTCATCACCGAAGAGCTGTGGTGGCAGTTGCGTCCGCGCGGCGAGGGCGAGGCCTGCATCGTTGCCACGTGGCCCACGGTGGATGCCGAGGCGATGGACGATGCGCGGGCGGCGGCGTTTGGCCACCTGCAAGACCTCATCTCGGGTGTGCGGGGCATCAAGAGCGATTACGGCGTGGGCGATGGAAAGGCGGTACAGGCCACCATCAGCGTAGCAACACCCGAGGAGGCCGCCATCGTAGAGAAAAACGCGGACTACTTCGAGAAACTGGCGCGCGTTACCGATCTTACCGTGGCCGTGGAGGCCAGCAAGCCCCCCGCCAGCGCCTCCGCCGTGGTTGAAACGAGTCAGGTGTTTGTGCCACTTAAAGGCATGATCGACCTCGAACAGGAGCGTGAGCGCTTGCGCAACGATATTGCCTCGAAGGAGGGATTCCTGCAGAGCGTAGAAGCCAAGCTGTCCAACGAACAGTTTGTTGAGAAGGCCCCGGATGATGTGGTAGAACGGGAGCGGCAGAAGAAACGCGACGCCACCGCCGAGCTCAAGCGCCTGCGCGCCAACTTGGCCGACCTTGAAGACCTGGAATAGATGGGTTCATGCGTGCATAACACGTCGTGTGGATCTTGTGCCGGGCCTACGCCTTCCACGGATGCATGTTTTTCCTGTACGAATTTTTGCACCACATGACCCGCCGATTTTTGCGCCCTGCGGCCGTCCTTGCCGCCTGCGTCTTGCTAAGCATGCTTTCCGGATGTTCGTCGAAAGAGCCGGCCGGCACCCGCGTGACCGTGAGCGACTTTCGGTACGTGCAGCTGCCCGACGGCGAACGACAGTTCATGGGCCGCCTGCATAACAAAACGAAACAAACCATTCCATACGCTCAAATTGATGTCGCCCTGTACAACCGGTCGGGCGTACAGGTGGGCCGGCGAAAGATTGCGGTCGAAAAGATTCCTGCGAACGGCAGCGCGCCCTTCAAGCGCAGCGTGAGCACCGATGCCAGCGTAGACGGGGCCCGCGTGGAAAGCGTGCTGATCCCGTAACGCGTTGACGATGCGGGAACGCACCCTACCTGCTCATCCTATAATCGCACAGATTCGATAAACAAGACGCCAGTGCTCGTTATGCCTCGTCGGTCACGCTGTACACAGCCATGTTGTTGTCGGTGTTGTTGCACCGGCCGGCCGCCGTCGTGGATGCATGCGCTGTGGGGAGTTCCCGCTTAGCACACCGCGCATTGCTGATCGCCTGCTGGCCGCTCCGGTTCGTTCCGTGAGCGGCTTTTCTATTGTGTATCACCGTTTATTGCATGACGCCTGTCCCTTCAACGCACACCCCTGATGCCGATGTACGCGCCGCTATCGGCCACACGCCGCTGCTGCAGTTGTCGCGCATTGCCGCCGACCTGCCGGCCTCGGTAACGCTCTACGCCAAGGCCGAGCACCTCAACCCCGGAGGCTCGGTAAAAGACCGCCCGGCGCGCGCGATGATCGACGCCGGATTGCAAAGCGGCGCGTTCGATCCGTCCACCCAAACGCTCATCGACGCAACCAGCGGCAACACCGGCATTGCCTATGCCATGCTGGGCGCAGCCATGGGCTTCGACGTGCTCCTTGCCCTGCCGGCGAACGCCTCCGATGAGCGCAAGCGCATCCTGCAAGCCTACGGCGCCGAGCTGCTGCTCACCGACCCGATGGACGGCACCGATGGCGCCCAGGCCCGCGTCCGATCGGTCGTGGAGGCGAACCCAACGGCGTACTTCTACCCCGACCAGTACAGCAACGCGGCCAACTGGCGCGCGCACTACGCGGGCACCGGCGTCGAGCTTTTAGAACAAACGGAGCACCGGATCACGCACTTTGTGGCCGGGCTGGGCACCTCGGGCACGTTCATGGGCACCGTGCGCCGCCTCAAAGAAGCGCGGCCCGCGGTGGAAGCCATCGCCATGCAGCCGCAAACGCCGCTGCACGGGCTGGAGGGCCTAAAGCACATGGACACGGCCCGCGTGCCCGCCATTTACGACGCCTCCCTGGCCGACCGCCACGTGCGCTGCGCCACCGAGGACGCCTTTGCCATGACGCGCCGCCTCGCTGCCGAAGAGGGGCTGCTCGTTGGCCCTTCCGCCGGTGCCAACGTGGCCACGGCCCTGCGCATCGCCCGCACCCTCGACGCGGGCGTCGTGTGTACCATCTTGTGCGACACCGGCACGCGCTACCTCAGCGACGACTTCTGGACTTCTTCCTGACCCTGACTGCCTTATGCTTACCACCGACGCCGTTCTTGACGACATTCGCGCCCACGGGGCCGATGCGTACCCCGAGGAGGGATGCGGCTTTTTGCTCGGCCAGCCCACCGCCGCCGGAAACCACGTCGTGCGCATCCTGCCCGTTACCAACCGGCGCACCGAACAGCGCGAGCGGCGCTACGAAATCACAGCCGAAGACTACCGCGACGCGGCCGCTGTGGCCGACGCGGCAGGCCTCGACGTGGTGGGGTTCTACCACTCGCACCCCGATCATCCCGCACGCCCGTCGACGACCGACCTCGACGAGGCCACGTTTCCGGGCTACACCTACGTGATCGTGTCCGTACAAGACGGCACGCCGGGCGACCTTACGGCCTGGACCCTCGCCCCCAACCGCTCACGGTTTGAGGAGGAGTCGATTGCCGACCCGTCCGCGGCCGAAACGATTGCCTAACACGCACACCACTCATCGCACTGTTTCACCAACGAACCTGCTTGCTTTTATGGCAACGACCACCGACACCCCAACCGTTACGCTGCACATTCCAACCCCGCTGCGCTCGTTTACCGACGGGCACGCAACCGTAGACGTGACCGCCGGCACGGTTGATGCCGCGCTGCGCACGCTTGTGGAGCGTTACCCCGACCTCAAGAGCAATCTGTACACCGACGACGACACGCTGCGGCAGTTCGTGAATGTGTACGTGGGCGACGACGACATCCGCTACCGCGACGGCGTGGCAACGTCCCTCGACGGCACCGAGGAGGTCTCCATTGTGCCGTCCATCGCCGGGGGCCGCGCCTAACACGCCCCGCGCCTGCTGGCATCTTCCCTCGCGCGTTCCACCCACCCCAACCGACCCTTTTGTATGGCTACTTCAACCGCTGATGCGGCCACGCTCTCGCCCGATGAACTGCGGCGTTACAACCGGCACCTGACCCTCCCAGAATTTGGGCGGGCCGGGCAGGAAAAACTCAAGAACGCTTCCGTCCTTTTGGTGGGCGCCGGCGGCCTGGGCTCGCCCGCGGCGATGTACCTCGCCGCTGCCGGCGTGGGCCGCATTGGCCTGGTGGACTTCGACCAGGTGGAGGCCTCTAACCTGCAGCGCCAGATTCTGTACGGCACGAGCGACGTGGGCCGCCCCAAGCTCGATGCGGCCGCCGAGCGCCTCCACGACCTTAACCCGCACGTGGAGGTGGACGTCCACGAGGTGCGCCTGACGAGCGACAACGCCCTGGACATCATTGACGGCTACGACGTAGTGGCCGACGGTACGGACAACTTCCCCACGCGCTACCTCGTCAACGACGCGTGCGTAATGACGAACACGCCCAACGTGTACGCCTCAATCTTTCGGTTTGAAGGCCAAGTGTCGGTCTTTGCTACCGAGGACGGGCCGTGCTACCGCTGCCTCTACGAGGAGCCCCCACCGCCGGGGCTGGTGCCATCGTGCGCCGAGGGCGGCGTGCTGGGCGTACTGCCCGGCCTGGTGGGCACGCTCCAGGCCACCGAGGTCATCAAGCTGCTTACGGGCATTGGCGAGCCGCTGGTGGGCCGCCTGCTCATGATTGACGCGCTGGCGATGAACTTCCGCACGCTCAACATCCAGAAGAACCCGGAATGCCCCGTGTGCGGCGCCCACCCGAGCGTGACGGAACTGATTGACTACGAAGCGTTTTGCGGCCTTCCATCTGCTACGAACGGAACCGAATCTGACGACATGGCTGTCCCTGAAATCTCCGTGCAAGACCTCAAGAAGCGGCGCGACGCGGGCGATGCGCCCTTCGTGCTCGACGTGCGCAAGCCGCACGAGGCCGAGATTGCCAACATCGGCGCCGACCGCCTGATTCCGCTCGACGAGCTGCCGGAGCGCCTCGCCGAGCTCGAGGACCAGAAGGAGCGCGAGGTGGTGGTGCACTGCCGCTCGGGCGGCCGCTCGGCCAAAGCAACGGCGCTGCTCCGCCAGCACGGCTTCGATGCCAAGAACCTTGCCGGCGGCACGCTTGCCTGGAGCGAGGAAATTGATGACAGCGTGCCCACGTATTAGCCACGCGCCGTGATCAGGAGCTGCAAACGACGAGCGGGCGACGGGGCACTTGGTGCCGGTCGCCCGCTTTTTTGCTCCGTGGCACCACGACGGGCGGAATGAAGGACTGCTTGAAGCGCCTGTGGGGGAAGACGTAGCTGCACGGCGTTCGAAGCAGCGGGCCTACCGCCATGCAGCACAACGCAGCAGCGGCTGTCCAATCGGGCGCCGTCCGCGTGGGGGGGCAAACACAGCCTAGCACTTAGCGCGTGCGGCGCACGATAAGCCCGCCATACGCCGGCACCTCCAACAGCAGCGCCGCACCATCTTGCTGCACCCGAAAGCCGTCGCCCGGCACGGCAAAGGCCAGCGCATAGGTGCCGCGGAGCGTGTCGGGCAACGGGATGCGGAGGCTGTGCGCTTCAGACGAGCGGTTGAGCGCCACGACCACAACGCTGCCCTCGTAGGTACGCCCGTACGCCAGCGTCCGCTGCGCGTCGTTGGTATACAGCGGCGTAAATGGGCCACGGCGCAGCGCCGGATACGCCGTGCGCAGCCCCACAAGGTCTTGGTAGAAGCTGTGCAGGTCGGCGTTGAAGGCCACCGCGTTGCGCTCCCGGGGCTGTCCAAACGGATGGTTCACCTCCGGCTCGTACTGCATATCGGGCCACACCATCGGCTTCCGGTCGTCCGGATCGTCGGCGCCCCACATGCCCGCTTCGGTCCCGTAGTAGATCATGGGTGCGCCCACGTATGTCATCTGAAAGAGCGCCACGAGCCGCTGCACCCGGCGCCCGGTCGGCTCCGGCGCGGTGACATCGTACGAGCGGTTTTGCCGCACCGACGCCACGGCACCCCAGTCGTAGTCGAAGCGCGCCGGCTTTACGTAGCCCGTGTCCGAACGATTGGCGACCATCGAGGCCAGGCGCGGCGTGTCGTGCGAGTCGATGAGGTTCAGAAGCGCATACCGGCGGGCCTTGGTGTAGGCGGTGCGGCGCGCAGCCAGTTGCTCCACAAACGCCGTGGGCCCGATGGCATTGTCAATCAGAAACCCTTTCACGGGATACGCAAAGCCGTGGTAGTTCATGGTGGCCGAGAAGCCACCCTCCGCCAAAAATCCTGAGGCCGCGGCCCAGTCCTCAGCCACGGTGTAGGCCGCGGGGTTGATGGACCGCACGTGCGCGTTCCAGTCGCGCCAAAAGCCTGCGGGCACCTCGGGGGCCACATCGAGCCGCCACCCGTCAACGCCATCCGATGGATCGCCGTCGCCGTTGGGATCCATCCAGCGGCGGGTGCTATCGAAAATGTAGCGCTTCACCTCGGCCTGCAGATCGGTACCGGCGGGGTTGTTGGCAAACTCGGGCAGCGACGCCAGATCCCACCAGCCCACATACGCGAACTCGTTGGTGTCGGGCGTAGCAGGGTCATCGAACGCCGTCACATCGTACCAGTCGGCGTACGGCGCGTCGCGCTGCTCGGCCTGCACGCTGTTGAATGCGAAAAAGTCGCGGCCCGTGTGGTTAAACACGCCGTCGATGATCACGCGCAGCCCCCGCCGATGTGCCGCGCGGAGCAGCGCCACGAACAGCGAGTCGGCACCGGTCATGCGCCAGGTGGTGGGGTCGGTGGGCGTTTCTTGCGCGATGAGGCGCTTGTCGCGGGCCGGCGTGGGGCCAAAGTGCGGATCGATGTGGTGGAAGGTGCGCCCGTCATACTTGTGCAGCGAACGCGCCCAGAACACGGGATTGAAGTAGAGCGCGGTGACGCCCAGTGAGTCGAGATAGGGCAGCCGGTCGATGACGCCCTGGAGGTCGCCTCCGTAGCGTCGGTCGTACACGCTTTCGTAGAAGCCGCCCGGCATGGCCTGCTCCCACGCCGCTTCCTCATACCAGTTGCGCGTCCACGGCGTGACCGTCCATGTGGACGGCACGTCGCTGAGTGGGCGTTCGAGGGTCGCGCGCGTCGGGTCGTTGCTGGGGTCGCCGTTTCGGAAGCGCTCCGGAAAGATCTGGTAGAAGACCGCGTCGCGCACCCACGCGGGCACCGGATCAGGCGATGGCGTGGAAGGCGGCGGTGTCGTCGGCTGACAGCCCACCACACCCAACGAAACGAGAACAGCAAGCAGAACAGCGCGCATAGATTCCACAATTTTGGGCAGACAGGGGCCTGCAAGGAAGCAAATGTCCGCTGCAGGTGCAAGTGCTTCCGAGGTGGAGCGACCTCCGCAGTCAGGAAATCTGCGTAGGTTTGAAGGAAACTTCCGGGGCTCGGGCGGTGGAACGCATCAACGACGCACAGGTAGCTTCCTCTAGCTATTTACTTGCGAAAAATACGGGGACACGCGCATGACTGGTTGGTGTTTATCCTGTAGCCCCATGTGGTAACCCCTGCGCCGTCTTCTCCGCTGATTTTGGATGCCCGCTGGCGCACACCGTGTGGCCGCTGCGGGCTTTTTTCATGCATTGCCCGACCGCCTATGTCCTTATACATCCTCCACGAGAACGACGACTGGATGCCCCCGCTGCGGGCCGCGCTCGATGAGGCCGCCGTGCCGTACACCGAGTGGTTCGTGACCGACGGCCACTTCGATGTGACGAGCCCGCCCCCCGAGGGCGTGTTTTTGAACCGCATGAGCGCCTCGTCGCACACCCGCGGCCATCACGTGAGCGTATCGCACACGCGGCAGCTGCTGGCGTGGCTGGAACGTCACGGGCGGCGCGTCCTCAACGGGTTGCATGCCTTCGAGCTGGAGATGAGCAAGGTGCACCAGCACGCCGCGCTTACGCAACACGGGCTTCGTACGCCGGCGACGCGGGCGGTGGCGGGCGGCCCCGAAGCGTGGCTCGCCGCGGCAAAGGACGTCCCTACGCCGTTTATCACAAAGCACAACCGGGGCGGAAAGGGCCTGGGCGTGCAGCTCTTTCGCAGCTACGATGCCTTTGCACAGGCCGTCGACGCCGGCACCATCGATCCACCGGCCGACGACATCCTGCTGTTGCAGCAGTACGTTGAAGCTGCGGCGCCGTTTATCACGCGCTGCGAGTTTGTAGGCGGCACGTTTCAGTATGCCATCACCTCGGACACCAGCGAGGGCTTCGAGCTGTGTCCAGCCGAGGCCTGCCGCGTGGACGGCCCCACGTGCACGGTGGATGGCGACGATTCGCTGTTTGCCCTCCGCACCGACGTGCCCCAGGACCTGATTGCGCAGTACGCGCAGTTTTTGCAGGCCGAACGGATTGACATCGCGGGCATCGAGTTTATCGAAGACACCGAAGGCCGCGTGTGGACGTACGACATCAATGGCACCACCAACTATTCGCCCGATGTGGAGGCGGCCCATGACGTGAGCGGCATGGCCGCCGTGGCCGACCTGGCCCGGCGCGCACTAAAGGACGCAACCGCTGCGCCGGTGGCGTAGCGCCGCCCGCACGCCACGCTACGTCCACTGGAGCAAAGCGCCCTCGATGGTTAATCCGGGGCCGAAGGCCATCGCCGCGCCGTAGGGGTTGGCGGTGGGGCCGCGCTCCAGGATGCGCTTCAGGACAAACAGGATGGTGGGCGAGCTCATGTTGCCGTTTTGCCGCAGCACCTCCAGGCTGTCCCGTACGGCCTCCGGCGGCAGCCCGATCACCTCGCGCGCCTTGTCAACGATGGCGCGCCCGCCGGGATGAATGGCCCAAAAGCCCACATCCGACGGCGCGGTCGCGGGAGGCAACAGGTCGCGGAGGTAGGCGGGCAGATGCTCGGCGATGACGTTGGGCACGCGCGAGGAGAGCCCCATCAGGAAGCCCGTATTGCCAATGGCCCACGTCATTGCATCCATCGAATCGTCGTCGAGGCGCGTCTGCGACCGGACGTACGTGAGCGCGCCGGAGGCGGCCGGCCGGTTCGAGAGCACAGCGGCCGCGGCGCCATCCGAAAAGAGCGCATTCACCACCACGCTCTCCAGCGCATCCTCCACCTGAAAGTGCAGGGTGCACAGCTCGGCGCACACCACCAATACGCGCGCCTCGGGGTGCTGCTGACAGAAGCTGTCGGCCACCCGCAGCGCGTTAAAGGCCGCGTAGCAGCCCATAAATCCGATGAACGTGCGCGGCGTGCCCCGCCCCAGGCCCAGGCGCTTGACCAGTTCGATGTCGAGCCCCGGTGCAAAGAACCCCGTGCAGCTCGCCACCACCACGTGCGTCACGTCCGATGCTTCCAGCCCGGCGTCGTTGAGCGCGCGCTGCGCGACGTCGGTGGCCAGGGGCACCACCGCGGCCCGATAGTGCTCGTTGCGTTGGCGCGTGGTGGGCGCCGGCTCCAATGCCCAGTTGGGCGGAAAGAATGTGAAGTCCGACGGATCGTCGCGCCCATAATCCGCGATGCAGCTGTAGCGGTAGTCGATGTGTGAGCTGCGGTACACCGCCGGCAACCGGCTGCGCAGCGAGGGCGAAAGCGTCTCGATGTTTTGCATGAACGCCGCCGCTTCGTCTTGCGACCGGCGGTGCGGCGGGTGGCCCGTGGCAATGGCGTCGATGACGGTGGGCATGAGGGGCGCACATCCTATGAGAAAATATGGGGCTGCATTACGCTCGCGGCCCGCGCTTGGTTGAAGGGATCTGCCCACAAGCGGCGTCGTTTGCGGAAACGTCGCATCTTTTTCCGCTATACCTGCCCCCTATGACTGACCTGCACGACCTCCCCGATGCCCACTTGCGCGTGTTCGAACGACCCGACGCGCCGCCGCCCGAGGCGATCGACTCGGTGCACCTGATTGGCATCTGCGGAACCGGCATGGGCGCACTGGCTGGCCTCCTAAAGGCGTCGGGCTGCACCGTGCGGGGCTCCGACGAGGCGGCCTATCCGCCCATGAGCACGCACCTGGCCGAGCAGGGCATTGAGGTGCTGGAAGGCTACGACCCCGCGCATCTCGATCCGCCGCCCGACCTCGTGGTGGTGGGCAACGCCTGCAGGCCCACGCACCCGGAGGCCACCTACGCCCGCGAGCAGGGCCTGGTGCAGCTCTCCTTCCCCGAGGCCCTCGCCCACATGATGCTGTCGGACGAGCGGCGCTCCATCGTGGTCGCCGGCACCCACGGCAAAACCACCACCACCGGCCTGCTCGTGCACGTCTTTCAGACCGCCGCGGCCGATCCCGGATTTTTAGTGGGCGGCGTGATGCAAAACACCGGCCGCAGCTACGCCCTGGGCACCGATCAGCCGTTCGTCATTGAGGGCGACGAGTACGACAGCGCCTACTTCGACAAGCGGCCGAAATTCATGCACTACCGGCCCGAAAAGGCCATCGTCACGTCGCTGGAGTTCGACCATGCCGACATCTACGACGATCCCCCCGCATATGCGGCAGCGTTTGAAGCGTTTGTGGGCCAACTCGGCCATCGCGACGGCCTGCTGGCATTGTGCGGCGACGATCCGGCGGTAGCTGCCCTCGCCGACCACACCGACGCCCGCGTGCGCACCTACGGCCTCGACGCCTCCAACGACATCAGCGCGGCCGACCTGCGCGTCACCCCCGAGGGCCAGCACTTTACCCTCACGATGGCCGGCTTGTCGCGCGGCGAGATGTTTCTGCCCATGCACGGCCGCCACAACCTGCAGAATGCCCTGGCCGTCGCCCTCATGGCGCTCACCGAAGGCTGCTCGCCCCAGCAGATTGCCGAAGGCTTCCGGACGTTTCAGGGCATGAAGCGCCGCCAAGAGGTGCGCGGCGAGGTGAACGACGTGCGCGTCATCGACGACTTCGCGCACCATCCCACCGCCGTTCGCACGACGCTGCAGGGGCTACGCAGCGCCTACCCCGAGCGGCGCCTTGTGGCCGTCTTTGAGCCGCGGAGCAATACGAGCCGGCGCAAGCTCTTTGAAGCCGCGTACGGCGAGGCGTTTGGGGCCGCCGACCGCGTACTGCTGAGCGCGCCCCCCGTGCGGCACAACGATACCAACGACGCCATGCTCGATCCCGAAGCGGTGGTGCGCACCATCCGCGCCGATGGACCGCCCGCGGCGGCCTACCCCGACGCCGACACCCTGCTGCCGGCCCTCGTGGAGGTCGTGCGGCCCGGCGACGTGGTGGTCATCATGAGCAACGGCAGCTTCGATGGGCTCCACGCGCGCCTCCTGGAGGCCCTGGAGGCTGCCGGATAGCCCGCGCTACTCGTGATGCGGCGGCCGCAGCGACCGCAGGGTGCGCGTGAGCGTAAACCGGACGCCCGTCACACCTTCCGGACTCACGCCGACGGCGAGGTCGATGTAGCTCTCGTCGCGGAACAGCGGCGCAAGGTGCACGCCCAGCGAAGCCGCCGGCCGCAACGGAACGGCTGCCGGCGTGACGGGCGGCTCCTCCGCAAACGTCACCGCCGGGTCGAAGTCCTCAAACACGTTGTTGTACACGCTGCCCACTTGGGCTGCGGCATGTCCTTCAATGCGAAACAGCTGCGCCACCGTCCCCACCGGAAATCGGTAGCCCACGGTGGCCAGCAGGCGGTCGTTGCCAAAGAAGCGGTCGCGGCGCCAGCCCGGCATCCGGCGCCCGTCCAAGCGCATGCGCAGATAGAACGGCACGGGCCCTCCGCTGCGCGCCCGGGTGATGCCCGCCGCCACAACGCCAAACAGCCGGTGCCGCCCGCCCAGCGGCACGTAGCCCGCCGCCTCTATCTGAAATTGATCGAACGTCAGTTCATCGGTGCCGAGGGTGCCGAAGCGCTCGGCGGTGCCTTGCAGCAGCAGTCCGCGGGTGGGTGCGGCGCGGCGGTCGCGCGTGTCATACGCCACGCTGCCCCCGGCCACCACCCCGTACGGATCGGCCGCCGCGGCCTGCGTCAGATGCGACTGGACGTCTGCAGGCGCCACTGGCGGGGCCTCCAGCGCATGCGCCCGCCAGCCCACATGCGGCTCCACCAGCACGCGGCCGTCGAGCAGCGTGTAGCCCAGGCGCACCGTGGCACGCACAGACTGCAGATCGGTGAGCGTACGCTGTGGCCCGCGCGCAAACGGCCCCAGCCCAAAAAACGGCTGGCGCGTGGTGGTCATGTAGCGACTTGTGAGGGCCACGTACCAGGGTGCCGCGTGGGGGTTGCGCGTAGCGATGGAGGCGGTGAGTACCGTCTCGTACTGCGCGGGCGCCGCGGTGAGCAGCGCCACCGTGCCCGGATGCCCCACGTGGTGCGCCACGAGCCCAGCGCCGCCGCCCCAGCCGGCTTGCGGGCCCCAGGTAGCTAGCGGATAGACGCGCAGGTTGAGGTACGGATCGGGCGGCGCAGCCTGCCCCCGCACCACGCCCATGCTGCAAAGCAGCAGCACGACCGCCCAGCACGCAATTTTATTCAGAATCCGGAAAACGGGTCGGCAGCGGATGTGCATAGAAGCAACGTATCAGCTATACTGACAGGCGTAGACGCGCAGGACTCTCAACCCTGCGTCTGCACCGAAAGGTTCGCCCGCACTCTTTTTTCTCAAGGCTCATTCGCATGCGCATTCTGATTCTTGGCAGCGGTGGACGCGAGCATGCCCTCGCTCGTGCGTTTGCTGCTTCGCCGTCTGTTGAGGCGTTGTTCGTTGCGCCCGGCAACCCGGGCACCGCCGCCCTCGGCACCACCCTCGACGTCGCCGCCACCAACGGACCGGCAGTGCTGGACCTCGTGGCGACGCATGCCATCGACATGACCGTCATTGGCCCCGAGCAGCCGCTGGTAGACGGCGTCGCCGACCGGTTGCGCAACGCCGGGCATGCGGTGGTGGGCCCCTCGCAGGCTGCGGCCCGCCTGGAGGGCAGCAAGGCGTTTGCCAAGGCGTTCATGCAGCGCTGCAACATCCCCACGGCTGCCTTCAAAACGTTCAGCGCGGCGGACGCCGACGCGGCCCGCGCGTACCTGGACGCCCAGCCGGTGCCCATCGTGGTAAAGGCGAGCGGCCTGGCCGGCGGCAAGGGCGCGTTCGTGTGCGCCACACGCCAGGAAGCGCACGACGCCCTCGATGCCATCGTGGAGGATCGGGCCTTCGGCACCGCCGGCGACCAGATCGTCATCGAGGAGTTTATGACCGGCGAGGAAGCCAGCGTCTTTGCGCTCACCGATGGCGACCGCTACGTGCTGCTGACCCCCTCGCAAGATCACAAAGCCATCGGCGAAGGCGGCGTGGGGCCCAACACCGGCGGCATGGGGGCCTATGCGCCCGCGCCGGTAGTGAGCGGCGGGCGCCTCACAACCATCTGCCGCACCATCATCGAACCCACCCTCGCGGGCATGGCGGCGGAGGGCCATCCGTATCAGGGCATTTTGTACTGCGGCCTGATGATGACCGACGCAGGCCCCAAGGTGGTTGAGTTTAACTGCCGGCTGGGCGACCCCGAGGCCCAGGTGGTGCTTCCGCTCATCGCGAACGACGTGGGCGATCTTTTCATGCAGGTGGCCCAGGGCGAACTGCGCGGCACCGCCGTCCAGGCGCGCGATGGCGCTGCGGCCTGCGTGGTGCTGGCCTCGGGCGGCTATCCAACCGACTACGAAACCGGATTCCCCATCACCGGCATCGAGGACGCAGAAACGGTAGAAGGCGTGCACGTCATTCACGCCGGCACGGCCCGCGCCGATGATGGCACGCTGGTTACGGCTGGCGGACGCGTGTGCAATGTGGTGGGCGTGGCCGATACGCTGGAGCACGCCCTGGAGCGCGCCTACCGTGGCGTTGAGGCGATCGAGTTTGAGGGCAAGACCGTGCGGCGCGATATCGGCCAAAAGGGCCTCATGCACCAGACCGCGGAGTGATCCTTACGACGAGGCCGATGGGGCGCTGCGGGCTTCGGTGTGCAGCAAGCGGTTGAGTCCGCGCAGCGGCAGCCACGCCCACGAGGGGCGGTGGTTCAGCTCGTAGCGCACTTCGTAGAGGGCCTTCTCAAAGAGGTACGCCCACAGCACATCATAGCGTGAGGGCTTCGGTTGCAAAAACGCGGCATCGCGCGCGGTGTCGGCGTAGGCGTCGAGAAATACGACATCGGACCACTGGATGAGGGCGTCGATCCACGGCTCGAAGGCCGCGTCGAGGGCGGCACGGTCTTGCCAGGCCGCCAGCACGGCGTACTCCAGCGAACGCAACATCCCCGCCACATCGCGCAGGGCGTTGTCGCGCTGCCGCCGCGCCGCAATGGAGCGGGCCGGCTCGCCCTCAAAATCCAAGAGGTAGAAATCGCCATCGGCGCGCAGCACCTGTCCGAGGTGGTAGTCGCCGTGGATGCGAATATGATCGGGGGTCGCGCGGATTTCGGCCAGCTGCTCGATGCGATCGAGCGCCGCGGCCCAGTCGGAGGCCTGCGGAAGGGACATTTTGCGCAGCGCCTCGTCGTGCGCGCGGTCGGCGAGCAGGTCGCGGGTGGCTTGCGCCTCATCGCGGATGCGCGCCGCGAGGGCCGCGCCTGTGCCGTCATCGGCGGGCTGCGGACGCAGCGCTTCGGTGGTGCCTTGGTGCAACGCGCGGTGCATCTCGGCAGTGCGCACGCCCAGCACGCGGGCCAGCGAAATCATTTCGGGGGCCACCTCCTCCAGCCACACCGGCACCACCGCGTCGTCGGTTGGGCCGTAGTGCGTGCCATCGGTGTGCAAGCGGGCCTCGCCCGGGAAGCGCGTTTGGGCCACGCGGTCCAGAAAGCGCGTGGTGCTGTCCAGCGCATAATTCCAGCCGTCCGTCTCCACCGGCAGCGCCTCCTGCAGGATGCCCAGCGTAAAGCGCTGATCGCCCTGGCGGAACTGCATGGTACCGTGCAGCCGCGGCGCAAACGTGAAGTCGACGGACGTCAGGTGGTCCAGCAGCTCTTGCTCGGGGTTGATGCCTTCTTCGAGGCGGCGGTAGAGCTTGACGAAGAACTGATCGCCTACGATGGCCGAGGTGTTGCTTTGCTCGCCGGTGAGGAGCCGTACGTTCTCGGGATCGGCAGCGGCCACGGCCTCCGAAGGTTCGGCCACGTACAAGCCCTTCAGGGAGCGGCGCTTGCTGTTCGATTGCCACCACTGGAACAGCACGGCCCAGAAGTGCTCGTTCACCGTGGCGTCGTACACGAGATAGCGCCCGTCGTCTTCAATGTCGATCCAGGCGACCGCGGCCGTCGGGTGGTCTTCCAGCACATGCGTGGCCTCGGCCACGCGCGCCACCGTGAGCGGCAGCGTGTACAGCGACGTGCCCTCGGCCGTCTCCACCGCGAGAATGGAGAGGTAAATGGAGGGGTTGGTGTGCAGGCGCACTGCATCGGCCACGTACACGTCATCGACCGCGCTGCTTTTGCCGCCAAACCATCGCTGCTTCTGGATGAAGTCGGGCAAGAGCGCTTCGAGTTGTTCGGGGCCACGGTCGCGGGCCATGGTGGGCACAAGCAAGTTCTGCAGCCCTTCGCTTACCCGCAGCACCGGCAGCTCGTGGCCGTTGGGGCCCGTCTCGATGCGCAGGCCGCGCCGGCGCTCGCTTTCGCGCTGCAGGTCGTCCGCCGGCGTCAGCTTGAACCAGTAGAAGCCGTGCGGCGCCAGCACCATGTGATAGTCCTCGTCGGCCTCGAATTGGGGAAAGGCCGTTTGGCCGAGCAGCTCCACCGGCGCGTGTCCGGCCAGCGCCTCGTGGGGCGGCACCGTAACCGACTGCGCGAACCGCGAGAGGTTGGCCATCACCAGAATCTGCTCGCCCTCATGCGCCCGCACAAACGTGAGGACCCGCTGGTTGTCGACCGGAATGAGCGCCAGCGTGCCCCGCCCAAACACTTCCTTGTGCTGCTGACGCAGCGTGATGAGGCGGCGCATAAAGTGCAGGAGCGAATGCGGGTCGCGCTCGGCATCCTCCACATTCACAAACTCGTAGCTGTACTGCCCCCGGTTGATGGGCGGCATAAACAGCTTATGATGCGGCGCCCGCGAGAATCCGCCGTTGCGGTCGGGGCTCCACTGCATGGGCGTGCGCACGCCGTTGCGGTCGCCCAGGAACGGATCGTCGCCCATCCCAATTTCGTCACCGTAATACACGACAGGGCTGCCTTTAAGCGAAAAGAGCAGCGCGTTCATCAGCTCGATGCGCCGGCGCTCGCCGCCCAGCAACGGCGCAAGCCGCCGCCGAATGCCCACGTTGATCCGGAAGCGGTCTTCGGCAGCGTACTCGTTGTACATGTAGTCGCGCTCCTCGTCGGTCACCATTTCGAGCGTCAGCTCGTCGTGGTTGCGCAAGAAGATGGCCCACTGCGCATCGTCGGGGATGTCGCGGGTTTGCTCCAGCATCTCTACCAGCGGGCGCCGGTTTTCGCGCCGCAGGGCCATGTACATGCGCGGCATAATCGGGAAGTTGAACGCCATCTGCACGCCGGTGCTTTGCTCGGCGTCGGCATCGCCAAAGTACGGCAGCGTGTCCTCCGGCCATTGGTTGGCCTCGGCCAGCAGCACCTTGCCGGGCCCGTAGCGCGCCTCGATGGCCGCGCGCAGCTCCTTCACGTAATCGATGGTTTCGGGCAGGTTCTCGCCGTTGGTGCCTTCGCGCTCGAACAGGTACGGCACCGCGTCGAGCCGCAACCCATCGACGCCCATGTCGAGCCAGAAGAACATCACCTCCTTCATCGTCTCGCGCACCGCCGGGTTGTCGTAGTTAAGGTCCGGCTGATGGCTAAAGAAGCGATGCCAGTAGTACTTTTGCGCCTTGGGGTCCCACGTCCAGTTCGAATCCTCGGTATCGGTAAAGATGATGCGTACATCTTCGTACTTCTCTTCCGTCTCGCTCCACACGTACCAGTCGTGCTTGTCGGAGGCGGGGTCGCGCGCTTCCTGAAACCACGGATGCTGGTCGGAGGTGTGGTTGAGCACCAGCTCGGTCACCACCCGCATGTCGCGGGCGTGCGCCTCGTCCAGGAAGGCTTGGAAGTCGTCCAGGTCGCCGTGGATGGGCAGCACCTTCGTGTAATCGGAGGTGTCGTAGCCGTCGTCTTTCAGCGGACTCTCGACGAAGGGCAGCAGCCACAGCGTATTTACGCCCAGGCGCTCCAGGTACGGCAACCGCTCGCGCAACCCCTGGAAGTCACCAAATCCGTCGTCGTTGGCATCGTTGAATGAGCGGACGTGCAGCTCATAGATGACGGCGTCTTTGTACCAGAGCGGGTCGTCGAGAAATCGATCAGGCATGCGGCGTAGGGGAAGGCTTTCGGGGCGTTTAGAGGCGAGTGCGTGGGTGTTATGCGTGCACGGGGCGATGATACACCGGATGCTGCGTTTCATGATGGCCGTGCCGGGCAATCCGAAACAGGTGCACCGGGGTGTGGCCCGGATCGAGGCGCACATAATTTGCAGCGCCCTGCCACGTGTAGTGGGCGTCGTGCAGCACGTCGGTCAGGTCGTACGGCTGATCGTGCGGCAGGCCTAGCTCATGCAGCGGCAGCACCACCTGGCCCTCTTGGACATGGTGCGGGTCGAGGTTGGCCACCACCAGCACGAGGTTGTCGGCCGTTTCTTTGGTGTAGGCCAGCAGGTTCAGGTTTTGAGTGTCATGAAACTGGATGGTGCGCATCTGGCGGAGCGCCGGGTTCTGCGCGCGGGCCGCGTTTACCTTCTGCATGAACGGCTGCAGCGACGACGGGTCGTTCCAGTTCCAGGTGCGAATCTCGTACTTCTCGTTCTGTGCGTACTCCTCGCGGTCGGGGTGCTGCACGTTGAACACGTGTTCGTAGGGCGGGCCGTACACGCCGTAGGCGCTCGACAGCGTAGCCGCCAGCACAAAGCGCACCTTGTGAGCCGCGCGGCCGCCGTGCACCAGATAATCGTGCAGGATGTCGGGCGTGTTGGGCCAAAAATTGGGCCGGAAGAACTCGGCCACTTCGGTATGAAAGAGCTCACGGGCGTAGTCTTCCAGCTCGTGCTTCGTGTTGCGCCACGTGAAGTACGTGTACGAGTTGTTGAAGCCGAGCTTGGCCAGCCCGTACATCGTCTTCGGCTGCGTAAAGGCTTCCGACAGCACAATGAGTTCGGGCGTATCCTTCCGTAGCTCCTGCAAGCACCATTCCCAAAAGGCAAACGACTTGGTGTGCGGGTTGTCCACGCGGAAGATGGTGACGCCATGTTCAATCCAGAACTCGAAGACGCTCTTCAGCTCCTGCCAGAGCGCCGGCCAATCGTCGGTTTCGAAGTTGATGGGGTAAACGTCCTGGTACTTCTTCGGCGGATTTTCGGCATAGCGGATGGAGCCGTCGGGGCGATGGTAAAACCACGCGGGGTGTTCTTCTACGTACGGGTGATCGGGCGAGGTTTGGAAGGCAATGTCGATGGCCACTTTCAGTCCAAGGCTTTCGGCCTCGCTCACGAAGCGGTCGAACGCCTCAATGCCGCCCAGGGCCGGGTGCACGCTTTTGTGGCCGCCGGAGGTGCCGTCGGCCGTAGGTCCGCCAATGGCCCACGGGCTGCCGGGGTCGTCGGGGCCCGCGGTGGGCGCGTTGTCTTTGCCCTTGCGATTCGTTTCGCCAATGGGATGCACCGGCGGCAGGTACACAATGTCGAAGCCCAACTCCTTGATGCGGGGCAGGCGCTTTGCCGCTTCATCCAGCGTAGCATGCGCCCCGGGCGTGTCGCCCGCCGAGCGCGGAAAGAACTCGTACCACGCCCCCGAGCGCGCAATCACCGGATCGACGAGCACCTCAAAGGTATCGCTCACCGTCTCCTGATCGTGCGGCGCGTACCGGCGCACCAGGGCCGCCAGCTCCTCGCTGAGGGCCGCGTCGTACAGGCCGTCCTGCATCTGCTCGTGGTAGCGCGCCAGCATCTCGCGGTCTTGGCCCGCGCTTGCCTCCAGCGCCCGCGCCACCAAATCGAGCCCTGCCTTCAGCTCGCTCGCCAGCTCCGCTTCCGACTCGCCGCCGTCCACCCGGCGCGCAAACTGATCCTGCCACGTCGCAAAGCGGTTCAGCCAGGCGCGCACGCGGTAGGCATGCCGCCCCAGCTGGTGCGTACCAAACGACGCCGTAAACTCGTCGTTGCCCTCCGGCGTCATGCGCACGGTCGTCCACGCCGTCGTCTGCGGCGGCTGATGCTGCAGCTCCACCGTCAGCACGTCGTGGCTGTCAATGATCACCCCGGCGCGCACATGCACCGACTCGCCTTTGGCGCGCTTGATGGGCCAGCGCCCGCCATCCACCGACGGGTGCACGGACGTAATCATGATGCGCGACCAATCCGACGGCATCGTTGTTGCTTCAAGTGCTGTGGACATGAAAGAGACGTAACAGTTGGTGGAGAGAAACAGGCGATGGCGCATCCGCTCCTACGCAACCCATCGGCTGTGCGTGCGCGCCGATCACGTATGCGCCGATCATACGATAGGCAATAGACCGGAGACTTCATAGCACGATGCGCCGGTAGTGCATAGGAACATGCGCATGGGGTTGTTCGATGGATGAAGGTGCCGTGCATATTTTACCCGGCATCCCGTAAGGCCCAACGCCGCCGGTTCGTATTTCCCCACTCGCAGAATGCCGTTTTATGGAAGAATTTGTTGCTGAACAACGCGTGGACACGGTCTCCTCCCCGCGCGGATTGCGCATTCGTCCCGGAAAACCCTATCCGCGCGGCTCCATGTGGGACGGCATTGGGGTCAACTTTGCGCTGCATAGCGCACATGCCGAAAAGGTGGAATTGTTGCTGTTCGATCATAAAGATGCAACCGAGCCCTCGTTCGTGTTTGAGTTGCCCGAGCGGACCGGCCCCATCTGGCACGGCTATCTCGTGAACCTGCGCCCCGGACAGCTATACGGCTACCGCGTGTACGGCCCGTACGATCCGGCCCACGGCCACCGCTTCAACCCAAACAAGGTACTGCTCGACCCCTACGCCAAGGCCATTGGGCGCCCGCTGCGCTGGGACGACAGCCTCTTTGGCTACGACGTATCGGACGAGGAGCAAAAAGACCTGTCGTTTAGCACGACCGACAGCGCCCCCTACGCGCCGCTCGCGGCGGTTGTGGAGGAGACCTTCTCGTGGGGCAACGACCGCTCGCCTGCCATCCCGTGGGAGGAGACGATCATCTACGAGACGCACGTCAAGGGCATCACGCAGCGCCACCCCGAGGTGCCCGAGCCCCTGCGCGGCACGTACCTGGGCCTGGCCTCCGAGCCCATCATCGACCATCTCCAAAATCTTGGCATCACCACGGTGCAGTTGCTTCCGGTGCACGCGAAGCTGCAAGACCGGCATCTGCTCAAAAAGGGGCTGCGCAACTACTGGGGCTACAACACGATGGCCTACTTTGCGCCCGAGCCCGAGTACTCCACCAACGGCCCCATCACCGCGGTGCGCGACTTCAAGATGATGGTGCGCGCCCTGCACGACGCCGGGCTTGAGGTCATCATCGACGTGGTGTACAACCACACGTGCGAGGGCCATCAGATGGGGCCTACGCTTTCGCTGCGCGGCATCGACAACCGCACGTACTACAAGCTAAATCCCGATGACAAGCGGTTCTACATGGATTACACCGGCACGGGCAACACGCTCGATCCCGGCGATCCGTACGTCCTGCAGCTCATCATGGACAGCCTGCGCTACTGGGTGAACGAGATGCACGTGGACGGCTTCCGCTTTGATCTTGCGTCGGCCCTGGCGCGCGAGCTCTACGACATCAACATGCTGGCGCCGTTCTTCAAGATCGTGCAGCAGGATCCGGTGCTCAGCCAGGTGAAGCTGATTGCCGAACCGTGGGACGTGGGGCCGGGCGGCTACCAGGTGGGCGGCTTTCCGTGGCAATGGGCCGAGTGGAACGGCCGCTACCGCGATGCGGTGCGTCGCTTTTGGCGCGGCGACGGCGGGCTGCAGGGCGAAATTGCTACGCGCGTGTCGGGGTCGAGCGACCTCTACGAGCGCTCGGGGCGCCGGCCGTTTGCCTCCGTCAACTTCATTACGGCCCATGACGGCTTTTCGCTGCAGGACCTGGTGAGCTACGAGCGGAAGCACAACGAGGCCAACGGCGAGAACAACCGCGACGGCCACAACGACAACCTCAGCACCAACTGCGGCGTGGAAGGACCGAGCGACGATCCCGACGTGGTTGCGTGCCGCGAGCGCCGCAAACGCAGCCTCATTGCTACGCTGCTCCTCTCGCAGGGCGTGCCCATGCTACTGGGTGGCGACGAACTGTCGCACACGCGCGGCGGCAACAACAATCCGTACTGCCAGGACAACGAGGTGACGTGGTACGACTGGGACCTGGATGCCCGCGAGGAGAAGTTTCTGACGTTTGTGCAGCGCCTCACTGCCTTCCGGAAGGCACATCCTAGCTTTCACCGGCGGCACTTTCTTACGGCGGGGGATGAAGTAGAAGGCCCCGGCGATGCCCTCTGGTGGCACCCCGACGGCCGCGAGATGTCCGACGCCGACTGGAACGACGGCGGGCTGCGCTGCTTCGGCTTCTTGCTGCGCGGCCACATCGCCGACACCAACACGCGCGGCGAACCCGTACGCGACGACACATTCCTCGTGCTCATGAACCAGGGCGACGCCCCCGTCACCGTCACGTTGCCTTCCGAAACGCACGACGACGACCCCGTCTGCGAGGCGTGGACCGTCATCGACGAGCTCACCGAAATGGTGCGCAACAAAACGCGCTGCGTGGCGGGCGGCACCCTAACGCTGCATCCGCATAGCGTCACGGCCCTGCGGGCTGAACGCTAGACCTACCGTGGTAGGGACGACCCGCGGGTCGTCCCTACATTCCGGCGGATCGTCCCTACATTAGCGTAGGCGGATAATGCTGTGGTGTCGTTTTGACCGAACAGGGTTCGGCTCAACCGTGCGGGGTGCCGTTCGTGGCGGGGGCCGCAGCCGCTTCGGGCTTCACGGTCTCAAACGTTAGCCCATCGGCGCTCGCGTCGTAGGCAATGCGCACCGTGTCGCCGTCTGCAATCCAGCCGCTTAGCAGCTCCTCGGCCAGGGGATTGGAGACCTGGCGCTGCATGACGCGCTTCAGCGGGCGCGCCCCAAACGCCGGATCGTAGCCGCGCTCGGCCAACCAATCCTTGGCCTCGTCGGTGAGCGTAAGCGTGAGGTCGTGGCTCTTCGCCGCAATCTTCGCAATGCGGTTGAACTGAATCTCCACGATCTCGCGGATCTCTTCGCGGCCCAGCGAGCGGAACATCACAATGTCGTCGATCCGGTTCAAAAACTCCGGACGCAGCCGCTTCTTCAGCAGGGCCAGCACTTCTTCTTCCAGCTTCTGCTGCTCGGCGTCCGACAGGTGCCCATCGTCCGATGCCAGCTCCATACGCTCCGAGATGACCTCCGAGCCCATGTTGCTCGTCATGATGATGATGGTGTTGGTGAAGTCGACCGTGCGGCCCTGGTTGTCCGTCAGGCGGCCGTCGTCCAGCATCTGCAGCAGCACGTTGAAGATCTCGGGATGCGCCTTCTCAATCTCGTCGAGCAGCACCACCGAGTAGGGCCGCCGCCGCACCGCTTCGGTGAGCTGGCCGCCCTCCTCGTAGCCCACGTAGCCGGGGGCCGCGCCAATCAGGCGGCTGGCCGTGTGGCGCTCCTGGTACTCGCTCATGTCGATGCGCACCATCGCGTCCTCGTCGTTAAACAAGAACGCCGCTAGACTCTTCGCGAGCTCCGTTTTGCCGACGCCTGTGGTGCCCAAAAAGATGAACGAGCCGATGGGCCGCGATTCTTCCTGCAGCCCTGCGCGCCCGCGGCGCACCGCATCCGCAACGGCTTTGATGGCCTCGGGCTGGCCCACCACGCGCTTCGAGAGCTCCTCCTCCATGCGAAGCAGCTTCTGGCGCTCGCTCTCCATCATGCGGCTGACGGGGATGCCCGTCCAGCGCGCCACAATTTCGGCAATGTCTTCGCCTTCAATCTCTTCTTTGAGGAGCGCACCGTCTTCCTGAATGGCTTGCAGTTTTTCGTTGGCGGCTTCAGCCTCCTGCTCCAATTCCGGAATTTCGCCGTACCGGATTTCGGCGACGCGATCGTACTTGCCTTCCCGCTCCAGATTTTCTGCCTCGACGCGGAGCTTGTCCATCTGCTCCTTCGCGCGGCGCACGGTCTGGATCAGGTCTTTTTCCTCTCTCCAGCGCGTCTTGAGGGCATCGCGCTCGTCTTCGAGATCGGCAATCTGCCGGTTGATATCGTTGAGCTTCTCGTCGTCCTCATCGCGCTTCACCGCCTCGCGCTCAATCTCCAGCTGCCGGATGTCGCGCTCCAGCTGGTCGAGCGCGGCAGGCATCGAGTCGATTTCGATGCGGAGCTGCGCGGCGGCCTCGTCGATCAGGTCGATGGCCTTATCCGGCAGGAAACGGTCCGAGATGTAGCGCTCGCTCAGGTCGGCCGCGGCCACGAGCGCACTGTCCTGAATGCGCACCCCGTGGTGCACCTCGTAGCGCTCCTTTAGGCCACGCAGAATGGAGACGGTGTCCTCTACCGAGGGCTCGTCGATGATGACCTTTTGGAAGCGGCGCTCCAGGGCGCGATCCTTCTCAAAGTGCTTGCGGTACTCGTCGAGCGTGGTGGCGCCAATGGCGCGCAGTTCGCCGCGGGCCAGCGCGGGCTTCAGGATGTTGGCCGCATCCATCGCGCCTTCGGCCGCACCGGCGCCCACAAGGGTATGGATCTCGTCGATAAACAGGATGAGCTCGCCGTCGGAGCCGCTCACTTCCTTGACAACGGCCTTCAGGCGATCCTCAAACTCGCCGCGGTACTTGGCGCCCGCGATGAGCGCCCCCATGTCGAGCGCCACGATGCGCTTCGTCTGCATGCTCTCGGGCACATCGCCGTGCACAATGCGCGTGGCGATGCCTTCGGCGATCGCTGTTTTGCCCACGCCGGCTTCGCCCACCAAGATCGGGTTGTTCTTGGTGCGGCGGCTCAAGATTTGCAGCACGCGCCGGATCTCCTGATCGCGCCCAATGACCGGGTCAATCTTGCCCTGACGCGCCAGGTCGTTGAGGTCGCGCGCGAAGCGGTCGAGCGCCTCGTAGCGGCTTTCCGCATGCGGATCGTCGGCGCTCTGCCCGCCGCGCACATCGCCTAGCACCTGCATGATCTTGTCCTTCGTGGCGCCCTGCGCGCGCAGCGCGTCGCCGATGGCGTTTTTGCCTTCCACCAGGCCAATGAGCAGATGCTCGGTCGATACGTATTCGTCGCCAATGACATCGGCCTCGGCGCGGGCCCGGTCGAACACCTTCTTGAGGTCCTCGCTCAGGTACTGCCCCGTCGCGCTAGCGCCGGTAACGGTGGGCAGTTTCTCGCGCTCGGCCTCGGCTGTTTGCCGCAACGCCTCCACCGAAGCGCCCAGGCGCCGCAAAATGGACGTTGCAATGCTCTCGGGATCGCCCACGAACGCCTCCAACAGGTGAGCGGGCGCCACCCCTTGGTGATGGGCCGACGCCGCAATTTCGGTCGCTTTCTGCACAGCTTCCTGCGCCTTAACGGTAAACTTTTGCAGGTTCATACGATGTGGGAGTGATTGATGACGGTAATGGGGGAGCAGCAGGCGCATGTCCTGCATCGTTCACCGCATAACGGAACCAAAAGCATACCACACCCGCCAATCCGCCAAAATGACAGCACGCGGAGGCAGGGCGCGTCGCATGAACGTATTGTAAAATGACGCGGCGCGTTACCGCTCTTTTGAAACCTTATGACGCAGCGCGTTATTCAAGGATATGCAGTACGCGCAGTTGCCTTGCCACAGTATTTTGCATTTTATCCCTACCTGTTATGAGCACGCAAGAAACCAAACAGAAGCAAACGAATCAGCTGCCGCAAGAATTGTCGAACGTGACGAAGGAGCTGAGCGGCCGCGCCCGTGAGGTATGGCTGGCGGGCCTCGGTGCCCTGTCGCGCCTCGAAGAAGAGGGCGACAAGGTGTTTAAGTCGCTGGTCGAACGCGGCAAAACCTACGAAGGCAAGCGCCGCAACCAAATTGATGACGTGGCCAACGACCTGCGCAAGCAGCAGGAGACCATCAGCAAGAACGTGACCGAAAGCGTCAACAAGACCACCGAGACGGTGAGCAAAGCCGTCAACGAAACGCTTACCGGTGCGCTGGGCCGCCTGGGCGTCCCGACGCGCGACGAGGTGCAGGGGCTCTCGGAGAAGGTGGGCGCGCTTTCGAAGAAGCTCGACGACCTGTCGGCGCTCCTGGACGCGCAAGCCGCGGCGCAGGATGCCACGACGACGGTGTACCACGTCATTCCGCACGAAGACGGCTGGGCCGTGAAGCGTGAGTCGGCGGAGCAAGCCGCGGGCGTGTACGACACGAAGAAGGAAGCAGTGGATGCCGCCCGCTCCGTTGCGAAGAAGCACGCGCCCAGTGAGCTGATCGTGCACAAGCAAGATCGCTCGGTGCAGGAGACCTTCTCCTACGACGGCGACGATGCCTAACCGGGCCTCGTAGATCCAACCCAACGCTGTACGACGCCCGTCTGCTCTTGTGGCAGGCGGGCGTTTTTTTGGTACCGCCGCCCGCGCTCTATCGGAACAGGCTGGTAGACAACGAAAGGCCCAGCACGTACGGCGCCGTGTTGCGCACGGTCGAGTTGATGGGGCTGCTCAAGAAAAGTCCGGGCCGAACGTACGGCGTGTTAAAGATGACGGTGCCCGTGGCGTAAAAGAGGGTATTGGGGCCGGGCTGCGTGGTGAGCACCGTTCGGGCGCTGCCCGCAAGACCAATCGTCACCCACTCATCTTCGCGCCAGAACTGCACGCTGTAGTGCGACCGAACAGCCTGCTCGGTCGTGGCCCCCGATGGCGCCGTGGGATGCTCGGCATACACGAGGCCCGCGCGCAACCGCGCGGTTAGCTTCTCGCCCAGCTGCAGCCGCCCGTTGAGCGCCAAATGCCCGCTGTACTCCTCGGGCACGAACGCCTTGGTGCGCCCCACGCTCGCCAACGGATCGAGCCCGGCCGCGCCGCCAAACGAGGCAAGGCCCAAGCGCCCGCCGACCTCCACCAAAAACGGCCAGTCGACCCCGGCGAGCCGCAGCCCCAGGTACGGATTTCCAACCGTGGACGTGGCGGCGCCTCCGGCGACAGCGGCATTTACCGACACCGGCACTTCCGCAACCACCTCAATGTTTTCGTTGATCAGGTACCCAGCGCTCACGAACACCGCCTGCCCCGAGCGGCCTGTAGCGTCGTCATACAACGGCTGCATCCACTCCACCGCCACCTGCGAGGGCACATACGGCGCCGTCCAGATGGTTTGCGCCGCGCTATGCGCCGCCGTTGCCATCCACAAGATCATCAGAACATAGGTTGCGCGAACACACGTCATGGGGCATGCACCGTTCGACAAAAAAGCACGAGGCCGCAGGAGAATTTGCATAACCTCCCCTGCATTTCTCAATGTGCACAACTATCTTTGGAATGTTGTGAGTGCCTGTTGAAGAATTGCCGCGTCCCTATGTTTTCTACCGTTCCCGCTGCCACCACACACCGCCCGCGCGCCGAGCGTCTCCAGCTACTGGAAGCGCTTCGCACCTCGTTCGACGGGCTCGACACAACCTACGAACGCGCCGATGGCACCCGTCAGCGGCGCATTTACCTCGACAGCGCCGCGTCCAACCTGCGCTGCACCGCCGCCCGCGCCATGGCCGACCGGGCGATGCAGCACTACGCCAACACGCACTCGCAGCTGCACATGGGGGCATCGCTCATGACGGCCCTTTACGACGAGGCCCACGCCATTGTCCGCCGCTTTGTGGGCGCGCCGGAAGCCTACACCGCCATCTTTTGCGGAACGGGCGTGACGGGCGGCCTCAACCGCATGGCGCGCGTGCTTACCGCGCAGCGTCCCTCGCGCGACGTGGTCATCACGACCATGATGGAGCACCACGCCAACGATTTGCCGCACCGCAAGCACGCCGGCCGCGTGGTGCACGTGCCGCTTGCGCACGATCCGGACGGCGAAGCGGGCCGCGTGGACATGGACGCCCTGCGCCGTGCCATCCGCACCCATGCCGACCGGCTCAACTACGTGGCCGTCACGGCAGCGTCGAACGTCACGGGCATCACCAACCCCGTGCACGAGATCGCGCGCCTCGCGCATGACGTGGGGGCGCTGTGCGTGGTCGACGCGGCACAGTCGGCGGCGCATAGCCCCATTCGCATAACGGGCGACCGCGACGACGAGGCCCTCGATGTGGTGTGCCTGAGCGGCCACAAGATCTACGCGCCGGGCAGTCCGGGCGTCATCGTGGCGCGCAAGGACCTGTTTGCCGGGCACGAGCCGGAAGAAGTGGGCGGCGGGATCGTGGAGTTTGTCGACACCGAGCGCTACACTGTCACCGACGCGCTGCCCGACCGCGAAGAAACCGGCACGCCAAACCTGCCGGGCGCCTTCCTGCTCGCCAGCATGCTCCTCTTGATGGAGCGTGTGGGCATGGACCTGATTGCCGAGGACGAGCGCGCCCTCACGCAGTACGCCATGGAGCGCTTCACCGCCATCGACGGCTTGCACCTGTACGGCTCGCACCGGCTGGAGGTGGCCGAGCGCATCGGCGTGCTCACGTTTAACCTGGAGGGACTGCCCCACGGCCTGGTAACGGCTATCCTGAACGACTACTTCGGGATTGCGGTGCGCAACGAGTGCTTCTGTGCGCAACCCTTCGTGCGGCAGCTGCTGGGGATTGCCGATGCAACCGGCGTGGCCCCCGACTCTTGCCTCGATACCTGCACGCCGCAGGCGCAACCGGGCATGGTGCGCGTGTCGCTCGGCCTGTACAATACGCGGGCGGATGTTGACGCAGCGGCCGACGCCCTCGCCGACATCGCCGCACGGCCGGACGCATACCGCTCGAAATACCGCGCGCTGCGCAATGGACACGGCGATTGGGCGCACACCGACTTCAACGTGCCGCCGCACGAGCTGCTGACCCTGGAGGGTGCGGCCGACGATTGGGTGCGCGACGCCTTGTCCTCGTAGGCGACGCCGCACGCAGCGCCCCCGGCCGGTTCATGGTACCCTCGCCTGAACTTGAACCAGGATTCCAAAGGGCAATCAGTAAGTTATCGCACGTAATAGACTTACCGGAAATAAAATAAGGCTCCATTGCATTATCTGTCGCGGTTTGGGGTTTTATATGCTGATTTGGTGTGAATATGATTCTTTGGGTTCGGCGCGCGCCCTAGGTCGCACACTACATTTCGCGGTTGTGGCAAAGTTATGTTGTTCGCTTACCTGTGAAGATGCGCTAGTAAGGGAATATCCGTGCTGCGTGATCCTTTCGGTACGAGACTGCCAGAGGGAAAAAGCTGTTGCTGGCTGGTCTACTATCTGCGTGTTCTATGTATTGCGCGCATTCCTTACATTACATTCGCGCGCGGAAGTGTTCAGATTGCAGACAGGGGGGTGTCAACTTGCAGATAAGGGGGCCTATTTGACCGCGAAAACCGGGCTTATAAGCGCTCAAGGCCGATCTGTCCCCTATGTGTGGTATGATCAGAGGGGTATGTAGTTTATTACTCCTCCGGCAACCCCAAATCCGGCAGCCCCTCCACGATGTCCACGGTCTTTACGCTGACGGTGGTGACGCGCTTGATGAGGTCTGCGATGTACCACTTGTTGTCGGGGTCGTTGGGGTCGTGGGTGATGTCGTAGCGTTTGTAGGTACGCACACGGTACTGGTTGACGAGCCATTCCAGCGCGCTGCGGTTCCCCAGACGGTAATCGTGTGCCCGTTCGGGAATGCCTTCGAGCGTGAGGAAGTCGTTGTACTTGATCGCAGTCTTGTTCTGGCGAAACCGCATTTTCTCAACGCGCCACTCGTAGTTGGCAGCGTCGTCTTCCACTTCATTCAGCGGATACGGCTCCGCGTCTTTGTAGCCTACGTGCAGCTCGGCCAGTTGCGCACCGGCCTCCACGAAGCCGCGAAATGCGTCTGTATCGGGTGCAAAAGGGATGCGGGGGAGTTGGCGCTTGAGGTTGCCTTCGTAGCGCTCACGGTAGCCTGTGTGGTGCAGCACGCCGTAGACGTAGTAGAAGATGTCGCGCTTGGTGATGGTCGCATCGTCATAGTGCGACCGGAAGCGCTCCAGCGCCCAATCGGTCACGTTCTCCCGACGGTTTGTGCCGTCTTCGTCGTAGACGTAGAAGGGGAAGCATTGGGAATCGCCCGTGAGGTGGAGATCCGCAATCTGGTCTGTGGCGAGACAGTGGAAGTCCTTCGTATTGCTCGTGGTGCGAAGGGCGATAATGACGCTCTCTTCCTCTGATTCACGAGAAGGCAGCACCTTGGGGAACTGACTGGTTCGGTGTACCAGCGTCCGATCAAAATAGAGGTGTTTTTTGCAGAAAGGGCGGAAGTGTGCATGCCGGATTTTGTCGGCATCGTAATTTACTCGCTTTCCGCGTTTCGCTGCGCTACGAAGACTACTGCTCCACTTGATTTGCTTGTCATCGTTTAGCAAAAACTCTCGCAGGTTTGCATCACGGTCATTCCGTACCTCCCAGCGGTGCACTTCATCGTTGTAGGTAGCAATGAACTGCTTGATGCGGTTGCGAAGCTCCGCTTTATCGAAGTCGTACACCCAGCCATCCCGGTTCGTGTTGACACCAAGACTGTACGTCTCAAAAATCGTCTCCGCCTCACCCCAGTCGGCCTTCTTGTCTTCTTTCGTGCCGAGGGGAATGTACGCCTCAAACTCCCGCGTCGTCGGCTCCACCAGCCAGCGGTGCTTGGCATCCGGTTCCAGTTCGTCCCACGCGATGCCGCGCCAGTCTTCGGCGTCGTTCATCACCGCGTAGCGCTCCTCTTTCGTCAGGAACTCCTCCATTCGAAAATAGCGGATGTCGCAGGTTTCGGGGTCGCCGTCTGCATGCTTCACGAAGAAGGTGACGCTCACGCCGACCTGAATCCCGAAGACGTTGTGCGTGGTGCCGCTGAGTTTCGGATTCTTGCGGACGTTCCCGCCGCAGTCCAGCACGTAGATCGCGTCGAAGTCCTCTGCCAGGTGTTTCCGAACACCATCGAATGAGTTTTTATGGACAAAGCTACTATTTGTCACGTACGCCACGATGCCCTCATCCCCAATCCGGTCGGTGGCCCACCGAATCGCCTTCACGTAGGGATCGTAGAGCGCATTTTTGTTCGTGGCTGACGAATCAGATGCATACGTTTCTCGCACCCGGCTATCCACGTGTTCATACGTTCTATTTCGGTTATTATCGTTCGCATTAACCTGTTTTGAGTTGTACGGCGGGTTGCCAATCACCACGGTGATGGACTGCTCTTGCTGCTGCTTGACGCGCTCGGTGTTCTCTGGCGTGAAGAGTTGCGGGGATTGGCGCTGGTCTTCTGCCTCGAACGTATCCACCAAGCACACGCCCTGAAAAGGCTCGTAGGTGCCCATGCGCTCGTAGTAGGCGTGCTCAATGTTGAGTGAGGCGATGTAGTAAGGCAGCAGCATCACTTCGTTGGCGTGCAACTCGGGATCGCCCTCGGACCCGTATTTCTGCGGAAGTTGGCGACGGGGAATCTCTTGCATCAGGCGCACAATGAAGTTGCCTGTGCCTGTGAATGGGTCGAGCACATGCACACCCGAATCCCCAATAGACACGCCGAACTCCTCCTGCAAAAGCCCGGTCACGCTGTTCGTCATGAAGTCCACAATGGGCTGCGGCGTATACACAATGCCGTGCGTATCGGCTACATCGACCGCAAAGCCCTGAAAGAACTGCTCGTAGACCGTGTTGAGAAACTCTTGCTTCTCGGAAAAGTCGGTGGCTGCGTCGGCAGCGTTCTCGATGGCCAGATAGAAGCGGTCAAGCGGCTTCAGAAACTCGGTGCGCGAAAAGGAACGCGACGTAAGCGCATCAATGACCTGCTCAATTTCGCGGGCAATGATGTTGCGGCGCACAAATGCATCATTCTGGAAGACCGTACGGAAGAGGCGGCTTGTGAGCAAGTGCTGAATGAGCATCTCTTCCACGGCCTCCCGCGAAAGGTTCGGGTTGATGGCCTGCTGGCAGAGCGCAAAGAAGTCGCTGAATGCCTGCCGGAAGCTCGCGTTTTGGTCGAGCTCGTCTTCAATGATACCGCGTAGTGCCTGCCCGATGTCGGGCACGCGGTCCTTGAACTCGGACACAGCGGCTTCCCACTCTTCATGGGCAGGCTCCTCGTAGTCAAAGAACATCCGCAGGCAGTCCACAAGGTGCTGCGGGTCCGTAATGTCCGCATCGAACACAACACCGCCGTCCTGCACCAGCACAGCCCGATTGGGCTCCTGAAAGATGATGTTGCTGGTCGGGTACCCCTTGTCGATCTTCTTCTGGATCTCGCGGTCGAGATCGTCGGCGCTGTCTTTTGCTTCCCAGAAGCCTTTGCGCAGATCGAAGTGATCCACCAGCACGCCGTCAGGACGAATGTTGCGTTCGCGCAGCGTCTTTTCAGGCACGAGCGTCCAACCCATCTGCTGCCCCCCGTGGTTGAGCAGATCCCGAAAGGCCGTGCGCACAGCACCTTCGTGTTCAGCCCCCACGTTGGCATAGGATTGAAGCTGGTCGTAATAGTCCTGAACGGCCTGATGAGAGGGCTTGAGGTTCAGTTTTGACATGCGGGATGCGAAGGTTTTGGATGTGTGAGCACGCGTATACACGCACGCTTGTGGCCCAACGTGCGTTTCGTGGGATACAGATTGAGGCTGCAAAAGCGGTGTTTACCGGACACTTACACGATGCAGGATCTACCCACGGGGCCGGATTGGGACGCGGGGCCATGTCTGCTCTGCTGCGTCCGGTGCCTGCCCCGATTGCTAAAACGGCAACTGCTGGGCATCGCCGATGCAACCGGCGTGGCTCCCGACTCTTGCCTCGATACCTGCACGCCGCAGGAGCAACCGGGCATGGTGCGCGTGTCGCTCGGCCTGTACAATACGCGGGCGGATGTTGACGCAGCGGCCGACGCCCTCGCCGACATCGCCGCACGGCCGGACGCATACCGCTCGAAATACCGCGCGCTGCGCAATGGACACGGCGATTGGGCGCACACCGACTTCAACGTGCCGCCGCACGAGCTGCTGACCCTGGAGGGTGCGGCCGACGATTGGGTGCGCGACGCCTTGTCCTCGTAGGCGACGCCGCACGCAGCGCCCCCGGCCGGTTCATGGTACCCTCGCCTGGACTTGAACCAGGATTTGCAGCTTAGGAGGCCGCCGTTCTATCCAGTTGAACTACGAGGGCTTCGTGCCGGTGCGCGGTTACTGCGTGTTGCGCCACGGTGTTTCTGACGGGTCGTACCACGGATTGTCGTCGGGGACTTCGCGCCCCGCGTGGGCCGCGCTGTACCGCAGGTAGTTCTCGGCATACGTCCGAATGCGCGCCACCTCGGCGTCCGTGAGCGAGCGCACCACCCGCGCCGGCTGCCCCAGCACCATCGACCGGGGCGGCACCTCGGTACCGCCGGTAACCAGCGCCCCCGCCCCCACGATGCTGCACGTGCCAATCACGGCATGATCCATCACCGTCGCGCCCATGCCTACAAGCACCGTGTCTTCAATCGTGCAGCCGTGGATGATGGCCCCGTGGCCAATCGTCACGTACGCGCCCACGTCGGTTGGGGCCGTGCCGTGGGTGACGTGCACGCAGCTGTTGTCCTGCACGTTCGACGCCTTCCCGATGCGAATGGCGTTCACGTCGCCCCGCACGGTGGTGTTGTGCCAAATGCTCGCGCCCTCGCCCAACGTTACGTCGCCCAGCACGACCGCCGAGTCGGCTATGTAGTTGCTTTCATTATACCGCGGGTGCTGCCCTAGAAACGATCGGATCATGGCGTCAGAAAACCGGTGGATGGGTGTGACGCTGCAACATCGGCATTTTCACACCGGATTGCAACGCCCGGCCCTGCCGGCCTATGGCACACCGCCACACATGCGGCGTACATACCATTCCACGCCTTTTCGCACAGACCGCTTCCGCACATCGTGGCTGGATACAAAGGACACGTGGCCGGTGCCTCCGTATTTGGTACAGGCTACGTGGCAGCACTGATTTACGTCTTTTCGATCAACGCGGCCTATCAGCAGTTCACCGCGTGGGAGCTCCTTGCCTATCCGCTGGGCGTTTTTGTGCTGGCCCTCTTGTTCGGATTGTGGCCCGACGTGGACACCGACTCGAAGGGGCAACGCGTATTCTATGTGCTGTTCTTCCTGACGGACCTCTACCTGATCCTGATGGGCCACTTTCGCTACGCGGCCTACCTCGGCCTCTTTGCGCTCGTACCCGCCATGGGCAAGCACCGCGGGTGGACCCACACCTGGTGGGCCATGCTCCTCGTCCCGGCGCCCATCCTCGTACTGCCGTATTTCCACATGCCCGAGCGTCCGCTGGTAGGCGTGCCGTTCTATGGGGCGGCGGTCATCGGCTACTTTAGCCACCTGGTGCTCGACGGCGTCTTTCCTGGCATGGAGCGCACCCGATAGCTCATGGATGAGACCGACGCGTCGCCCCCCAACGAGCCGTCTGCCGCTTCGTCCGACAGCCGCGCCGGGTCGGTGGCAGCGGGCATTCTGTCGAGCCGCGTGGCCGGGCTGCTGCGCGAGAGCGCCTTTGCCTACTACTTTGGCGTAAGCGCCTTCACCGACGTGCTGCAGGTCGCGTTCAAGTCGCCCAACCTGATCCAAAACTTGCTGGGCGAGGGCACGATCTCGGCGGCCTTCATTCCGGTGTACACCCGGCTGTTGGAGGAGGAGTCGCCCGAGGCGGCCGGCCGCTTCGCAGGGGCCATCTTTGGCCTGCTCTTGGCTATCGTGGGCGTGCTTGTCATTGTGGGCGTGGTGGCGGCGCGGCCGCTGGCCATCGTCCTTGCACCGGGCTACGTGGGCGATGCGGCCCAAGTGGCCGCCGGCGCGCGCGCCATCAACCGGCTGGACCTGCTCGTCGATGCGGTGCGCATCATCTTTCCGATGGCAGGCCTGGCGACCCTCGCGGCGTGGGCGCTGGGCATCCTCAACAGCCACCGGCAGTTTTTCATTCCGTACGTGGCCCCTGCGCTGTGGAACGTGAGCATTATCGCGGCCCTCGCGGCGGGCGCGCTGTACTGGACGGGCACGCCCTGGACGCCCGCGGCCCTTGCCTCCGACCAGCTCGCGCGGCTCGTGCTCGCGGCCTGCGGCGGCGCCCTGGTGGGCGGCGCGCTACAGTTTGGCGTGCAGCTCCCGTTTGTGGCGCGCCACCTCACGGGCTTCCGCCTGTCGCTTTCCACCCAGGTGCACGGCGTGCGCGATGCGCTGCGGGCGTTTGGTCCGGTTGTGGCGGGCCGCGGCGTGGTGCAGCTGTCCAGCTACCTCGATACCTTCCTGGCCACGTTTCTGGCCGTTGGCGCGCTCAGCGCCCTTCGCTTTGCGCAGCTGTTCTACCTGCTGCCCATCAGCCTATTTGGACTGGCTGTGGCGGCCTCCGAGCTGCCCGAGCTGTCGCGCCTCACGGCGGCGGCCCGGCAAACGTTTGCCGAACGCGTGCGGCGCTCGCTCCGCCAGATCGCCTTCCTCACCGTGCCCACCGTCGTGGGCTACCTATCGTTTGGCTACTTGCTGGTGGCCGCCCTGCTGCAACGCGGACAGTTTGGCGTGGCCAGCACCTGGCTCGTGTGGCTGGTGCTGGGGGCCTACGCGCTGGGCATCCTCGCCTCGACCTTCGCGCGGCTGCTGCAAAATGCGTTTTACGCCGTTGAGGAAACGAAGACGCCTGCCCGCGTGGCCGCGTGGCGCGTGGGCGTCTCGACCGCCGTGGCCCTGCCCGCCATGTTTTTGCTCGATCGGGTGGCGCTGACGGCGGTGGTGGGCCATCCGTTGGCGGGCGAGCCGCTGTTTTTGGGCGCCGTAGGGCTGGGCTTGGGCGCGAGCGCCGGGGCGTGGATGGAGCTGTGGTGGCTCCGCCGTGCCCTGCACGCCCGCTTGCCGGCCCTCGTCCTGCCGTGGCGCGCCATCGGCCGGATGGGCCTGCTGGCTACGATCGTCGGTGCGCTATGCACGGGCCTCTGGTGGATGCTGCCGGCGTGGCCGCCGCTCGTGCTGGCGGGCTTGGTGGGCGGAAGCTTTGCGGGCTGTTACCTCGCGGGCGCCGCGGCGCTTGGCTTCCCCGAAGGCCGCGCCTGGACGCACCAGCTGCGCCGGCGCCTCCCGTGGTAGGGCGTCAGGGATCGCCGCTTACGCATCGCTACGCGTATCCTGCACCGCCGCTACAAAGGCCCGGACCTTTTCGGCATCGAGCATGCCGTTGGTGCGCACGCCGCTACACACATCCACCCCAAACGGCCGCACCTGCGCAATGGCTGCCGCCACGTTGCCCGCGTGCAAGCCGCCCGCCAGAAAAACGGGCACGTCTACGGCATCACGAATGGTGCGGCTGATCGCCCAGTCGTGCACGCGCCCCGTGCCGCCTAACTCCTTCACCGCAGCCTGCGGATTCCCTGAATCGAGCAGTAACGCGTCGACATGCGGTGCTGCCGCTGCCGCCTCTGCGCGGGCCGCGGGGCCTTGTACGTGAATGACTTGCACCAAATGGGTGCGCGGCAGTGCCCTGCGGAGCGCCTTATCGTCCGACGGATCTATCGCATCACACAACTGCACCGCCGTTGCGCCGATGCGCTGTTGCTGCGCGATGATGGCGGCGGGGCGCTGCGCGCTGGTCAGCAAAAACGTGGCCACCGGCGGGGGCACCTGGGCTGCAATCCCGCGCGCCGTCGCTTCGTCGATGACACCCGGCCCGCTGGGCATGGCCGACACAAGCCCGAGCGCGTTTGCTCCAGCCAACACCGCTTCGCGCGCCTCAGCCGGACGCTGAATGCAGCAGATTTTTATGCGAGGTACCGGCATACGAATACAGGGCATTGAGGGCGCAGGGCAAGCAGTATGGAACAGAAGCCGCGCGGCCCGCGGGTTGATCCCCTAACCACAAACGGACCCGCCGGCCGTGCCGACGGGTCCGCGTGCGTTTTTGCTTTGGTTTGGTTGCGGCCGCTAGCGTTCCAGCGTACCACCAAACGGAATGATGTGCGTATCGAAGCCCGCCTCGTCAAAGACCTCCGTGAAGTCGTCTAGGTCAATCTGGTTGAAGGGGAAGGTGTTGTAGTGCACCGGCACAAACAACGCCGGATCGACCATATCCGCCGCCATCAGCGCGCCCTCAATGCCCATCGTCACGGTATCGCCGATGGGAGCAAGCATCAGATCGACGTCATACATATCGCCAATCCACTGCATTTCGGCAAAAGGTGCCGTGTCGCCGGTGTAGTACACGCACTGGTCGGCAAGCTCCAGCACAAAACCAACGGGCACGCCGCCGTAGCTTCCATCGGGGAAAGACGACGTGTGGCGCGCATGCACAGCTTCCACCGAGCCCCAGTCAAAGTGCACCGTTCCGCCTTCGTTGAGGGGCTGCACCTTCTCGTGATCGTAGTCGCTCCCCACGCGCGAAATGACCTCAAACGTACCAATTACTGTGGGATCGCTGGCCGCCAGCACGCCCTCAATGTCGGCGTAGTGATCGAAGTGCGCATGCGACAGCAACACTACGTCGGGCGACAGGTCTGCGGGCACCGTCTCGGTGTGCGGGTTGTCGTTAAAGAACGGATCGAACAGCAACGTCGTGCCGCCGGTCTCGATCTGAAAAGTGGAGTGGCCGAAGTATGTAAGCGTCATAGCGATTGCGGAATGATGAAAAGACCCGTGTCACTGCGCTGTACGACCGTAACGAAGCAGAGGTGCTCTTCAGGCCGGGGCGTTACAACATTGAAAGGTCCCCGTGGCGTGCGTGGTGAAACGTGAGCGGTCGACGGATCACCGATACACACGTAAAGAACGAATTACATGTCGACTGCGCCTTTGTATTTGAAGGCACTGCGTACCATCTTGAATGTGCGTACTTCACGTAGGCTTTATCTGACACGTCTGTACCGGCCCAGCTGCGCGCAGTCCCTGATGAGATGTCAGACAACGCCTGCCGCCTGCATGGTTTTCTCTCCTTACGGCCCTCGTTTTTATGTCGCAACAACGCGTGCAGCAGGTCTTCCTCAATCATATCGAATGGTGGCTCAGTGTAGCCGCACTGCTCGTCATTGTCGGCGCCCCGATGGCCGCAGGCGCGACGGGGCTTCTCTTTTGGCAAATTATGGCGAGCGTAGCCATTGCGGTGGGCATGATCCACGCCGGTATCTTTTGGACCGTGCGGCGGCGGCAGCAACGCGTGCGGGAGCAAACCATCGCCGAATTGCGGCAGATGCTGTCGGATGTGGTCAAAAATCAACTGACCGTCATCGATTTATATCTGCCCGAAAAAGAACAGATGATCATGCGGCAAGAGCTCAACGGCATTCGCAAGACCCTCACCGACATCGGAGCGGTCGTCGAGACGCTTTCAGACGAGACCGTTCGGGACTGGAAGGCGCGGTATGACACCATCCCGCACGCCCCAAACGTTTCACCGGGGCGCTCCAACTGCTCATATTCGGTATCCAATGACATCATGCAATAGGCGGCTATTTTATACGCCGAATTCACAAAAATAGTGCACAATGCGTTCTTTTCACTTTTACTTTAAAATCGTCCAGTAGGTCGTATCGGACACGCGCAACTCGCATTTGGGGGTTAAACACCGGTACCTGTTATGAGACAAACTGCTACGACGTTACGCTATCTCAGCATCTTCTTTGCATCCTGTGCGCTACTTCTTGTAGGGTTTTTGCCATCTACAGGCTATGCGCAGCAGACCGCCGACCTGCAAGTTATCCATAATGCCGCAGGGTTTGGCGATGTGGATATCTACATCCTTGACAGCGGCGGCACACAGCTTGATAAGCTCAATGACTTCCCCTTCCGCGGCGCACTCGTTGCAAGCGGCGTACCTGCCGGGCAAGACCTCACGCTCACGGTGAATGACGCCAGCAGCACAAGTTCGAGCGATCAGCAGGTAACTTCGCAAACGGTCAACTTTGCAGCTGATACGTTCAACCAAGCCATCGCCCTGGGCGATGTAGGTGATTTCTCGCTGTCGGTCGTCAACAACCAAACCACCACCGCCGGCGGAAGCGGATTGATTGACGTGTTTGCCGTACATGGCACGCCTGACGCAGGAACCGTTGATGTGCTCACCCGCGGGGCTGTTGTCGTCGACGCGCTTGGCTACAAGCAGACGGTCTTGTACGATAACTTGCCCACTGACGATTACGTGGTGCGCGTGGGTCCCAACGACAATTCGTCGTTCCTAGCGTCGTACAATGCCAACCTGCAGGCACGTGGACTGGACAATGTAACGGTGACCGTTTTAGCATCGGGGTTTGTGAACCCCTCCACGGGCAAACCCAGCTTCGTCGTTGCTGCGGTTCCCCCGCAAGATTTGTCTACAACCCCAACCGACAACTTCATTGAACTATCCCCGGCGCCACAAACGCTCATCATCAATGAGTTTTTTGCCAATCCAGGCAGCTCGCAAGACACGAACGGCGACGGCATAAACGGCGGCGATGCAGAGGAGGAGTTCATTGAGGTTGTAAATATCTCAGGCGGCACCATTGACCTCTCGGGGTATGTGCTGCGTGATGCTGCCGACAACACCTACACGTTTCCGTCGGGCACGTCGCTCGCGCCCCAAGAGGCGGCAACTATTTTCGCTGGCGGCACGCCCACCGGCATTCCAGGCGTTACGGACACCGGAAGTCCTGCGCTCAACAACGGGGGCGACATCATCTACCTGGAAAACGACACCGGCACGCAGCTAGACATCGTCGACTACGACACGGCGTTTGCCCCCGAAGCGGACGGCACCTCTTCCACCCGCAACCCTGACTTCTACGGAGGCATGGTGGAGAGCACCACGCTTGGTTCGGCGTTTACCCCCGGCACCACCACGGGCGGCGGCGCGCTTCCCGTCGAGATGGGCGCCTTTACTGCCACCGCCGATGGCCGCGACGTCCTGCTTCGCTGGACGACCCTTGCGGAGACCAATAACAGCCACTTTGAGGTTCAGCAGAAGGTTGACGGCGCGTTTCAAGCCGTTGGACGCCGCGAGGGTGCCGGCACCACCCAAACCGAAACGTCGTATCGCTTCCGCGTGCGTGGCCTTGCACCGGGCTCCTACGCTTTCCGGCTCCGCCAGGTCGATGCCGACGGCGATGTGTCGTTTGCGGGCCCCGTGACGGCCATCGTGGGCCTCCGCGGCGCATATCAGTGGGCAAACGTAACGCCGAACCCGGTGCGCACCACCGGCCGAACGCGCTTGCAAGTGCAAAAGACGCAATACGTCACCGTGACGCTGTATGACATGCTTGGCCGTGAGGTGAAAACGCTCTATCGCGGTACGCTTGGGGCGGGCCGCGCGCAGAGCATTGCGCTGGAGGCCGGTGATTTGCCCAGCGGACTCTACCTCCTGCGCGCCCGCGGCGAAACGTTCAGCAGCACCCAGCGCGTGACCATCGTTCGGTAGGCCTTTCCCGGCAGCCCCGTTTCGTCTTGCTGCTCCCCTGGGCGGACTGCAACCCCTGCGGGTGCAGTCCGCTGCTTGTTTACACGCGGCCCGCGGGCGGACGCGGCGTCTAATCGTCACCCTCGCTGCCTTTTGTACGCAGCACAAAGGGCCCCATGGCCAGCGTGTGCTTGGCGACCGTCACAATGCGCACGATGTAGGCAAGCAGTACCATAAACGGCAGCAGCGTCACGGCCGTTGCCAAAGCCACAACCCACACCATGCCATCGAGGCCCGCCAGGGTCCACAGGCTTGCAGTCATTCCGGCATCCGCGTACAAGATCATGCAGGTGGCGACAAGAAGCGCCGGAATGGAGGTGTACAGCAAAAAACGCGACAGGTCAATGAGCTCCCACTGAAAATACAGCGTCTTGATGTGCTCGCGCGTGGGGCCAAACAGCGTGAGCAGGTTCACGACCGCCTCCAAAGCGGCCTCTACCCCCTGTGCCTCTCCGTTCACTGCATCCATCGCCTGCAGGCGGCGCCCCTCGTTGATCTTCTGCGAGTAGTTGTAGTTGAGCGCGGCAAACACCACCGCAAACGTGCCAAACTGCGCACCGGACAGCTGATCCGCAACCTCCTCGGCATGTGCCGCGGTGTCCTCGCTGTAGGTGCACAGGGCCTCCCGCGCGTCGTCCGCGGGCAACGCATCGTTGGCTGCTTTCCCCACCGCTTTGGCACGCGCGGCAATGCCCCGAAGCAACGCCTCAAGAAACGCGGCCGGGGCGGGCGGACTCACGGCCAGATCCAACGCGTCGGCCACTTCCGCACGAAAGGACAACGCCTTATCCATCCGCTCCTGCTGATCGCCCAGCGGCCCCAGCTCTTGTGAAAGCACCACCTGGTTGATCGAAATAACGAGCGATACCGCCGTGATAATGGCTGTTAGCAGCCCCTGGAACAGCGTCTCGACGGGATCGCCCGACGCAAGCGAAGCGGGCGCTACCGCCCCGCCTACAAGCAAAACCACAACGACAAGCCCCACGGCCGCTGCGGCCACCCATCCGCGGCTGGCATTCATCAAAACCCAGAGCTTTACGCGGCTTTGGTTGAGGCGCCCACGCATCGTGTCGCGGGTGGAGGTTGGGTGGGATGGCATCAAAGATTGTGTCTTAGGAGCAAGAGCAAAAACCGCATGGACACTGCGGCGTGTGCTTTGTATTATACAAATCGTGGTGCCCAATGTCTTTCCCTCATGATTGAGCGGTTATGTCCGATTGGTCCCTTCCCAACACTGCGCATCGCGTAGCCGAACAGTCGTTTGATGCCCAAGGCGCAGGGCATCTGCACCTACAAGTGCCCGGGGCACGCGTGCGGCTCACCCCCGCCGAGGCCCGCCTCACGATTCAGAGCTACCTGACGGCCCCTTCTGCCGATCAGGCCCAACAGCGCATGCGCACCCTGCCCCTGAGCACCCAGCAAGCAGGGGCCGACATCCACGTGCAATGGGAGGCCGATGCACGCGCCACGGATGCCCGCACGCAATGGCTGCGGCGGTGGAATGAATCGCTTGGTCTGTTTCTGGACATCGCCCTGCCATCGGCTTTCCGCGCAACGCTTCACATGGCCGGCGGGGGGTGCTGGGCGCACGACCTCTCCAATACCCTTGCTCTGCACGTGTCCGGCGGACGCCTATCGCTCGCGTCGCCGCACGGGCCGGTGAACATTGAGGCCCACGGCGCCACCGTCGCCTGCACCGACGTACATGGCCCGCTGACGCTTCATGGCGCGGGGAGCGATCTGTCGCTGCACCGCCTACAGGCCGATACGACTGTGCACGCAGCCGGCGGCGCGCTCACGGTCTCGGAGGCAACCGCTCCCCTCACGCTGTTCACGAACGGGGTCGCCCTCACCCTGCACGACGCGACGTGCGCCGAGCGCCGCACGAACGGGCAGCCCGTCGCGGCATAGGCGCGGCCGCGTGGAAGCGCTCCCACGAAACACTGCTGCACCGGACTGTTCTGATTGATAGCTCGTTACCCCTCGCTTTACTCTTGCTCCCATGCCGGAAACCGAAACGGCACCGCGCACCCGCTTTCTCGCCCCATCGTTCTCGAAGGCCCTCATCTTGGAGGAACCCGATCCCTCCCTGGACGACTACCTGCGCGAGCAGGGCATCACGCCCGAGCGCCTTCCCAAATCGGCGACCGAAAATATCGACCACGTGGTGGAGCGGCTTGCGGAGGGCCACCACGACCTGCTGTACAAGCGCAGCAAGTTTCCGGTGACGGAGGACGTGCTGCAGGCCTCGCCCAACCTTGCCGCGATCATGCTGTGCTGCATTGGCGACGACACGGTCGACAAGAAGGCCTGCGCACGCGAGGGCGTGCTGGTGATGAACGACCCGGTGAGCAACGGGCGCTCGGTGGTGGAGTTGGTGATGGGCGAGATGGTATGCCTTGCGCGGCGCATCTTCTCGGCGAATGATGCCGGGCGGCAGCATCTGTGGACGAAGGATAGCGCGCGCCGCTACGAGCTGAAGGGCAAGACGCTGTCCATTGTGGGCCTGGGCAATATCGGCAAGCAAGTGGCGCGCATCGCCGATGCCTTTGGCATGGACATCTGCTTTTACGACCGTTCGGACGTGGCCCGCGAGGTGGGTGCTACGCTCGGATGGCGCGCCTGCCACTCGCTTGACGAGGCCTTTCGGGCCGGCGACTTTGTGACGCTGCATGTGTCGGCCGAAGATCCGCGGGGGCAATCGAATGCGGGCCTCATCACGTACGATCACTTCCAGCAGCTAGCCGCCGACCGGCCCGCCAACAGTCCGCGCGGGTTCATTAACGCGGCTCGTGGATTCCTTTTTGACCCCTCGGACCTGACGCGCGCCGTGAACGAGGGCCATGTGCGGGCCGCGGCCATCGATGTGTATCCGGAGGAGCCCGGCAGCGCCGACGATTCGTGGCAGAATCCGTATGCCGAGCTGGAGGACGTCGTGACGACGCCGCACATTGGCGCTGCCACGCAAGAGGCCCAGCCGCGCATCGCGAAGCACATGGCCGGCTCAACGCGCCTGTTCAACGAACAAGGCACGGTGCGCGACACGGTGTTTGCGCCGGGCCAGCAAATTGGCGTTCGTGCCGAGCCGCCGTACTGGGTCCTTGCGGTGGTGCACAGCGACGTGCGCGGTACGAAGAAAGCCATCGACGACAGCATCTACGAAGCCGGGGCCAGCAACGTGCAGTCCAACCACTGGGATTTTCCGGCGTACGGCATCGCGTACGACATCAGCGCCATCGACCAGCCGCTGGCCAAAGATCAACTCGAACGGTTGATCGAGCGGGCGGCCGATCTTTCAGACGATCCATCCGCGATTCGCTCCCTCCGCCAGTTCAAGGTCAACGGCGAATAGCCGAAATTAGGCGTCGGTCACGCCGTGCCACTTTTCGAGCACCTCGGCTGTATGGTCGCCGGTTTTGGGGCGCTTGAACACATGGCGGATGGTGCCTTCGGGATCGATGAGATAGGTGGTGCGCTTCGTTCCCATGAAGGTGTTGCCGTACATATTCCGCTCGCCGTACACGCCGTAGGCGTTCAGGATGTCGTGGTCGGGGTCGGCCGCCAGCGGAAACGGAAGCTGGTGCTTAGCGGCAAAGGCTTCATGCGAGGCCACGTCGTCCTCCGATACGCCAATGACGGCGAGGCCTGCATCCTGCAATGTTTGATAGCCGTCGCGCAGGTTGCACGCCTGCTTGGTGCACCCGGGCGTGTCGTCCTTGGGGTAGAAGTACAGCACCACCCATTGTCCGCGGAAATCGCTGAGGCGCACGGTGCCCTCCGGAGTGGGCGCTTCGAAGTCTGGGGCTTGGGTGCCGACGGGCAGGCGATCGATGGTTGGCGGCATGGATAGGCAAACGTGTTAGCGACAAAGCGAGCGCAACGATCGGACGCACGCGGCCCGCGCGGGATCCATCCGGCAGCGCGCCTTCGCCCGGCCGCCGCTCAATGACCCGCAGCGGCGAGGTCTTGCGCAACCTCAGCGTAAAACGCATTGGCCTCGAACGCCGACTTCCCCAGCGACCGGTCGAGGCCCACTTGCTGGGCGTGGTTGGCCGCCAGGGTCCCGCGGAAGTCGCCCCACTGGGCGCTCTCAATGGAGACGAGTCCGTCGTTGAGGCCTTCGCGGTCGTACAGGTACGCATTCAGGACGCGCATCACCGGATCGACCGGCACGTCCGTCCCGCGGCCCGCGGCGCCGGCGTACGACCAGTACGTCACCGACGGATGGTTGGGCACCTCGGGGTTGAACGCCTCTTGGATGTGCTCGGGGGTGAGCTCTCGGATCGACTGCAAGGCGTTGGCGGGGCCGTGGTCCGAGACCTGTGCGCCCAGCCAGTCGGCCATCTCGCCGATCCAGCCGCGCACCGCCGGGGGCTGCTCCAGGATGAACGAGGCAACCGACGAGCCGCGGTGGGGCGTGGCCACCGTCACCAGCACATCCACGTGGGCGTGCCAGCCCATGGCGTGGATGAGATAGCGCGCGTCGAGCCCGCCCATGGAGTGGGCCACGAGGGTGCAGCGCGTAGCGCCCAGCGCCTCCAGGATGTGGGTGAGGTGCTGTTCCCAAATTTGGGTGCGCACCTTCACGGTGCTGTAGGGCGGCACGTTGGGCGCGAACGCCCGCACGCCGCGGCTGCGCAGGTGCATGGCCGCCGTATGCAAGTGGCCGCCGCGCCGCACCGCCCCGCCAATGCCAAATCCGTGCATGAGGACGACCGGGTGCCGCACCGGAATGACCGGAGGCTGCGGACGGCTGTCGAGCCCGGCCCAGCGCTTCACGGCATTCGAGGTCAGGTTGGCCATAACAGGTAGCAGGTCAGTGGATGAGGAGCACGGCCCAGCCTGCATACGCAACGGCGAGCGGGCCGCGGATGTTATCGTTGAGGGGAAGGGGCCACACTTCCACAAGCGCGCCCACGGCCACGGCCACGGCTCCGGCCCCCAGCAGCGACGGGGCACTGATGAACCAGACCAGCAGGCCGGTGCCCACGAAGGCAGCGGAGCCTTCTACGGTTCGATCTTGCGCGGGCCACGGGTGGGTGCCCCACCGGCGCCCCACCAGGGCCGCAGCGGCATCGGCGAGCAGCGCAGCGGGCAGTGCCGCGCGGGCAATGGACAGCGGCGTGCTGCACGCCACCAGGGCCGCCCCTACAAGCATCGCAGAGGCGCCGTTGAGCCGGAACGCGCGTTCCGTCGCCGACCGCTGCTCCTCGGCGCGCATCAGGGTACCAACGGTTGCGGCAACCCACCGCCGAACGCGTGCCGAGCGCGTCTGCGCCCATTCCGCCCCAACGGCACACACAGCAGCCGCAAGGAGCGTGCCTTGCGCCACGGGGTACGGAAGCACATACAAGAGCGCCGTCAGCCCCAGCGCGGTGCTCACGTGCACCATCTTGCGTCGCACCTCCATGGCGAGAGGCAAGGCCCCCTTGTGCATCGGTTAGTTGGTCTGTAGAGCGACGCGCGTCGTAAAGTTATCGACCAGGTCGGGCAGCGTCGCCGCATCTTCAATGATGAGATGCGCGCCGCGCTCGCGCAGCAAGGGGCCATGCGATGCCGCCTCCAGGTACGGCGGCACCATGCCCACCGCCCACATGTTCGCGGCGCGAGCCGCCTTCATGTCATCGACCGAGTCGCCAATGTACACGGTTTCGTCCGGATCGACCGGCCGCCCCGCGGCCGCGAGCAACGTGCGGCAATGATTGAGCGGGTAGGGATCGGGCTTGGGCCGGTCGCCCTGCTTCTCTTTCCCAATGACAAGCGGAAAGTACTGCGTCCATCCAAAATGCTCGATGGTCCACTCGGCCTCATCTTGCGGGCGCCCCGTCACGATGCCCATAATGTCTGCACGCGCTGCCAGCGCATCCAACGTATCCGCGTCAATGAGCGGCTCCTCCTCGGCGATGAATCCGTCCCAGTTGTCGCCGCGGTACCGGCGCTGAAACTCCTCGATCACGCGGCTCAGCGGAATCTCCATGGCCGTATCGGTGATCACCGCGTGCGTCAGCTTCCAGTCGTCGTTGAAGCCGCCTTCGTTTTTATACCGCTGCACGGCATTGGCGCTGATTTGTCGCCCGGTAAAGTGCTCCACCGTTTCTTGGATAGCGCGGCGATAGGAGCGCGATACATCCACCAACACGCCATCCATGTCGAAGAGGATGACGCTTAACGATACAGATTGCGGCATACAGATAGAACGTAGAGATACGAGACGAACAATGCGCTAACAGTATACCACACCCTGTTTTATCCACAGTTCCCTGCGGCTATCGCGAGTTGCTGTTGGCGCGGCGCTGTCGCATAAGGCGCCGGTAGGCGTTGGCCTTTCGGTTGTGTTCGCGCAGGGTGCGGCTGAAGGCGTGTCCGCCCGTGCCATCGGCCACGAAGTAGAGGTAGTCGTGGGCGGCGGGATAGGCCACCGCGCGGAGGGTAGAGGGCGCCGGGTTGGTGATGGGCCCCGGGGGCAGTCCCCGAAATTGGTACGTGTTGTACGGATGCTCGATCTCGTAATCCGCAAAGAAGAGCCGGCGCTTTTGGCCCTCGCGTTGCAGGAGGGCGTATTGCACGGTGGGATCGGCCTGAAGCGGCATGCCAATGTCGAGACGATTCAGATAGACCTCGGCCACCATGGGTTTCTCCTCATTCAGATACGTTTCCCATTGCACGATAGAGGCTACCGTAACGAGCTCGGACTTCCGCAGCCCGATGCTGTCGGCCCCGGCGGCTAGTTCTCGTGCGTAAAAGGCATCAAACGCTTCTTTGATGCGCTCCACCACCTCACGGGCCGGGGTTTGCCAGTAGAAGTGGTACGTCTCGGGCAACATGTACCCAAACAGGTGCGCCACATCGGTGCCCAGGCGTCGGGCCAGGGCGGTGTCACGCAGCGCGGATCGGAAGGCGGCGGGGGTAAGCTTTAGTGCTTTGCCCACCACCGCCGCAACCACGCGGGGACGCGACCCGGGGGGAATGGTGACGCGCACCGGCTCTTGCAGTCCGCGCCGCAGCACATCGAGCATGCGGTAGTTGCTCACGCCCGATGTGAAGGCATAGTGGCCCTCCTTCATCTGGGCGTTCCACCCCGTCAGGCGCGCGAGCCATCGCACCCCTGTTGCCGTTCCCACAATGCCATTGGCTTGCAGGGAATCGATGGTAGCAGCAAAGGACGGATCGGGGGGAAGGATGACCGTGCGCGTGCCCGGGTACGATGTTGTGCTGGAGCCAAGGATCAGCCACCCGCCCGCGGCTGCGGCCAACGCACCGCCAAGGACGAGGGCGCCGAGGAGGTGCTTCCAAGAAAAATGTGCCACTGCCATCGTGCGAACACGTTCAACGGAAAATGATGCGCGCGCGGGACGGCTCCCGCGGAAAACCCCTTAACGCAGGGCATGAACGAACGTTCACGGCAAGCCCGCGTCAGTCCACGCGGCCCTCGTAGGTGCGCTGCTCCAGCGTGCGCGTCTCTTCGATGACCTGCTCTACGATGCGGCGAATGGCATTGTCGGGGAGTGGGCCGTCGTTGTGGTCAATGACGTTTTGGAGCACCTCGGCCTCGCGGCCCGGCACGTAGGCCCGCATCCCAATGGCACTTTTGATGGCGCCAATGACGTCGGCATACGCGGTGCGTTCGTTGAGCAGTTGGACGATTTGTTGATCGATGGCATCGATGCGCTCGCGCCAGGGCGCCAGGTCATCGGGGGTCGGTTCGTCGGGCACGTCGGGCACATCGGTGTCGGCGTACCGTGAAGCGTGGCGGAGGGCGTTGGGGAGCGTCATCAATAACGGCGCATGCATGAACACAGGAATGTACCCTCTTAACATGCAAGCGCGCCCAAGCGGATGCAAGCAAAGCGCTTCCACGCCACGGCAATTGCATCAATCTTGCCGGTTCGCGCTGACGCCGTTCGGTTGGATTTGCGCATCTGCATGCTCAACGCACGAAAAAGCAGTACGCTCCTTGTCATCGCAAGGAGTGCGGGGCCTTGGCCGTGCCACTGGTGCGGATGCGAGCGACGGGGGGCCGAAGGTCATACTATGATCGGGCCGGAGGTCATGCCATAGGTGCGATTTCCATGTACGGGCAGGAGTGCACCATTGTGGAGATTGCCACGTCGCCTTCGGCTCCTCGCAATGACAAAAGGGGGAAATGCAAAAACGATACGTGAATGGTTCAGATGGTCGATCGGCTTGATTTGCCCACCTGCACGCGTGACACACAAAAAAGCAATACACTCTTTGTCATCGTGAGGACTGAGGGGCCTTGGTCATGCCACTGGTGCGGATGCGAAGGACGTGCGGACCGCGGGTCATATCTATGATGGGGCCGAAGGTCATGCCATAGGTGCGATTTCCATGTACGGGCAGGAGTGCACCATTGTGGAGATTGCCACGTCGCCTTCGGCTCCTCGCAATGACAAAAGGGGGGAAATGGAAAAACGATACGTGAATGGTTCAGATGGCCGATCGGCTTGATTCGCCCATCTGCACGCCTGCGGAGATTGGCTCTTCCAAGATGCCCAGAGCTCTTACATCAATCGTTGGGGTATGACGACGTGCCTCGGCAGCAAGGGCCGTCTTTGAAGCGCACAGGGCAGATTCACGATGACTCGTGCGTTTGCTCTGGCTTCCGCGCGCAGCTGGTGCCCAGAACAGCGGTGCGGCGTGCTGCAACACAGCGAAAGGGCTGCCCCGGCGTGGAGCAGCCCTTTCCCTAACGACACAGTGCCACGCGCGCAGCCTACCGGTTAAAGTTTAGCAGCAACGAAAAGCGCAGCGTCTGATCGAGCGGGCTGCTTTGCTCCATCGCGTAGATGTACGACACATCAACCCCGACGATGTTGTAGCGCAACCCGGCGCCAAAGTTGAGCAGCTCACGGTTGCCGTTTTGCGGGTCCTCATAGTAGTACCCGGTACGCAGCGCGAACAAGTCGTTGTACCAGTACTCAAGCCCAAACGCTGCGGTGATCTGTTCGAGGGCACTCAATTCCGCCACGCCGCCATCGGCGTTCCCCAGGCCGGTGCCGTTGCTCCACGATGTGAAGATTGCCTTGTAGAAGGGATCGGGATCGCTCCGCACTTCGATGTCCTCATCGGCGCACTGCGCCAGCGGATCGCCCGTTTCGCAGGTCCGCGTTTCCTGCACGCGCACCATCGCCTTGGTGAAATCGTTGGTGAACGTCAGCGAGTTGTATTCATCGAAGTCGAAGGTGAACGCGTAGCCCGCGCGTAGATTGGTGGGCAGGGCCTGCGCGTCCTCGTCGTACTTCATCTCGGTTCCCATGTTTGACAGGTTGAAGCCCGCCGAGAACGTCGTTTGGGTGCCGCCCAGCGCAAAGGGATTTGTGCGATAGAGCGCGCCGAGGTCGAAGCTTACCGCCGAGGCCGTTCCGCTTTCGATGTCGCCCGTCGCTTCCGAGAGCTTCGAGTAAATGTACCGCAGGTTGGTACCCAACGAAAGGTTGTCAGACACCTTGCGGGCGTACGACGCAGCCACGGCATACTCGTAGGCGCGCGCCGTTCCCACATCGTTGCCTCCGTTGTCACGCAACTCGATCTCGCCAAGATTCAGGTACGTGATGTTGCCGCCAAACGTCCCAATACCGGGCGCGTGGTACGTACCAACGATGTACTCATAAAACAGCCCCGCGTTGAATTCGGGAAGCCAGTTGGCGTGCGTGATGCCCACCTGCGTGTTCTTCTGAAAACCAAGTCCTGCGGGGTTCCAGAACATCGCGTTGGCATTATCAGCAAGGGCAACGCCGGTGTTGCCCATACCGGCCGAACGGCTGTCGGGCTCGATACGCAAAAACAGCGCGGTCGCCTCGCCCAACTGCGCGTGCGCCGGTGCGGGCGTCCACAGTGCAAGGGAAAAGAGCGCAACCGCAAACGAGTAAAAAGAGACAGAACGTATATACGTCATGGATACCTGCTTATGGTCAGATTCAGCGTACCTTCTATGCACAGCCGCACACGCTGAACGTGCGCGCATGCAATGCTATCGTGCAGTAACGCTGTTTCGATAGACGACTTTTGCTGTGGAAGGGAATGATGGCCGGCCGTATCAACGAAGCCCGCATCCCTAACATAGGGAAGCACAGGTACATCCACAAACGCTGCTTGATGCAATTTATGTGGACTTACAGGTCTTTGCGAATCTGCATCAAACGCTGGAGCGAGGTCCCCATACGGTCGGCAGCTTCTTGAATGTCCTCTACCGAACGGACAAACTGCTCGTCAAGATCCGCTTCACGACAGAGCTCCAGCAGAAACTGCGCATTGCCGCTGATGATGGACAGCGGGTTGTTGAGGTCGTGGTAGACCGTTGCGAGTTGCTCTTCGATGTTGACCTCCTCATTTTCCGAGGCGTCCGGCGGTGCGGTTGATGTGTCATTCATAAGCGGTCAGGCAGTTAGTGGTGGCAAAGAGAGCTTACAGCGCGTCCAGCGTGCGCTTGTCCGCGAGGGCGGGGCCGTCAGCGGTGGACACCGCCCGGGCGACCTCCACCTCGGGGTCATGTTCAAAGAACAAGTTCCATTCCGCTTTTGCTGCCTGCCGCAAAAAATCGGCCTTTTCGTCGATCGTGGTGAGGGGATGCACGTCGTACGCCATCGTCCATGCTGCCCCTACGTGGTGCGTGGTGGGCAGCAGATCGGCGACGTACACCAGGGTTTGCGCATCGTCGTGCACCACCACCAGCTGTTGGGCCTCGGTGTGGCCATCTACCGTGCGCACCGAAAGGCCGGGGAACAGCGTCGTCGCTCCATCCACCAAATGCAACTGCCCGGCGGCCGCGAGTGGGTCGAAGGTTCGCCGCAGAAAGGAGTTTTTTTCCTTCGGATGGGCATTGCGCGCCCACGTCCAGTGCGCCCGTTGCACATGGTACGTGGCGTTGGGGAAGGTGGGCACCCGCTCTTCGCACGCCGCGCGCGTCGCCCCGCCGCAGTGGTCAAAGTGCAGATGGGTCAAGATCACGTCGGTTACGTCCGACGGCTCCACCCCGTGGGCCGCGAGGCCCGCTACCACATCGGTACCCTCCACCGCGTAAATGGACCGGTACTTTTCCCCAAACACGTCGCCGATGCCGGTATCCACCAGCACGCACCGTTCGTCGCTGCGCAAGAGCAGGCAGCGCGTGGCCAACGGAATCCGGTTCTGCTCGTCGGGGGCGATGCGCTGCGCCCACAGCGGCTTCGGGACGATCCCAAACATTGCGCCGCCGTCAAGTGCGAACCGCCCGGCGTGCACGGCATGAAGGGTGTACGGACCGATCTGCGGCATAAGCGAAAGGGCAACCAATGAGAGGCAATCAACGAACGATGATCTGCGGCCGTCCCGCTACACTTCTTCCGGCGGAAAATCTTTGAAGTGGCCGTTCGAGCGAATCCGCCGCTGCACGTCTTCTTGCTGCTCCACGCGCGGGATGAGCGACGCGAAGTGCCGGCTGAGGTATGCCAGGCGCTCCTGCTCGGAGGTTAGCTCCAGCACCTCCTGCTTTTGCTCGTTGTCCAATCCGCCATTTTGGGCCAGCACAAACGACAGGGTGTCCACGTTTTGGTAGAGCGACGGCCGCACGGTGCGACCGGCAAGCTCCAGCAGCTTCATGTGTTGCGTAATGACGCGCTCTTGCAGGTCGTGCCCCTCCGCTTCGATGGGCGCCTCATCCCCAAAAAGGGTGACGTCTGCGGTGTAGTAGCTCTTGCGGTCGTACACTTCCTGAATGCGAAAGCGCTGCTCGCCTTGCACCATGAGGTCGAGGCGTCCATCGTCGTAACGATTCAGCACGCGCTCGATGCGCGCCGTCGTGCCAACAGAGGCCAGGGCGTCTTCGTACAACACGATGCCAAACGGCACGTCGTGATCGAGGCAGTACTTGGTGAGCGCCTTGTAGCGATTCTCGAAGATATGAAGCGGGAGCTGTTCGTTGGGATACAGCACTAAACCCAGCGGAAAAAGCGGGAGGGACTGGATAGCGGCCATGACACGGAGACAGTAGACGATAACACCACCCGTGCACAACTATGGGGCTGAAGGCGATGTTTCGGGCACAATGCGCAGACGATGTAACACCCATCCGCCCCCGGCGGCGAGGGCCGTCATGGCAAGCGCCACCGGCCAGCGGAGCAAGAGCGCGCCGCCCACCGCAAACATGGCCCCGAACAGCACACACGCCGCAGCGCCGGTTTGCAACAGGCTATGCCGCAACGACTGAAGCGGCGCCAAGCCGGTCCGGGCCCGCTGACGCGTCCACCCGGGGCCGCCCGGTCGCGTTTTGCGGTAGAATGTATCCAGCGTCCCATCGTCTTCCGGCGCGGTGTACACCATCACCGCAATCCACACCGCGGTTGTGCCAGCCGTGATGACGAGCAACCGCAGCCCAAAGTCGTCGATGGTAAGCACCGGCACGACGGTCGTGAGCACGCCGCCCGCGAAGCCCGCGAGCATCGCAGCGAGCTCCGTCCACGCATTGACGCGCCACCAAAACCAACGCAGGATGAGCACAATGCCCGGCCCGGTGCCAATGGCAATTACCAGCCGAAACACCGTCGCGACGCTTTCGGCAAAGAACGCCGCAAACGCCCCGAAGGCCGTGATAAGCACCGAGGCCACGCGCCCCGCCGCGACGAGCTCCCCCTGCGACGCCTCGGGCCGCACGAAGCGGCCGTAGAGGTCGTGCGTGAGGTACGAGGCGCCCCAGTTGATCTGCGTAGACACGGTGCTCATGAAGGCCGCCACCAGCGAGGCCACCACGAGACCCAACACGCCGGTGGGCAAGAAGCGCAGCATGAGCTTCGGGTAGCCCAACTCGGGATCCTTCAGATTCGGGTACAGCACCAGCGCCGCCAGCGCAACCAGCACCCACGGCCAGGTGCGCACCACGTAGTGCATGATGTTGAAAAACCACGCAGCGCGCTCGGCCTCGCGCTCGTCGCGGCTCGCCGCCAGGCGCTGGATGAACTCGCCGCCGCCGTCCGAGCGCCGAAACGTCCACCACTGCAAGCCCACGTAAGCCATGAACGTGGTGGCCGAGATGCCTGCAAACGCGCTCCACCCCACCTGCAGGCCATCGTGCCACGAGAGGGTAAACGGCACAAAGGCAAGCACGTCGAACGAGGTCACCCGCTGCGCCTTCGTCACCAACCCGTGCAAGCCGCCCACATCGGGGTGTGCCAGTGCATAGAGCGCCACCACAATCGCGCCAAACAGCGCCAGGAAGAACTGGAAGAAGTCCGTAGCCACAACGCCCCACAGGCCCGAGAGGCCCGCGTACACCAGCACCAGCACCGACACGCCAATGACCAGCAGCAGCTTCGGATCGAGGCCCGCTACGGTTGCCCCGCTTGCCACCCCCAGCGCCTCCCAAATGCCCAGCGCGCCCACCACCTTTACGGCCGCCAGCATGATGTAGCCAATGCCGATGCAGTTGATAGGCACCGCAAACAAAAACGCCTTCACGCCGCGCAGCAGGGCCGCCGGCCGGCCGCCGTACCGAAGCTCGGTGAGGGCGGCATCGGTCACAATTTCGCTGCGGCGCCACAGCCGCGCAAAGATGTAGATGAGCGCCACGTGGCCAAACCCAAACGCCCACCATTCCCAGTTGCCCGCCAGCCCGCGCGTGCCCACCACGCCCGCCACGTACAGCGGCGTGTCGATGGAGAACGTCGTCGCCGCCATCGACGTGCCGGCCAGCCACCACGGCAGCGAGCGCCCCGACACAAAGAAATCCTCGACCGAGCCCGACGCGCGCCCCGAGAGGTACGCGCCCAATCCCAGCGCGAACGCCATGTACGCGCCGACCACCGCCCAGTCAATCCAATGCATGCGTGCGTGCTGCTTGTGCGTAAGAATCGTGTGGCCGCCTCAACTGCACCGCCCGTCGCTGGTTCACAGCAAACGCGTCCAATCAGCGGAAATCGTCCAGCGCCGTGGCAAAGCGAATCCGGTAATCTTCGTACTGCGGACTCCATCCGGCCCCAATCACCTCGAAGCCTTCGGCCAGCCCCAGCACCGTCATGCCCGGGTGCATGTTCGGAAAGGTGTCGTACACAAACGTCTGGTAGCCGCGCTGCGCGGTGATTTCCAGCATTGTGCGCAGCATCGCCCGCGCAATGCCGCAGCGGCGCCTATCGGGGTGCACGCCGCCTTTCGCGCTGTAAAATCGCTGCTCAGACAGCGCATAGCCCACTTTAAAGCCCACCGGCTCGTCGTTCATCAGCGCAAGCAAAAGCAGCAGCCCCTCGCGGTCGAAGGTGCGAATGACGTTCGACGTATCGAAAATGAGTTCGTTGAGCGACCGAATCACGGGCAGCGCCGAGCGGTCGACTTCCGTGATGGAAAGGTCGAGGGCGTGGGGGGCAGTCACGAGAGGCGAAGCGCTCATGGGTCGGATCAGAACGGGAGGCCGTCATCGGCAGGCCCATCGTCATCGGCGGGGCCCGCGTCGGGTGCGCCGGGCGCGCCAAGTGCAGGGGCGCCGTCTGCGGCGGCGGGGGGAAGTTCGTCGGGGGCCGCGTCGGTCACGAGGCGCACCGGCTCCAAGAGGGCCTCGGGCACCGCGTCGATGAAGCGGCTCGGGTCGGTCAGGTAGTCGCCCTGGTACGGACGATACTGCCGCTCGGGGTACGACACGAACAGGTTTTCCTCGGCGCGCGTCACCGCAACATAAAAGAGCCGCCGCTCTTCGTCCAGCCCGCCGGGTTCGTCGTAGGCATAGCGCGAGGGCAGCGTGCCCTCCAGCGCCTGAATCAGAAACACGGTGTGAAACTCCAGGCCCTTGGCGGAATGGATGGTGGAGAGCACCAGCGGTGGTTCATCGTCGTCTGCGCCCTCCTGGTCGATCGCCGAAAGCTCAATTGGGTCGAGAGCCAGCTCGGCCAAAAACCGGCCGCGGTCGGCGTAGCTGCGGGCGATGCTCACAAACTGCTCCAGGTCTTGCGCGCGCTTCGGGTAGTCGTCGGCGTACTTGTGCTCAAAGTGCGGACGGTACGTTTCAATCACGGCCTCCACCTGTTCGGCCAGCGGCAGGTCTGGGTCGCGGATGCGCCGCAACGTAGCAAACAGCTGCTTCAGGTCGGACAGGTAGCGCTTCGAGAACGGCCCGCCGTCGCCAATGGTAAACGGCTCGTCGGCCTCCTCGGTGATCCACGCGATCAGGTCGCGCGCCGTCTTGGGCCCAATGCCGTGCAGCAGCCGCAGCACGCGATTCCACGAAGCGGCATCTTGCGGATTCTCGGCCACCTTCAGGTGCGCCAGCACGTCTTTGATGTGCGCGGCCTCGTTCAGCTTCATGCCGCCGTACTTTACAAACGGAATGTTGCGGCGGTTGAGCGCCACCTCCACATCGTAGGCATTGTGGCTGCTCCGAAACAACACCGCCATGCGCTGCAGCGGCACCCCCGACTCGCGCAGTTGCAGCACCATCTGCGCCACGAAGCGCGCCTCCGTCTCGCCGTCGGGCGCGGGCACACGGGCCGGCAGGTCGCCCGCCGCCATCTCACTGAACAGCGTCTTGTCGTACGACTGATTCGCATCTTCAATGACGTGATTCGCGAAGTCCAGGATGGGCTGCGTGGAGCGGTAGTTCTGCTCCAGCTTCAAGACGCGCGTGTCGGGAAACTGATCGGGGAAGCGGAAAATGTTGCGGTAGTCGGCACCACGAAATCGGTAGATGCTTTGCGCATCGTCGCCCACCACGGTTACGTTGCCGTGCACCGCCGCAAGCAGCTGCACAAGATCGGCCTGCAGCGCGTTGGTATCCTGATACTCATCCACCAGCACGTGCTTGCACCGCCCGGCCACCTGCCGGCGAATCGCTTCATTGCGCGCCAGGAGCGCCCGCGTGTGCAGGAGCAGGTCGTCAAAATCCATCAGCCCGTGCGCCTTCTTGTAGCGCGCGTAGGCCCGGCGGATGTCCTCCAGGTCGTCGTGCAGCGGCACGTATTGCGGATACCGCTCGGCCAGCACATCCTCCAGCGGCTCTTGCCGGTTGCTTACGGCCGAGAACATGTTGTAGAGCGTCCGCTTCTGCGGAAAACGCTCGTCGCGTTTGTGGTAGTTGCCCTGCGTGCGCAAGACCGACAGCACGTCGGCCGCGTCGCTCGCATCCAGGATGGTGAAGTTGTTGGGGAAGCCGATGGCCTCGGCATGGCGCTTCAGGACGCCCAGGCAGAAGGCATGAAAGGTGCCGCCTTGCACGCGCTGGCAGCGGCCGTCGAGGAGCGCGGTGGCGCGGGCCGTCATCTCCTGCGCCGCCCGCCGCGTAAACGTGAGCAGGGCGATGCGCTCGGGGCGCGTCCCCGTTTCCACCAGATAGGCCAGGCGGTAGATGAGCGTGCGGGTTTTGCCCGTGCCGGCGCCCGCGATGATGAGCGTGGCCCCGGCGCCCGCCGTAGCCGCCGCATACTGCTGATCGTTCAGCGCCGCGCGGTAGTCAATCGTCAGCGCGTCGTCCGACGATGCCTCCGCGGGGCCGTCCGATGATAGGACGATGCGACGAGCCATGGCACGTGGATGTCATTGGAGAAAGGCGGGACGCACCCAAAAAACCGCGGGCTGCCGTGTAGTGATCCCGCCCGCAGCGCTCACGTCCACGCCAGGTGCACCGTGTGGGCCGCGGTGAGGGCTGCCGTCTCGGCCCGGAGCCGGCGCGCGCCCAACGAGGCCGCCCGGAAGCCGGCGTCCTGCGCGGCGGCCACTTCGTCTGCGGTAAAACCGCCCTCGGGCCCCACGCACACGCAGCCCTCGCGCGCATCCGCGGCACGCAGCGCATCAAAGAGCGTAGCCGTGCGGTCGGTTGCTTCATGGCAGATAAAGCCCGTGGGCGGCGCGTGCGCATCGAGCCAGGTCGTCCAGGCGCGAAGCGGCGCGAGCGTGGGGCGGCACGAACGCCCGCATTGCTTCAGCGCAGCGATGATGATCCGCTCCAGGCGATCGGCCCGAATGGACGCGGCTTCGGTGCGTGCCGTTTGAATCGGCTGGATGGTGGTTACGCCCAGCTCCACGGCCTTTTCGATGGCTGTCTCGAAGCGGCTGCGGCGCTTCAGCGGGCTCAGCGCAAGCGTGAGCGCGTACGGCGGCTCGCCTACGTTGCGGCGCGTGGTCACCACGTGGCCCGCCACCTGCCCGCGGCTCACATGGTCGAGTTGCACCTCGTGCCAGCCCCCGGCACCGTCGACCACCACGATGGTGTCGCCCGGTTGCTTGCGCAACGTGCGGGCAGCGTGCTGCGCTTCGTCTTCCGGAAGCACCACGTGGCCGCCCCGAAAGCACGCGGGCGGTGCGTAGAAGCTGGTCGTAATCGCCATAGACGCACAAAAAAACGAGTGGGCTTAGTCGCCGAGGCCAAGGATGGCGGCGAAGTTGCTGATCTTCTGCTCGATCTCGGCCCATTCGTTTTCGGGTTCCGAACCCTCCACGAGGCCCGCGCCCGAAAAGAGGGCCAGCTGTCGCCCGTGCACGAGCCCCGAGCGGATGGCCACGGCAAACTCGGCCGCATCGGGGCCCATCCAGCCCACCGGCCCGGCGTACCAGCCACGGTCGAAGGGCTCCGCCGTGCGGATGAAGTCCAGCGCCTCGCCCGTGGGCACCCCACCAACGGCCGGTGTGGGATGCAGCGCCCGCAAGAAGTCGACCGCATGCGCGCCGTTATTGAGCGGGCCGCGGATGGTGGAGCACAAATGTCGCTTGCGACGCAGGCGCAGCTCGGTGGGCGGCGCCACATCAATCGACCGGCAAAACGGCGCCAGCTGTTCACGGATGGCGTCGGTCACGAATGCATGCTCGCGACGGTCCTTCTCGCTTTCCATCAGCTCGGTACGCAGCGCCTCATCTTCGGACGCCCCGTCGACGCGCGCCCGGGTGCCCGCCACCGCTTCGCTTTCCACGACGCCGTCTTCCAGCCGAAACAGCCGCTCGGGCGTAGCGCCTACAAAGGCGGTGCCGTGCTCGGGGCGAAACCCAAAGTGAAAGCATTGCGGCGTCTCGTTCGCCAGGTGCTCTAGCAGCAGCAGCGGGTCGAGGGCCGACGCGAAGCCCAGCGTCACGCGGCGCGCGAGGACGGCCTTCTGCAGGTCGCCCCGGCGGATGGCCGCAACGGCGTCCTGCACGCGCTGCATCCACACGTCGCGCGCCGGCTCGTCTTGGCGTCGGACAGGTGTGGGCAGCGGGCCGGGCGCGGTGGACGCAGGAAACACGAGCTGCTGGATGCTGCGCTGCAACGCCTCGGCGCGCTTCTTGTCGCGCGGCAACACGATGTTGCACACCAGCACGTGGCCCGCGTCGGTGGTTTGCCACTCAAACCGGGGCAGCACCATACGCGCGGTGCCAAAGGGCCGCCAGTAGGCCTCCGGGCGGCCGTCTACCGGGGGCTGGCGGGCATCGAAGCGGATGCCGCCGTAGTAGCGCACGGCCGACGGTGCGTCGCTCAAGCGGGCGTCGAGGAGCGCGCCCAGCGTGTCGTACTGCAGCGGCGCCCCGGTGGTACGCACTGCATCGGCGACGCCGGCGGCCGCGATGGACGTGGCGCTACGGCGCCCCTTCCAGTACAAGCCGTAGGGAAAGGACTGCGCGCGCAGCCAGTGCAGCGCCGGCACGCGGCCCTCCACCGGCACGCGCACCTGCCGGATCAGCAGATCGGTGGACGACGTCTCGCGCAGCACGCGGGCCACTTGGTCGGCAAGCGCTGCACGCCACCGATCGGCCGCAGGCACCTCCGGCGGCGACAGGATCTGGTCTAACGACATCATGGAACGAGCGGCTTCAGGCATCACGCAGCGTTCAGGTGAGCGGTACAGTTGAGGAGTTTGGCCTGAAAACGGCCATCGCGGTACTCCAGGTGATTGACGCACGTGTTGGCGTGCCCCATCTCGTGCATGTTGTGCAGCCCGCGCTCCAGCACGGAAGCCAGCAGCACGCGCAGGTATCGCCCGTGCGTGACAACCAGGATGGTGCGCCCGGCCGACGCCTCCAGCATATGATGCACCGCCCGCTGGGCCCGCGCTTCCACGTCGCGCGGCGACTCGCCGCCCTCAATCGGAAGATCGACCGTGCCGGCGCGCCATTGTTCTTTGATGGCATTCATGGCCGCGTCGCGGTCGGGGGCGGGCGGTTCGCCCTCGTACACGCCCCATGCCATCTCCTCCAAATCTTTCAGGTAGATGGTGGGCAGCGGGCGGTGCCGGGCGGTGACCAGGCGGGCCGTTTGCCGCGTACGCCGCAGCGGACTCACGTACGCCACGTCAAAATCTACCGTTGCGAAGCGCTCGCCCAACGCCTTCGCTTGGGCGCGGCCCGTCGCGTTCAGATCGGCGTCGATGCCACGGCCCTGCACGATGCCTTGGCGGTTGTACTCGGTTTCGCCGTGCCGCACGAGGTAGAGCGTCGTGGTGGCAACATCGACCGGAGAGGACACAGGCATAGCGTAGCAAGATCGGGTTGGCAGAATGGGTTAGTCGTCGCGGCGCACGCTCCAATTGTCGATCATGGCGCGCGCCATGTCGTCCACCTCGGGCAGCGGGAGACGCCGGCTGACGGCGACCCGTACAATGATGGCCCGCAGCATCTGATCCGCCGCCGGCAAGGTGTACAACAAGCGCCAGATGGGCCGTACCGCTGCGTTGCCGATGCGCTCTAGCACGCCCCAGCGCCCCAGCACAAAAACCGTGAGCCCAACGCCCACGGCCCAGAAGCGCGATTGCGCAGCAAAGGCGCTCATCGAAACCACGTAGAACGTCCCCTGGCTTACCGGGTGCTCGGCCCAGCGCATGATTTTCGCGGCGCGCAGGCTTGCCACCGACGGGCTGAATATTTTCCAACCGAGGTAAAGCCCCACTGCACTCGTGGTTGCAGGAAGGGCCGGCAGCACCCACAGCAGCACCGGAAGCGCCCACAGCAGCAGCGCCTCGGGCGTGCGGTGCCACGCTTCGGCCCAGGCCACAAGACGGGCCAGCGGCACCGCATCCAGCACCGCCGGCGCATACTCTTTAAGCCCATCGGCCGTCACATGAAACCAGCGCCCCGAGGCGGTAAACAGGCCGTACGGCGTGTCGATAAATGAAGCGTCGGGGGCGTCCGTCACGTGCGGCGTGGCACCGGGTGGCTGAATAAATAAAAAGCAGGCGCGCATCGGGGCGCGCTGTATTGTGCAGCAAATCCACGTACACGAGAGCGCACATCCGGTTTCAGATATTTCTGAAAGCTTCGCAGACCATCCATCCGTTGCCAATGGGTTCCACTTGCATCGAAGCTGTAATGCACTGGAACCGCTTTCGGCGCGCTCCAATTGAGCATTGCCCCGTTCACTTCCTTCCAACCGGCGATGCACAACGCCATGAAACGTCCTCTTTCCGAATTGCTGAAGCGACGCGGCGTTCTCATCCACGTAGGCCCGCAGGCCGCGGTGGCTGAGGCGGCTGCGCTGATGGACGAGCACAACGTGAGCGCGCTCGTGGTGCTCAACGACGCCGGTGATGCGGTGGGCATCGTGACGGAGCGCGACCTCACCCGCCGCGTGGTTGCCAAACAGCGCCCGCCTGCCGAGACGCCGGTGCGCGCGATCATGACAGAAGACGTGGTGGTGGTGTCGGAAGATACCCCCCGCGACGAGGCGCTCAACCTGATGCACGACCGGCACATTCGTCACCTGCCGGTGGCCTCCGACGACCAGCTCGTGGGCATGATCTCGATCCGCGACCTGCTCCACTTCGAGAACCGGATGAAGGAGCAAACCATCGAGGACCTGCGCGACTACGTGCTCGAAAAGCCGTATCCGCGGTACCCGCGCTGAGGCCCTACCGGCGCTTACTTGTACGGCTCCATAGCTGCCACGGCACGCTCATCGGCCATGTTGTTTAGGGGATTGTCGGCGTGGCCCTTCACCCAGATCCACTCCACGTCGTGGCGCTTGTCCTGTGCGATGAGCTGCTGCCACAGGTCTTTGTTCTTCACGGGTTTCTTTGACGACGTGCGCCAGCCCCGCTTTTTCCATCCTTCAATCCACCCGTCGTTGAAGGCGCGCGAGAGGTAGGCGCTATCGGTGTGCAGCTTCACGGTGCACGAATCCTCCAGCGACTCCAGGGCCCGCAGCGCGGCGGTGAGCTCCATGCGGTTGTTGGTGGTGTGCTTGGTTCCCCCTTCCAGGGTGTCCATGGTGTGCTCGTCGCGCACAATGATGGCCGCCCACCCGCCAGGGCCGGGGTTGCCGCTGCACGCGCCGTCTGTATAAATCGTCACCGTGTCCATCGTTGGTTGTGAGATTGATTCAGGGGTTTCGCAACATAACCGTGCGATGATTGGTGTGCGCACCGGGCTGCGGAAAAAACGTGTGGAGATGCGCCGCGCGCAGATTTTTGGAGCAGACTGAACGCGGGCGCCGTTCGCTTCGTTGGGTGTTGGTCAGCGCTCGGCCTACGGGACGGGCCCCACGATGGATGCAGGCAATGGTACAGCGTCATGAAATTTGTCGATCAGGTAGAAATTAAGGTGCGCAGCGGCGATGGCGGGCGCGGGCTCGTCTCGTGGCGGCGGGAGAAGTTCGTGCCGAAGGGCGGCCCGGCCGGCGGCAACGGCGGCACCGGCGGATCGGTGTATGTTGAAGCGGATGAAAACCTGTATACGCTGCTCGACTTCCGCTACAACAAGCACCACGAGGCCGAGGACGGTGCGCCCGGCGGCAAGTTCAACAAGACCGGTGCCGATGGCGACGACGTGGTGCTGCGCGTACCGCCCGGCACCGTGATCCGCAATGCCGATACGGGCGCACAGATGGGCGAGGTGCTGAACGACGGCGATCGCCTGCTGGTGGCCGAGGGCGGCCGCGGCGGGAAGGGCAATGCCTTCTTCAAGTCGTCGACGAACCAGGCGCCGCGCTTTGCGCAACCGGGCGAAGACGGCGAGACGAAAACCATTGTGCTGGAGCTGAAGCTGCTGGCTGATGTGGGCCTCGTGGGGTTTCCCAATGCCGGAAAAAGCACGCTCGTCTCGTCTCTTTCGGCCGCCACGCCGGAAGTGGCCGACTACCCCTTCACGACGCTCAATCCGCAGCTGGGCATGGTGTACCTGAACGACTTTGAGTCGTTTGTGATGGCCGATCTGCCCGGCATCATCGAGGATGCGCACGAGGGCAAGGGCCTGGGCCTGCGGTTTCTGCGCCACATCGAACGAACGAGCGTGCTCCTTTTCGTCATCCCCATTACCGCAACGGATCTGGCGGCGACGTACACGAAGCTGCGCCGCGAGCTGGGCGCCTACGAGGCGGCGTTGCTGCACAAGCCGCACATGGTGGCCCTCTCCAAGATCGATGTGCTCGCGCCCGACGAGCGTGCCTTGCTGCCCGACATTGTAGCCGACGACTTCCCCGACGATGTCCCGCTTGTGCCTATCAGCGCGGTTGCGCAGCTGGGCCTCGACGACCTCAAGCGCCGTCTATACCGTCATGTGAAGGAAGCCAAGGACGTTGCGTTGCCCTAACGCGTGGACCGCGAGGCTCACAGCAGGTGCTTGATTCGTCCGCCATCCACGGGAAGCGCAGTGCCGGTGATGTATCCGGCCTGCTGGCTGGCCAGAAACGCCACGGCGGCCGCAAACTCCTCGGGGGTGCCCAGCCGGTCGAGCGCGTTCTCCTCGGCCCAGGCGGCCTCCACCGCAGCCCGCGATGTTCCGGTGCGTGCTTCAATCGACGCGGCCAGTTCGGTCAGCCGGTCGGTTTGGGTGTAGCCCGGCAGCACGGTGTTCACCGTAATGCCCTTGGGCCCAAGATCGGCCGCCAGGCTCTTGGCGTAGCCCTGCACGCCAGCGCGCGCGGTGTTTGAGAGGGCCAGCGTGGGAATGGGCTGCTTCGCCGACACCGACGACACCATGACGATGCGCGCATGGTCGTCCGCGGCGGCGGCATCCTCCAACGAAGCGCGGGCGGCGGTGCACAGGTGAATGGTGCTCATCAGGTTGAGCTCCAGCGCGGCGCGCCAGTCCGCGGCGTCGACCTCGGTGGCCGTTCCGGAGGGCGGGCCGCCGGCGTTGGTGACAAGGACGTGGAGCGCGCCAAAGGCGTCCACCGTCTGTGCGATTGCCTCCGCAACAGCCGTTGCGTCGGTTACGTCGCATACCAGCGGCAGCACCCGGTTGGGCGGCGTGCCCGCTGCTTCGGCGATGGCTTCGGCGGCCGTTTGGATGCGCGCCTCGCTGCGTGAACAAATGGCCACCGTGCATCCTTCGCGGGCCAGGCGGGTGGCCGCTGCACGCCCTAATCCGCTACTGGCCCCGGCAACAAACGCAACGCGATCGGTGAGTCCTAAGTCCATGGCCCTGGGGGTTGGTCGGTTGATGAATGGGTGGTTTGCACCACGATCAACCTGTCAGGTTCGCCCCTCGCGCCCTTGCCTTGCTAAAACAAACCGCCTGTGAGGAGTCCGGTCGGCGGCACCGCGTCGCTTAGCGGCAGCGAACGGGCGGTGAAGCGACCCTCCATGCGCAACGGGGCAGCCAACGGACGCCCGTGGAAGGTTGGGGGCATCGGGAGATTCGTCATGGTGCCAGGATCGTACGCGCGGAGCGAGTCAACGTACGCCTCCAGCGCCTCACGTGCTATGGCGAGACGGCGCGACGCGCTGAGCGAAAACCGTCCGCGTATCACCGCATCGTCAGCGCGCTCAATGGTCAGCGTGCCCTGTGGCAATGGATAGGAAACCACCGAGTCTGCCGTCATGCGCGAGTAATCAGCCCACGTGAGTGCGCCCAACGAGTCGAAGAGCGCTGGTGCAGGCGCCCTAAAGCCCACGACCTCCGGATATCCGCCGCCAAGTCCTCCAAGCGTATTGACCTCGTACGTCCCCGGACGCAGTTCGTCGAACCCACGGAGCATAAACGTCAGTGCATGCTGGCTGCCTGACGCCCCCGACGGCGTGCCATACAGCTGAATGACCGTTGAGGAGCCGAATCCGCTACCAATCGGGAAGAAGAACTGGTCATTGAAGGCCGCGCCGTCGTTCATCGCGGCCTTGCCCTGCACGGTTTGGTGGACCGGTGCACTCAAAGAGAGCGTAAACGAGGCGTCTGGGGGTTGCTCCGATGCGTCACATCCAACGACGAGGAGGCAAAAGACGCCTAAAACAAGCAAACGGCGCATGACATTCTATTAGTTTAATTTTACGCTTTTCCATACATTAAAGATTAAACGCTAATTTCTGCAACACGCGTTTGTTACTTTAACGCAACGATAGCATCGGAGCACAGCCCCCACGGACACACACGCTGCACCGTGACGCATGTCCAGGCGTAGCAGTTCACGTACCGCACGGCCTCAATCGGGCGACACCCGCCAACCAGCGCGGGCCACCGCCGATGCAGCCACACCCAGCCCGCGCACAGCCGTCCCGGCACGCCGCCGTCCGTGCGTGCAAGGCTTGCAATGCATAGCGCGCCGCCGGGGCGAAGCAGGCGGCGGGCTTCCCGGATCATCGCATGGAGGGCCGCGGGCGCCAGGAGGTCGAGCACGTAGTTGAGCACCACCGCGTCAGCCGACGCATCATCGCGCGGGAATGGCGGCCGTCCATCGGTTACGTGCACCGTGGCGCGCGCAGGCGGCAGACGTTCTGCGGTGAGGCGGGCCATCGTGGGACTCAGCTCGAAGCCCACATAGCGCACCTGCGGGTACTGCCGCACCAGCCGCGCAGCAAAACGTCCGGTGCCGCCGCCCACCTCCACCACCGTCGCGGCGTCGGGCCAGGGCCCGTGGGCAAGCAGCCAGTCTTTGGCTGGCTCTTCGTAGAACGCCTGTGTGTCCTGCCAGCGGCCCACGCGATCGTACAGCGCGCGCAGCGCCGGGCGATCAAGCGTCGGCATGGGCCCGGATGTCGTCGATGATGGCCTGGTGGTGCGCCGTGTGGATGCGCACAAACCGGAGCCATTGCGGCGCGGTCAGAAAACCCAGCGCGGGATGCTCGATGCGCTCGGATGACGCAGCCGCGGCATCAAGATGGTCGGCGAGACGGTGCAACGCGGCCCGGCTACGTTCGAGCGTCGCGCGCAAGTCCGAAAGATCAGGGGATGCAGGCGGCGTGACGGCGTCGGGGGCTTGCATCTGTCCGCGCGGCAAGCCTTCTTCCTGCAGCACGCGGCGGCCCGCACGCGTCGGCTCGCCGGTGGTCGTCGAGCGCTTGCCAACGGCCGCGTAGCGCGCCGCGGTAAGACTCATGCCGTTGGCCGTCCACACGTGATGCAGGTGCTGCGCCACGGTCCACCCCGAAACCGACGGAACGGCGGCAACGAGCACCGCCTCGGGGCCGTCAAGCAGCGCGGCTTGCTGCTCATACAGGGCGCTGAGTTGATCGTATTCGACGTGCGGATCAATGGTGGGCATCGGGGGCATGGAGGATGAGGAACAGGTGTGCCGGCAGGTATCATCAATGCACGCGCTTCGCCCACTCCGGATTCCACTGCGGGGTGGTGCTCCACCCGCGGCCCGTCCAATACTGCATGGACTGCATGTGCGCGCGCACCTCCTCCGTAGTCAAGCGGGCCTCGGGCTGTCCATTCGCGACCATCGTCCGCACCTGCGCGTCGTAGTGGGACGACGTGCCAATCCACACCGGCTCCAGATCGTGCGCCAACCGGACAACGATGTAGGGGCAGTTGTCAGGGTCGCCCGATATGTTAGGGCCTTCGTTGATGTACACCTCCAGGTACCGCTTCTTTATCGTGAGCCGAAAGGGCTTGCTGTAGGTGTTAACCCGAAGCGTGTGGAAGGCCGTTTGCGGAAGCCGCACGTAGGCCCGCTCGGCTGCCGAGGCGATGTCGCGTACGTCGTAAGCAGCGGTATGAGGCGCCATGCCCTGGGGGTAGCGCGGATCGAGCACCACCAGGATCGGCTCCTCATAGCTGTTATTAATACCGGCCGCGATCAGCTCTTTGATACCATCGCCATCCAAATCAAAGGCCTCCGGCTCGGTGGTAAGATGCCCAGGATGCACGTAGCGGCTTCGTACGGTACCCGTTGTCCCGTCGAATTGTACAATGACGCACGGGAAGTAGGGCGAGTGGTTGGCTTGTACCCACACGCGCGGCGGCCCTTGGGCCGTAGCCTTCGTGATGATCAACGAGCGCGGCACATAGCGATCGCTCGTGTCCACAAACGGCTTCTGTGGAAAGACGAGCCCCGGGCGAATCGCGCGCCGCCAGAGCAGCGTATCTGCACTCACATTTTTACACTGCACCGTCGGCGCTCCGCCTTGGATCCAGCACACCTCGTTCGTCGCGTCGCCCGCAAGATCGCGCAGCGCATAGCTATGGGGCGAGGCGCGCTGTACAAAGTGCTCGCCCACCGTGATTCGGTCTACCACATCGCCGCCTGCATTCACCAAAACCATCTGTTCGCCTTGCAGCCGCACCGCTGCCGGATTCTGGTCGATCGGTCCATACAGCATGCCCGCAAGGCCCATGCTCAACAAAACGACGAGCAGAGCAGCAACGGTGGTATAGCGATTGGCCCAAAGGACGCGCAAGGCGTACTGCGCGCGCCCTTCGGTGGTGCGCACCACAAGGCGGCGGTGCGCAAACGTATCGGAAAGGCTGCGCACACCCACAACATCCAGGTGCCCGTGCGGATGCCGCCGGCGCAACGCGTCGCGGTGAGCAAGCGCCTGTTGCTCTTGCGCGCGGGGCACGGCCAACGTGGTTAGCGGACTAAAAAACGCGGCGGCAACTTTTGCGGGGAGCGTCTCTTCAGCCACGCTCTTTACCTGCCCGGTGGCCGACACCCGTCCGGTGTACGCCACGGTACGCGGCAACGTCTCGCGCACGCGGTTGGCCGCTGCGCACTGCACAGCCGCGCACGTGGCCGCGGCAAGCCCAAGCACCGCCGATGCGCCGTGCAGCGACGTGCGCGGCGACGGCGCGAAGCGCAAGCTCACATGCCACGCGTCGGCGAGCAGCGACGCCTGGCGCAGGTACTGCTGGGCGCTGTCTTTTATAGCGCGCACCACGCGTTCCTCCACGGGCGCCGTGAGGGTGAGCCGAGGGCCGCCCACAGCATCTCCTGTACGACGGCACGTGGCCTGGACGGAATACAACGTACCGGCCGCGCGCTGTACGCCATTTGAATCCTGTTGTGCCGACGCCGTGGAACGAAGCGCGCGCTCTGCGACCGGCACGCACGGCCCAAACGTGTCGGGCATCCATTCCTCCACCACACGCGACAAGAACTGTGCGGCCGGCGGGGGCAGTGTGTACCATTCCAGCATGCGTGTTGCGCGCTCCTTAGGCAACTCTCGCATATCGCCTCGCTGAACGTTTGCGTCCCCTTCTACCGGAAGCACATCACGGCCGCTTAAGATGTGAGCCGCAGCGTGGACATCACCGGCGTACAGGTACCCGCGGGCCGCGCAGCGCGCCAACGCATCGGTGCCCGCGCGCCACTCGTCCAACGTCCGCAGAACTGTCACCCCACGACTCCAGGCGCGCATCCGACGCGCCAATGCGGCTACCGGGCGGGGGGCAACGCCTGCTGCTGGTAACGCCTCTGCACAGCGCGCAATCGGATGGGCCAGTTCCAACAAATGCGAGGTATAGCCGGGTACCGGAGGCGGCGGGATGTAGGGGACGATTTGTAAGAGGCGCCACTGGGCCGACGCATTGGCGCCCAGCACCTCGAAGATGTGCTGCACGCGCCGCTCCGTCCGAAACGGATCCTGCGAATATGCTGGCATGTAGGTCGCTGGTCACTGATTATTGGGACGCACCCTATTTCCGCTGCACCGCTGTACGTGCCCCTATCCATACCATACGCAACGCCATGCATTTAGGCTACACCGGTTTTAGTACACGTACAGCGTTCCTTCTACAAGCTCGTCCGGGGGGTTGCTGGAGAAGTCGCTTATTGGAATCGTAGCTCTGCCGCTGTCGAGGTGCACCGTACGCACCTCGTCTGCTACCACGAGACGCACAAATTGAAGCGTACGAACAGCAACCGACCGGACACCCACCTGCAATTGCAGCACATCGGCGGCGGGCCACGACGCACGAATCACGTGATTGCCACCGCACGCAAGCGGGCCGCGGGGGGCGCGCGCCGCACGAACTTCGGCCTGGCACACGCACCGGTAGACGGTCAACGGCGCGGATACCTCGTCGGGCTGCGCCGTATCGGGCACGGGCACGCCCTCCTCAAAAGACAACGGAATAAGCGGCGATTCCTGTCCAAGCGCAACCACTGCGTGGTGCAGGTGCTCGGGGTGGCGGGCCAAGCCGAACGCGTAGGTCGTCCCCACACGTTCGTCGCGCATCAGGCGCACCATCACGCCCGCCTGTTCGGACGCAAAGGTTTGGAGATGACGGAAGGAGGGACCGGTGCCGTCATCGGCCATCATGCGCGTGGGCCCATGCGGCGCGGTGTGCGGGGTGAGCCGGATGGTGCGGGGCGTTGAGGGGCGGCCGCCTACGATCTGACGCAACTGCTCATCCGATGGCTCGGGCGCCTCCGCGTAGGCGTCATAAAACGAAGCCAGGCGCTCCTTCCACAGGCGCGCCTCGGGGTCTGTGGCCAGCATCCGTTCCACCGCCGCGCGCGCACCTTCCGTGAGCGCCTCGGGATGCGATACGTACTGCTCGATGCGTTTCTCGTCTTGGGGTGACATAATCCGTTGCTCGTTCGTGTGCGTAGGCCCGAACGCGAAGCGGCCCGGGAAGCCGCGTGCCGATGCGTTGTTGTATGATCCTTACGATGAGCCGCCGCTGCTGATTGTGCAGGCGCTCTTAGGAATCCGCACGCTCACCGTACGCTGCCTGTAGCCGGTCGATGAACCGCTCGCGGATGCAACGCACCATATATTCAAAGACGGCCCGGTGATCGCTTCGGTAGGCTGTGCGCGTCAGTGGCATATCGCATGCGTCGGCGGCGGCTGCGCGCAAGGCGTCGTGCTGCGTGGGCGCGGCGTGCGGGTGCACGTAGCTTCCTTCAAGGTAGCGGATGGCACCCTGCACGTAGGCCTCGTACCACGCGGCAGACACTTTGCCCGAGGCCACGTACGTACGGCGCTTTTCGGAGGCCACCGCGGCGGCCACGTCTTGGATGAGGGCTGCGGCTTCCGCTCGCATCAGCGCGGGCCCCGCGCCGGGCGCTACGTTTGTCGACGCACCGGCCTGTACGTGCACGTGCGCCGCCCGGATGGCCTGCGCCAAAGCGGTTACCGGCACCCACGGCGGGTGGGCGGGATGCGTGCGCAGCAGATCGGCAGCGGCCTGCACCAACGTGGGCGTCTGTGCGCCGGTGCGCGCCACGCGGGCCAGGCGGGCCTCAAGGCGTTCGCGCGGCATCACCGGGCCGTGCGCGTCGTCGGCTGCGGCGTCGGCACAGGCCACATGCAGTGTGCCGTGCCGGCGCACGAGCGTCAGCGCCTCGGTGGTGCGCGCGCAGCGCTTGACCGAGCGGATGGTGCGCGCCAGCGACGGGTCGGCCGCGCCGTACGTTTCGAAGACCCGATCGGTAACGGCGCCGCTCACCAAAGGCCGCAGCCATGGCGGGACGTCCGCGGCTGATGACGGGAGGGCTTCGGACTGTGCCGCGTAGCGCTCAAACACGGGGAACGACCCGTCGGCGGTTTGCGCAAACAGCTCGGCGATGCAGTCGAGCGCCCAGTCTTCGTAGGACAGGCCCACCAGCGCCCGGTTGGCCCTGCGGTGCTTGAGCGCAGCGTATGCCAGGCGGTAGCAGATCCGCGCCACTTGCTTTACGGCGCTGGGGCGGGCCGTACCTTCTACCACCGCACGGAGCGCGCGCGCATCGTCGGGCGGTGCGTGCTCCGAACGACCGAGCGGGCGAGCAGCCGGAGCGCGTGATCGTAAGGGAAAAGACATGGCACCTGAATGTGGGGAAAGGGGAGCATTGACACTGTAAGCGCTCATTATACAAAAGCAACCCCACCGATGCAATAGGATACGCAAAGGTGTTAGAACTCACGGTTTCTAAGCCCAAAACACCTTCAGGATGCCAGAACAGTCGCAGCGCAGGGACTTGCCTGTAGCCATCAGAATGGGTACTGCCCCGTGGTGTCCCGGTCAAACGACTCACCCTTTCCAACCGGCGCACGCCCCAACATAACATCTCTACGTAACATCAGCGCATCGGTACGCGTGCTGTGTATAAACGCTTTCCGTAGCCATCACATAACGCACATGCCCCATGCCAAAATCTCCTGAGAGCGCCGCATCGACCTCTTCGGAGGCGTCAGCGTCACAAGAAGATGCTGCAGCCCATGATGCTGCGGCCCATGGTGCTACAGATGAGGACTCTCATCCATCGGGCGAGTTGTGGCTGCTATGGAACGAACACCTCCGCTACCTCTCTTCCATAGGCATCGTCTTCACCGGTGGCATCCTGACGCTCATTCAAACGACCGCGCTGGAGGTAGGTCCCGATAGTTTAATCCCGATGGGACTTTTCTTGGGCGGCACGCTTGCCTCCCTGTTTGCGCAAAGCAGTATCGTTGACGCGGCAACCAATCGCAAAAATAAGGTGCCAAAGGCTGCAAAGATACTACGCGTCGCATCGTTTTCCCTGCTTGGCGGCGGCGTGGGGTATTTTCTAAAGTCTGTCTTCGATCACTTTACGTAGGCGGCCTGACACCTATGGTTACGGATTCGCCTGCGTGTCGTCCAAGAGGTGCCGGCGGATGGTGTCGAGCGCCACGGTGCTAAACAGCTCCTGATTCAAGATGCGGTCGTTTACGAGTTGTAGGCGCCGTGCGTGTGTGCCGTGGGCGTCGGCGTATCCGACCCAGATGGTGCCGACCGGTTTTTCGTCGGAGCCGCCGGTGGGGCCGGCAATGCCGGTGGTTGAGACGGCCACGTCGGCCCCGACGGCCGCGCGCGCCCCGGCGGCCATTTGGCGCGCCACGGGTTCGCTCACCGCCCCGTGGGCCTGCAGGTCCTGCGGCGACACGTCCAGCAGGCGCTCCTTCACATCGTTGGCATACGCCACAATGCTTCCCAAGAAGTACCGCGACGACCCGGGCACGCGCGTCAGCCGCCGGGCCACGAGTCCACCGGTACAGCTTTCGGCAGTGGCCACCGTCAACCCGCGATCACGAAGCATGCGCCCGAGGGCCGCTTCCAGCGTGTCGTCGCCCGTCCCAAAGATGTAGCGGCCAATGCGGTCTCGCAGCGCCTCCTCCAACCGATCCAGATCGGCCGCCGCCGCGGGCCCTTCGGCGGTAAGCCGCAGGCGCACCCCGCTGGTGGACGGCAGGTACGCCAGCTCCAGCGAATCATGCAGCAGATCCGTAAGGTCGCCGATTTTTTCTTGCAGGCTCGACTCGGGCACGCCCGTGGTGAGGAGCGTGCGGTGCTGCAGCGCCCGATCGGTGGCCGCTTCCAGGCGCGGCTTGACGGACGATCGGAAGATGGCCTTCATCTCCTGGGGCACACCCGGCAGCACCACCAGCACCTGCGTGCCGTCGTCGTACCACAGCCCCGGCGCGGTGCCCGTCGGATTGTCGAGCAGCTCAAAGTCGTCTGGCACGTCGGCCAGTTGCGCGGCCGCCGCGGGGACGGATCGGTCGCGGCGCGTGTAATACGCCTGCACGCGCTGCCACAACCCCTCGTCCCGGTGCAGGGACTTGCCCACGTGGGCGGCCACCACCTGCTTGGTGATGTCGTCGTGCGTAGGCCCCAGGCCGCCGGTGGTAATGACGAGGTCGGCCCCCGCCGCCCGATCCAGCGCTTCGTGCATGGCCGCAGGGGCGTCGCCCACAGTTACGGCTTGCCGAACGCGCACGCCCAAGGCGCTCAGCTGCTCGCCCAGCCACGCCGCGTTCGTATTGACGGTTTGCCCCATGAGCAGTTCGTCGCCGATGGTGAGCAGGTGGGCATCCATAATGGTGGGGGTTAGGAAAATTGACGGGACCACGCTTCGGGATCGCGGCGCCAGGTGCGCAGCGTCTCCAAATCGGTTGTGGCAATAGCGCCTGTTGCCTGTGCCACCTCCAAGAGGGTGCTGTATCCGGTAAGCACATGCAGGGGAACGTCGGCGGAGCGGAATGCGCGGTGTGCAACATCCAGCTCGTACGAAAAGATGGCGAGCACCGCGTGTACGGTGGCGCCGGCGTCGCGGAGGGCCTGCACCGCATCGAGCGCCGAGCCGCCCGTTGAGATCAAATCTTCCACCAGCACCACGTCGTCGCCCGGCTGCACGACGCCCTCAATCTGATTTTGGCGGCCGTGTTGCTTGGCCGCGCCGCGCACATAGGCCATGGGGGCATCGCGGCGGTCGGCCAGCCAGGCCGCGTGCGGAATGCCCGCCGTGGCGGTGCCGGCTACCGTAGCCCCCGGCAGGTCGTACGGCGCGAGCACATCCACAAAGGCATCGCAGATGAACCGCCGCACGTCGGGGTACGCGAGGGTCCGGCGGTTGTCGCAGTAGATGGGCGCGCGCCGCCCCGACGACCACGTAAACGGGTCGTTGGGCCGCAGCGCAACGGCATCGATGGTGAGCAGGTGACGAGCAAGCGTAGAAGCAGTGGCGGAGGCCATGTACAACCTTTCAGGAAAGAGACGACGGATCGGCGGGCATAGACTCTTCTTGCGGACGCAACACGTACAGCGCGCCCGTGCCCAGCGTAAATGCAACCACAAGCACGAGGGCGGCGGTGGGCAGCAGCGACGTGTACAGCACCCAGTCCGCCGCGCGGCCCACAATTCCCGGAACGTGAGCCGCTGTGCGCAGCAGCATCAGCATCCACAAGAACAGAAGCTGCAGCATCGTCTTCCACTTCGCGATGCGCAGGGTGCGTAGCGTGCGGCCTTGCGACTCGACCCATGAGCGGAGGCCCGTAACCACCACATCCCGCAGCGCGATGAGCCCCACCGCCCACCACGGCACCACACGCGGCGTGAGCACCGCAAACGCGACAAACGTTCCCAGCACCAAAAACTTGTCGGCCAGCGGATCCAGAAACTGCCCGAGCCGCGAGCGCACATTCATCTGTCGGGCCAGGACGCCGTCGTAGTAATCGGAAGCCGATGCCGCCATAAACAGCACGACCGCCCCGGCCTGCGCGGCCAACGAAGGCACCGACAGCAGCACCAACACCAGCGGCGTCAGCACGATGCGGCCGATCGTCAAAATGTTGGGCAAGTGTCGCATAGGGCAGAAGCGTCGCGTCCGATCTGTTCGTATTGGCGGCCTTCTGCACAGTTTCTCTGTCACACCGAATTCTTGACGCCGCCCGCCCCACATCTGCCATACCTGACGGACTGACACGCCCGCCCCTGGGACTGCGCCCACAGTACTCTGTCATTGTGACGCTTTTACGACGGCCGCACCCGCGCTACACGCCTCGGCATTGTTCTTGACGCTTATGGATGCGTGAACATGCTGGAGTGATCACCTGCGCAAAGGCATTCCGGCGCTCAAGCAATTGCAAAACGAACGAATAGCAGTCACTCATGGGAAAGATTATAGGCATCGATTTGGGCACGACGAACTCCGTCGTGGCGGTCATGGAGGGCGGCGAGTCCAAAGTGATTGAGAATGCAGAAGGGGCGCGCACGACGCCCTCGGTGGTGGCCTACAAGAAGGATGGCGAACGCCTTGTGGGCGCGCCGGCCAAGCGGCAAGCCATCACCAACCCGGAGCGCACGATTGCATCGATTAAGCGCTTCATGGGGCGTCGCTACGACGAAGTAGAGGACGAGATCGACGAAGTGCCGTACGAGCTCGTACGGGGCGACAACGACACCGTCCGCGTAAAAATTGACGACCGCGAGTACACGCCGCAGGAAATCTCGGCGGTGGTGCTGCAGAAGCTGAAGCAGACGGCCGAAGAGTACCTGGGCGAAGAGGTCACCGAAGCGGTGATTACCGTGCCGGCGTACTTTAACGACGCGCAGCGTACGGCCACCAAAGAGGCCGGCCAGATTGCGGGCCTGAAGGTGCAACGCATCATCAACGAGCCGACGGCGGCGTCGCTGGCCTACGGCCTCGATGACGAGACCGAGCAGATTGTGGCCGTGTACGACTTTGGCGGCGGCACCTTCGACGTGTCGATCCTGGAGCTGGGCGACGGCGTCTTCGAGGTGCGCGCCACCTCCGGCGATACGCACCTGGGCGGCGACTCGCTCGACAAGAAGCTCATCGACTACATCGCCGACACCTTTAAGAAGGAGCAGGGCGTGGACCTGCGCAACGACGCCATGGCGCTTCAGCGGCTGAAGGAAGCCGCCGAGAAGGCCAAGATCGAGCTGTCGAGCGCTACCACGACCACCATCAACCTGCCCTTTATCACGGCCACCGATGAAGGGCCGAAGCACTTGAACATGAACCTGAACCGGGCCAAGTTCGAGCAACTCATCGGCGACCTCATTGAGGGTACCGTGAAGCCGATGCAGAAGGCGCTTGACGACGCCGACTTGTCGACGAGCGACGTGGACGAGGTGCTGCTTGTGGGCGGCTCCACGCGCGTACCGCTCGTGCAAGAGACCGTTGAAAACTTCTTTGGCAAGGCGCCCAACAAGTCGGTAAACCCCGACGAAGTGGTGTCTTTGGGTGCAGCCATTCAGGGCGGCGTGCTCTCGGGCGACGTGGACGACGTGCTGCTGCTTGACGTGACGCCCCTCGACCTGGGCATTGAGACGTTGGGCGGCGTCACCACCACGCTCATCCCGGCCAACACCACCATCCCGACGAAGAAGAGCGAGATCTTCTCGACGGCGGCCGACAACCAGACGTCGGTAGAGGTGCACGTGCTACAGGGCGACCGCGAGATGGCACGCGACAACCGCACCATTGGGCGGTTCCACCTCGACGGCATTCCGCCGGCGCCGCGGGGCACACCGCAGATTGAGGTGACGTTTGACATTGACGCCGACGGCATCCTGAACGTGTCGGCGGTTGACAAGGCGACCGGCAAGGAGCAGTCCATTCGCATCGAAGCCTCCAGCGGCCTGAGCGAGGAGGAGATCGAACAGATGCGCAAGGACGCCGAAGAGCACGCGGCCGAAGACAAAGAGCGGAAGAAGCGCGCCGAGACGATCAACGAGGCCAACTCGATGGTGTACTCCACCGAGCAGAACCTCGAAGAGTACGGCGACAAGATTCCGGAGGACAAGCGCAGTGCTATTGATGCGGCGCTTGAAGACCTCCGCGAAGAGCTCGAAACGACGACGGCCGACGACGACACCTCGGCGCTGGAGCAGAAGCTGCAGACCCTCAACGACAAGTGGGCGGCGGCCAGCGAAGAAATCTACGCGGCCCAGCAGCAGCAAGCCCAGCAGGGCGGCAACGGCGCAGCGCAAGGCGCCAACGCCCAGCAAGCGGCTGATGACGAGGGCGTGCGCGACGCGGACTTCGAAGTCGTCGACGAAGGCGAAGAGTCGTAAGCGTGCTTGCGCAGGTGTGATCACTCACGCCAATCCCCCGGCGCCCACATCTGGGCCGTCGGGGGATTTTTATGTGCGGGCAGCACGCGTGTCACATCTCAACGACGACGCCTTCGTGGGGCCCAAGCGTTAGGTACAACTCCACGGCCGTGCCATCGCGGGCCGGATCGGTGGCACACGCGATGGTGCCGCGGTGCCGGCCGCTGGGCAGCACCATCGTGCGCTCGGCGTCCGAGAAGTTGAGCGCGACGAGGTAGACGGCTTCGTCATGGGCCCGTATAAACACGAAGCAGTCGTCTGGGCGCTGATTGACCGGAACGTAGCGCCCGTGCTGTAACGCTGGCGTGGTGCGGCGCAGCGCAAGGAGGCGCCGGTACAGGTTCAGCACGCTCCCGGGGTCGTCCAGCTGCTCGTCTACCGCAAGCGCACGATGCCCGTCGCCAATGGGCAGCCACAGCGCGTCGGGCGCAGCCTCCGAGAAGCCGGCCGCGGGGGCATCCGTCCACGGCATGGGCGTGCGGCAGCCGTCGCGGCCCAGGCCCGGCACGTTTTTGCCCCACGGATCTTTCTGCCGCTCGGGGGGGATGTCGGCCTCGGGCAGGCCCAGCTCGTCGCCGTAGTACAGCGTGGGCGTGCCGCGCAGCGTGAGCAGCAACACGGCCGCGAGCCGGGTGTGCGCCGGGCCCAGGCGGGTCGCCAGGCGCGCCTCGTCGTGGTTTCCCAGCACGTAGTTGGGCCACGCCCCCTCGGGCAGCGCCGCCTCCAGGCTGTTCACCACGCGCTCCACGCCGTCGGCCGACCACTCGGCATTCAGCAGCGCAAAGTTGAACGGCAGGTGCATTTCGTCGAGGGCCTCGCCGTAGAACGCCGTCCACGACGCCCAATCGTAGATGTGCAGCTCGCCGATGGCCACGCGATCGCCGCGCGCATCGAGCAGGCTCCGAATCTGGCGGTAGACGTCGTGCACGTCGGGGTGGCCGTGGTCGTACAGGTGCAACTGCGTGTCGTACGCGCCGCGCGACTTGTGATACGCGGTATCGCTGGTGGCCCGCGGCGGGTTGTCGCGCATCGCGGGGTCCTTCATGATGAAGTGCGCCACATCGATTCGAAACCCATCCACCCCGCGCTCCAGCCAAAACTGCAGCACGCCAAACATGGCATCGCGCACAGCCGGGTTCCGCCAGTTGAGGTCGGGCTGTTCCTTCAGAAAGGTGTGCAGGTAGTACTGCTGCGTCGCCTCGTCCCACGTCCACGCCGGACCGCCAAACATGCTCAGCCAGTTGTTGGGCGGGCTGCCGTCGGGCTTCGGATCGGCCCACACGTACCAGTCGCGCTTGGGATGCTCGCGCGACGACCGCGCAGCCTCAAACCATGGATGCTGATCGGACGTGTGATTCGGCACGAAGTCGATGATAACCCGCAGGTCGCGGGCATGCGCGGCCTCCACGAGCCGATCGAACGCATCGAGCGTGCCGTACTCGGACGCTACGTTCATGTAGTCGGCCACGTCGTACCCGAAGTCGGCCATGGGCGACGGGTAGAAGGGCGAGAGCCACAGCGCATCCACGCCGAGCGTGTCGGCCAGGTAATCCAGCTTCTGGATGACGCCGGCCAAATCGCCGATGCCGTCGCCGTTGGCATCGCAAAAGCTGCGCGGATAAATCTGGTAGATGACGGCGGTTTGCCACCAGGCGGGATCGGACATGGGGCGAGCGGCGGATGAGTGAGCAAAAGCACGAGTCTTTAGGATAGCCTCTTCGTGCCTGCAACGCAAGATCGCCCCAAGCCGCCGTCATGCACGACCGGCCACGTCGGCCATCGGATCGGGATGTTGAAACGTATAGCCGAGACGCGCCTTGATTTTGTCGTTGACGATGCGCTTGCCACCGGCTTCGTCGTCTGTATCAAATGTGGGCGGCGCGAGGTCCATGGCGCGCGCCGCTGCGGGGTAGAAGTCGGCACGGGCCGGGTGGCGATCGGCGCATGCGTTAAACACATCGTTGCGTGCGTCTTGGGCAACCAGCGCGCGCAGCAGCCCGATGCAGTCGTCGCGGTGGATGAGGTTGACGGGGGCCTGCGGGCGGCTCACGTTGGCGCGGCCCGCGAGGTAGCGCGCCGGATGCCGGTCGCCGCCGTAGAGGCCGGCAAGCCGCACGATGGTGATGTCGAGGGCGTCGCGCGCCGCCCACAGCGTCTGTTCGGCCGCGCGCACCGCCCGGCTCGTCGCGCGCCGCGGGGGCGGAAGCGCATCGAGCGCGTCGGGCCAGGCATCGGCTTCGGTCACCGGACCGTCGGTTGGCGGGTAGACCCCGGTGGAGCTCGCCATCACGATCCAGCGGGTGCGCCCCTCACGCGCCGCCCGCGCCACCGCCTGCACCTGTTGCGCATGATACGCCGCCGGGTCGTTGGGCGCGCGCGACGGGGGGACGTTGAGCACCAGCACATCGGCGTCGAACAGGCGCTCCGGCGCCTCACCCGTTACCTCGGGCTCTAGACGACACAGCACCGGCCGGATGCCGTCGCCACGCAAAACATCCAGCTTTGCTTCGGTTGTGGTGGCGCCGTACACCGTGTATCCGTCGGCGGCCCAGGCCGCAGCCAATGGGCGGCCCAGCCATCCGCATCCCAAAACACTGATCGACAGGGGGGCATCAGGCATGTTGTACGGCGTGTGTTTTATCCATTGACCTGCGTAGAGTGCGAAGAAAGCCGCTCAACATTTACGTCATCGTCGTCAACGACGGTTTCCTCTTCGTCCTCGATGGTTGACGCACGCGGCTTGTCGGCCGTAGGCAACCATATCTTGAACGTGCTTCCTTCGCCAACCGTGCTTTCAACGGTCACGCGGCCGTCGTGTTGATCCACGACTTGCTTCACGATGTACAGCCCAAGCCCCGACGAGCTTTCCCCGCCCGTAGGTTCGGGCGTAAGACGCTGAAACGGCTGAAAGAGGTGCCGCTTGTCTTCTTCCGTAAGCCCGGGACCCTCATCCCGTACCGCAAAGCTTATTTCGTCGGGCGCGTATTGCACGGATATCGCAACGGTGGTCCCCTTCGGCGCGTACTTCAGCGCGTTGCTCACCAGGTTGTTCATCGCCTCCCGCAGGCGGCGGCGTTCCGCCCGCACGGTGCACGGGCGGCTCGGAATATTGAGGTCTAGGACCTGATCTTTGCGATCGGCCTGCGCCTTAAAGCCCACAACCACCCACTGCGCCAAATCGGCCACGTCCACGATAGCGCGTTCGGCGGTTGGCTTGTCGTCGTCGGTGCCGGCTGCCGTTGCCAGCAAATCATCGATGAGCGTAAGCGACTCGTTGGCCGAGGATTGCATGAGCGAGATTTTGCGGTGCACTTCTTCATCCAGCCCGTCGCGCTCCAGCAATACTTCGGCAAGGGCCCGAATGCCGAAGATGGGGTTCTTCAGATCGTGCGCGGCAACCCCCAGCACGCGCGAATTCTCCTCCAGCGCATCCTGCAAGAGCGCATTGCTCCGCAACAGCTCCCGGTTGTACTTTTGCAGCTGACGGGCCTGCTGCCGCACCTTGCGCGTACGCTCCGCCACCATATGCTCCAGGCGCTGCGCCCGCTGCCGCAACTGGCGCGACCGCCACTGCACAACGAGCAAGATCAGAATGCCCAGCAGTACCGCCAACAGCACCAGCTCGCCCGACGCCCCAATGCCTGGCAGAATATCGGGCAGGGAGATTACGGCCACGGGCAACCCACTATCAGAAGGCTGCGCTGCGGGCGGCTGCACGGCGTCTACAGGCGGCATGCCATCATCAGATCGTAAGAAACGCATAGGGCATGGCCCAATTTTGTCGTAGCGCCTATGAAATGCTGGAGGTTCTATCGCCGCATTCTATTAACTACATAAGCATATGCTTACGTTTTCTGTGGCTGCTTATTTTGGATGGCGAGTGTACGGCGCTTCGAAGGCAGCACCGTACCAGAGCCGCCACAGCTACTTTATGGCATATACTATCGCCAAAAGCTGGATGCACCATCAGACGCAGTGGGTGCGTCTTTTTTTACTTTATCGTGATACATTGGTGTTTGGTGCGGTGATCCATGGTGCACCGCATTTTGCGCCAGAGCTCCTGCGCCGCTGGCGCCTGCCCGGTCTTCTCGCAGAAGACACACGCGCGGCCCGCCACGTAACGCCTGAACCTCTGCCGGTGCTCTTGGGTTATCTTTGTCGCTATCCTTTCGTGTCCGTTGCCCGATTTCTTTCCGCCGGTTGCTTTCTGTGGACGCCTCCCCTCCGCCCGATGCCACCGCTCCGTTTCCGCCTTCGAAGGACGCGCTGCGCACGCTCGACCCCTCCGTTCGCGCGGTGTGGCGCAGCATGTGGGGACTGTGGGGCGGCGCGCTGTGGCTGGCCGTCATTTTCTACGACCTGACCCGCTGGTACGCGCCCGATCCAGCACTTCCGTTGGGCGTGCCCACTGTAGCGGTAGGCGTGCTTCTGGGGCTAGGAGCGTGGCTGTGGCCCTACTGGCAGTACCGGGCCTGGCGCTTTGTGCTGCGCCCCAACGAGCTCTACCTGATGCACGGCGTAATTACACATGTGCGCACGGTGGTGCCCCTGCGCCGCATTCAGCACCTCGATGTGTCGCAGAACATCCTGGAGCGCGAATTTGGTCTGGGACGCCTGGTGGTGCATACGGCAGGGTCGCGCAGTAGCGACGTAACCATTCCGGGCCTGCCGCTGGACGACGCCGAGCGCCTGCGCGACCAGGTGCGGCAGTTCATTCTCGACGATCCGTTGCCCGACAACTCGCTGTAAATGCCTGCCGCCGCCCCCGACATTGCGGAAGGTCGCCGCCTGCACCCCCTCACGCTGCTGCTGCGCATCCTGGCGAGCCTGCCGGCCGTGGTGCTGTTGCTGCTGCCCGTGCTCACCGGCTCGTCGTCGAACGACCCGTGGCTCTCGCTGCTCATGACGGGGCTCTATGGCCTCGTGGCCCTTCCGGCCATCATTATGCGCTACCTGCGGCTGCGCTACCAGATTACCCCGCAACAAATCGTGATCCAGCGGGGCGTCATCCGCCGACAGAACCGGAGCATCCCTGTCGAACGCGTGCAAAACATCCAGATCGAGCGCCCGCTCATGGCTCGCTTCTTTGGGCTGGCCCGCGTAAAGATCGAAACTGCAGGCGGCAGCTCTACCGAAGGCGTGCTGGAGTATGTGCACATCGACGAAGCGCAACGCATCCGGCAGACCATTCGCTCCCTACAGGCCGATGGGACGGCCCAGCCGGCAGACGATGCAACGGATCGGCGCGACCTGCTGTACGGCATGAACACGCCACGCGTCCTGCTCTCTGGCGCCTTCCGCTTTTCGCTGCTGTACATTGCTGTCATTTTTTCCGTCACGCAGTTCTTTGATCCCAACCAGATCACCGCATGGCTCATGCAGTCGCGCGGATGGGTGCAACAAGTTGCGGAAGCGGCCTACGCGTCGCCCGCGCTCACGGCCCTGCTCACGGCCGGAGCCGCCGTGCTGCTCGGATGGACCACGGGCGTCGTGCTGCACGTCAACCGGTTCTACGGCTTTCGGCTGTGGCTCGATGAAGACAAGCTCCACAAAAAGCACGGCCTGCTCGCCGTTACCGAAGGCACCATTCCGCTGGAAAAGGTGCAGGTGCTCATCCTGGAGACAAACCCACTGATGCGCGCGTTTGGCTGGTACACGCTCAAGGTGCAGACGATGGGGCTCGATGTGGAGGAGGAAGGCCACCGCGTCATTGCGCCGTTTGCTCAGTTTGCGGATGCCGTGGCGCTCGCGCAGCGGGTGCACCGCTTCCATTTGCCGGAGGACTTCACCTCGGTATCGCCCATCACGATTCGCCGCCGCTTTGTGCGCTATGCCGGCGCGTTGGTTGGTCTGGTGGGCCTTGGCGGATGGCTGTGGCCGTTGGACTGGTGGCATCCGGCGGGCGTGGCCGCTCCGTGGTGGCTGCTCGCACTGCTCCCTGCTGCTTTTGGGTGGGCGGTGCTTCAGTACCGCTACCACGCGTACACCCTGTCGGGCCGCGAGCTGTATGTGCGCCGGGGCGTGCTGCGCCAGCGGCTCTGGGTGATGCCTGTGTCCAAGTTTCACGTGTTTTACCAGACGGCGACCGTCTTTCAGCGGCGCCTGAACGTGGCCAACGTGTTTGTTGATACGGCCGGGGCCTCGTCTGCGGCGTATCCCGACATTATCGATCTGCCGCAGCCCGTAGCCCGCGCACTCATGGAACAGCTGCATGCCCGGTTTGCGTGGTACCACCAGCAGTTGCTTGTGCGCCGCAGCGCCCGGCGCGCCCTCCCGGCCCCCGCCTCCTCGTAATTGTTCTCCCAACCGCCCCCAACCGTTGCCTCGTTCTCGTACCAGCGGCATCCTGCTGCATATCACCTCGCTACCCAGCGCCTACGGCATTGGCGACCTGGGGCCCGCGGCCTACCGCTTCGCCGACTGGCTCGCCCACACGCGCCAGCAGCTCTGGCAACTGCTGCCCTTAGGGCCGGTGGGGAAAGGCGCCTCGCCCTACACCAGCCCCTCCACGTTTGCCGGCAACCCGCTGCTCATTGCCATCGACCCGCTCCTCGAACAAGACCTGCTTACCGACGATGACGTGGCCCCGCTGCGCGCGCTCCCCCAGGACCACGTAGCCTTCGATCGGCTCATGCCTGCCAAGCGCGCCGTCCTCGAAACGGCCTTCCAGCGCTTTGAAGCGGCAAGCGGCGCCTCCGACCGCGCGGCCTTTCGGACGTTCTGGACGCGCAACGCCGACTGGCTCGACGACTACGCCCTGTTCATGGCGCTGCGCGATGCCCACGACGGCGCGCCCTGGACCGACTGGGATCCTGCCCTTGCCTACCGCGACCCCGATGCCCTCGACACCGCCCGCGAGGTGTACGCCTCCGAGCGCCGCATGTACGCGTTCTGGCAGTTCCTCTTTCAGCGCCAGTGGGCGGCCCTGCGCTCCTACTGCCACGCCCGCCGCATTCGCTTCTTTGGCGATGTGCCCATCTACGTGGCCCACGACAGCGCGGACGTGTGGGCGCACCAACGGCTCTTTCAGCTCGATAGCGACGGCGCCCCCACCGCCGTAGCGGGCGTTCCGCCGGACTACTTCAGTCCGAAGGGGCAGCGCTGGGGCAACCCGCTCTACCGATGGGACCGCATGGCGCACAATGGCTTTGCGTGGTGGATGCGGCGCTTTCAGCATGTCCTTGGCCGGATCGACCTGGCCCGCGTCGACCACTTCCGGGGGTTTGCGTCGTACTGGCGCATCCCGGCCTCGGCCTCTACGGCCATTAAAGGATCGTGGGCCGACGGCCCGGGGGCCGCGTTCTTCCGGCGCCTGGCCGACGTGGTGGGCCTCGACGGCATCGTAGCCGAAGACCTGGGCACCATCACCCCCGATGTGACGGAGCTGCGCGACGCGTTCGACCTGCCCGGCATGGCCGTCCTCCAGTTTGCCTTCGAGAACGACCCCTCCAACGCCTACCTCCCCCACAACTTCCGCTCCAACTGCGTGGCGTACACCGGCACGCACGACAACAACACCATCTGCGGGTGGTGGGCCGATGAGCCGTCGGACGAGGACCGCGCGTTTGCCCGCCGCTACCTCGAAATTGGCCCCAACGACGCGGTGCACCGGCGCGCCATCCGTGCCCTGATGGCCTCGGTGGCGCAGCGCGTGGTGGTGCCCATGCAAGACGTGCTGGGGCTGGGCGCCGCCGCCCGCATGAACACGCCCGGCGAGCCCGAAGGCAATTGGACGTGGCGCCTCACACCTGATCAGCTGGAGGCGGCCGATGCAGCATGGCTGGAGGAGCTAACGCTCACCTACGGACGCGCCCCGGTCTGAACCGCTAAGCGCGCCGCCGTCAATGTCGTCCGGGGCGGTAACGAAGCGTGCGCGCTCTTCGGGCGTGGGCACGCGGCACGTGTCGCGCGTGCCGAACCAGTCGTAGCGCTGCGCGGCCACCCACCGGTACACGGCATCGCGCACCGGCTTCGGGATGAGGCCCAACAGAACCGCAAGCACCGGCGCGCCGGGCCACGACAGGTCGCGCACGATCCGGAGTACCGCCTCCGACTGGGTGTACGCGCGGCCGTCGGCGATGACGACGAGGCTGTCGAGGGTGGCGGGCAGGTTGTAAGCCTGCAGCAGCGTCTCGCCCACTTCCGACTGCAACGACGCAAACCGGAACCGTTCGTGGGCGTCGTGCCGCATGACGAAGTCGACGGCGCCGTTGCACAGGTTGCACACGCCGTCAAACAAAACAATGGGAGCCATCGGCTTGCTGATGATGAAGAAGCGCGGATTGAAGCGACGAATCCATCGCCTGCTGCACAGGTTGCACTGTATCGAGTCTTTCAAGTTCACGCACGCCCCGGCCGCATGGAGCTGACCGAAGCGCCCCTCACGTCTGAGTCCGTCTACGACGGCGCCCTCTTGCACGCCTACCGCGACACGGCCCGCTTGCCCGACGGCAGCACCGGCGTGCGCGAATGGATCGACCATCCCGGCGCGGCGGCCATTGTGCCACTGCTGGACACGGGCGAGACGGTGCTCATCCGCCAGTTTCGGTACCCGCCGCGGCGCACCTTTCTGGAAGTGCCCGCCGGCAAGATGGACCGTCCGGACGAGGACCCCGCCACCGTCGCGGCCCGCGAGCTGTCGGAGGAAACCGGCTACACGGCCGCGCGCTTCACGGCCCTCGGGGCCATCTACCCGTGCATCGGCTACAGCAACGAGGTCATTCACTTCTTCCTGGCCGAAGGCCTGGAGGCGGGCACGCAAGACTTGGCCGAAGGCGAGTTTGTGGAGGTGGAGCGCCTCGACTTTGCCGCGGCCGTCGAGCGCGCACGCACCGGGCAACTACGCGACATGAAGACCGTCACGGCCCTAACGCTGGCCGCGGCGCATCTTGAAAATTCAGCAGAGTGAAACAACCCACGCGTCGCGTGTTTTTTGCATAGGCTACGTGGCGCGCACTTGCGCCTTCACCGGATTCTTGTTGCACGGACCTGCACCCTCATGTTTACGTTCCTGATCGTCCTGATTGCGCTGATCGCGCTCCTTATGTCCATCATCATTCTGCTGCAAAGCGGACAGGGAGGCGGACTCGCGGGCATCGCATCAACCGGTGCCACCCGCCAGGTGCTGGGCTCGCGGCAGGCGCCCGATCTGCTGGAAAAAGCAACATGGACGCTCGCCTCGATCTTTGTGGTGCTGTGCATCCTGAGCAACTTCTTCATCGACACCGGCGAAGAGGGCAGTGTGATTCAGCAGAATGCGCAACAGGGGCAAACGCAGCAAACCGCACCGCAGCCGCCCGCGCCGGGACAAGGCGCTGCGCCGCTTCCGGGCAATGGCGCCGCCCCGTCGGGCAACGGCGCTGGAACAGGCGGCAGCAACTGATCGCTCCAGCCCGCGCGGCCCTCTCTCATCGGTTGGCTCCCCCTGCATGAAGGTTTTTCGCACCGTCGACGCGATGCAGCAGCATGCGCGTTCCGTGGCCCGCACCGGCCGTACCCACGCGCTGGTGCCCACCATGGGCGCGCTGCATGACGGCCATCTGGCCCTGGTGCGCGAAGCGCTCGACCACGCCGATCACGTCACCGTCTCCATCTTCGTCAACCCCACGCAGTTCGCGCCCGACGAGGATTACGAGAGCTATCCGCGCACGCTGGACGCCGACCGCGAGCAGCTCGATGCCCTAGGCGTCGATGCCGTGTTTGCCCCCTCGGTCGATGAGATGTACCCGCACCACGCCGACGACACGCTGGCCGGGCCCCTGGCGTGGGTCACCGTCGACCGGCTCAACGAAACGCTGTGCGGCCGCTACCGCGACGGCCACTTTCGCGGCGTCACCACCGTCGTCACCAAGCTGTTTAACGCCTGCCGGCCCGACGTAGCCGTGTTTGGGGAAAAAGACGCGCAGCAGCTCGTCATTTTGCGGCGGATGACCGACGAATTGCTGTTTGACATCGACATCGTGGGCGTACCCATCGTACGGGCGCCCGACGGGCTGGCACGGTCCTCGCGCAACGCCTATCTCTCGGAAGACGAACGCGCCCAGGCGACCGTGCTCTCCGACGCCGTTTCGGCGGCCCGCGCGCGCATCGAGGCGGGGGAACAGCGGGCCGAAGCGGTGGTAGGTGCGATGCAGCAGGCGCTGCGCAGCGCCCCCGACGCCCGCGTGCAATACGCTGAGGTGGTGGACGCCCACACGCTGCGCCCGGTCGACACGCTGCACCCTGGCCAGGACGTACTGGCTGCGGTGGCGGTCTTTTTTGGCGACACGCGCCTCATCGACAACGCGTTCGTCACCGTGCCCGCCGCCTGATTCGCTTGCTCCCTCTCGACGTTTCGCCCGCCGATGACCATTACGATGTTCAAGGCGAAGCTCCACCAGCTTCGCGTCACCCAGGCCGACCTCTACTACGAAGGCTCGATCACCATCGACGCCGACCTGCTGGATGAAGCCGGCATCTTGCCCTACGAGAAGGTGCAGGTGGTGAACGTCAACAACGGCGCGCGCCTCGAAACGTACACCATCCCCGGCGTTCGGGGCGAGCGCACCGTGTGCCTCAACGGTCCGGCTGCGCGCCTCGCCAGCACCGGCGACCAAGTGATTGCCATCGCCTACACCGAGCTGACGCCCGAGGAGGCCGAGCAGCATCAGCCGCGCGTGGTCATCGTCGACGAGAACAACGACCCGAAAGAGGTGATGACGCTCGATGTGCAGCACGACCCGCCGCGCGAGCCGAAGCGCGTCCGCAACGACGTCCCCGCCTCCGCGTAGCCCGCTCGTCCTACGCTGCTTCCGTCGGGTGCGCGGGCTGCGGCCATCCCAACGACACGGCGCTGTATACCGCGGCCGCCGCGGCAATGCCAAACGCATTGGCATCCAATCCCCAGGGCAGCGCCCATCCGCTTGCGCCCAGCGCCACCGTCGTGGTGCCGCCCACAAGCATCGCCCCAATGGCGCCCGCACGCGTGCCCCATGACGTAAAGAGCGCGCCGAGCAGCGGCACCAGCAGGCCCGACACCATGAAGGCGTACGACTTGAGCATCAGGTTCAGGACGTTCTCCATGGAAAGCGCCAGCACGAGGGCCGCGCTCCCCAAGCCCACCGTGGCCCACTGCGACCGCTGCACCGCCTGCGCGTGCGTCTCGGACGGCAAAAACGCATCGATGATATCCGACGTGAGATTGCCCGAGGCAGCGACCAGGCAGCTATCGGCCGTCGACATGATCGCTGAGAAGTACGCCGACAGCATGAGGCCCAAGAGGCCCACGGGCAAGACCGTACGCAGCAAAAGCGGCAGGCCCATTTCCGCATCCATCACGGCCGCCGAGGGGTAGCCCATCGGCGCGAACATACCCTGCTCGGCCGCTACGCGCCCAAAGAGGCCCAGGGTGACGCCCATAAACGCCATCACCGGCCACTCAAAGAGGCCCGCCAGGTACCACGCGCGCTGCGCCGTCTGGGTGTCGCGGGCCGCGTAGATGCGCTGGTAGAGCGTCATGCCCACAAACCAGATCGGCAAGATGGTTACGCCCCAGTTGATGAGGCGCACCGGCGTCACGTCTGTAAGCGACAGCATCGACGGGTCTACCGCAGCTGTAATCCCTGCATAGCCCCCCACCGCAACGTAGCTCAGCGGCAAGCCGATGAAGATAAGCCCGCTCATCAGGATGATCCATTGCACGGTATCGGTGTAGATGACCGCCTTCATGCCGCCCATGCCGGTGTACACCACCACGATAATGCCCATTGCGATGAGCGCCGTGGTAAGCGAGAGCGGCTCGAACGTCGCCGTAGCCAACTTGGCCCCGGCCAGGATCTGCGAGCTCGTAAAGCCCGCGTAGCCCAGCGCCGAGATGATGCCCGCCAGCAGCGCCGCCGTGGGGCCATAGAAGTGGTTGAAGAGCGCCGGAAAGGTGGAGTAGTGCTCGGCCTCGCCCAATGCCTTAACGCGGGGGATGAGCACCACCGCGCTAATCCATGCCCCGAGCAAACCGGTAAACAGCATCCATGAACCCGACAGGCCCATCATGAAGCCGAGGCCGCCCAGGCCGATGGAGAAGCCGCCGCCCACGTCGGTCGCGACCACCGAGAGGCCAATGTGGCCGCTGGACATATCGCGGCCCGCGAGGTAATAGTCGTCGGCCGTGTCGTGGTCGTGCATGAAGTAGTAGCCGATGCCGAGCACCCCGAGCATATACAGCCCGAAGATGACGCCGTCGATGATGTGCATGCGGATCAGAGCCCCTTGGCAGCAGAAAACGCGTGCGCCCGAACCCACGCGGGCCTCGCGTGGTTCGTCGTCACGTGCATGTTGCATCCCCCGGCGGGCGCGCGTCATCGGGGCGCGCTCTGTGGAGTTCCTGTGGGGCGGTGGCCGCGCCGGAACCAAGCCAAACAGCTGTTCATTCACGGGTGCGCACATCGGCCGCTGTACGGCGGCCTCCGCAATGCCCGGGTGGCGGAATTGGCAGACGCGACGGATTCAAAATCCGTTGCCCGTTAAGGGCGTGTGGGTTCGAGTCCCACCCTGGGTACCGCCATGCACTTCTGTACGTTCTACCCCCTTGCGCAAATCGCAAGCTGCAAACGCGTAGCATGAGGAACTCCTGCAGGGGGTTGCATTGCCCTGGCATACCTGCTATACTCCAAGACGTCTCCTTTTCGTCGTTTTCAGTCTCCCCATGCGCCTTGAGCGTTTCCCCCAATTGGCGGAGCAGACCGCAGACAATGCCGTTGAACGACTGGCAGGAACCGATGCCCCACCGGAGGTTGCGCCATGAAAGTACGCAAACGAATCGTCATGGACGAAGCCCAGCGGCCCGTGGCCGTGCAGATCGACTACGGCGACTGGATGGAGATCGAACGCCAGCTCGACCTGGAACGGCCCGCCGAGGAGCCGTCCGAAGAAATGCTACCGTCCGGACGTACCGCCGGTGCTGATTCTCGCGAGCAGGGCGACGGCTTCGGGGCGCTTCTGGAAGACTCGCGGGGAATCTGGGAGCGCGTTGAGGGCCTCGAATACCAGCGCCGCATCCGTGAGGAATGGACGCGCCCTTGGGACCCGAAAGCATAAATGGAGCCACTTCCCAATCTCGAACAGGCCGTAGTTCCCAAGGAAAAGATCACCGATTATCTGCTTTCTGAGAGGCACCCGTCTGGGCGCGGCAAGGCGAAATTTTTTAAAGGCTTTGGGTTTTCGCCCGATCAATGGGAAGTTTTGGCGGATGCGCTCAAACGTCATGCCGGGCAGCACGGCGTGACACGCACCGAAGCGTCCCCGTTCGGTACGCGCTACGTCGTAGAAGGCATGATAACAACGCCGATTGGTCGCAGCCCCCAACTGCGCGCCGTATGGTTCATCAGAGAAGGTCGCGACGTTCCGCATCTCGCGACCGCCTATCCGCTGGACAAACCATCGTGATTCCCATGATTGAAGAGCTGAGCCAAGTCGTACTCACCGAAGACCTGCCGGAACACCACCTGGAAGCCGGCGACATTGGCACCGTGGTGCTCGTCCACCGGAGCGCGGAGGAACCGTCCGCTGCGGCGGGCTATGAGGTTGAGTTCACCGCGCTTGACGGCGAAACGCTGACGGTAACGTCCGTCCGTCCCGAGCAGGTGCGCCTAGCGCGCCCGCGCGAAGTGCCGCATGCCCGTGCTTTGGGTTGAACACGCCCGTGACTTCACCCCCGAGGCGCATGCCTTTGTCTCGCTGCCGTATACGCCTTGAAGTTAATCCCATACAAAACAGCAACTTGTCGCTGAGTGAGGTTGCAGCAATGCCCGGGTGGCGGAATTGGCAGACGCGACGGATTCAAAATCCGTTGCCCGTTGAGGGCGTGTGGGTTCGAGTCCCTCCTCGGGTACACCTGTAAAAAAATTTTATAAACCATAAACAGATATTTACGGTTTGATTTGGTTTTGGGATTTCGTCGCGCTAGCCGCACCAAAATACACTAAAATAAAGGTGATTGGTCAGTATGTGGTCAGTCACTGAACTGTTTTATGGCGCGCAATTCTGATTGCCCTTATGGTGCGTCAGCTGTCTGTCAACCCATAGCCTATTCCTCCAATTCCTCTGGTGGCACCCAGTCACCAGGTTCGAGCTGGCGAATGCGAGGGGAAAAGGCCCGGTGAAAAGCGTCGAGTAGCTCCCTCATGCGACTGTGCTGGCGCGGCCACGTATCTCGATTCGTGGGGTCAGCGTCCCACTCGTGTTCAATCAAGCTGCGCTTTTTATCCGGCTTCGGTAGCCAGTTCAGTTCAACGCCTATTTCTTCTTCGATGGCCCCCCCTTCTTCCTTCAACAGGTGGAAGAGCGGCTGAGCATCATTTTTCAGTGCAACCTCGACCGCCACACGGTGGTCGCGGGTATTGACCCGAGCAGTCAACTGGCAGCCGGAGCGTCCTACAGCAAAATTGGCCCAGTGCTGCGGCTGTGGGGTTCGCGGACGAACTCGACAGTCGTGCTCCTCGAGGTGCTCGAAAAACGTAGTCCAATACTCGAGCTGGAGCTTCTTTGTCTCAGTTAGCTCCCCATCCTGCTTTGTTGTGCGCGAAACCGTTTTCGACCAGTCGTTGGGCTTCGACGTGAGATTGAACTTTGGGGCCACCGGGGAATCCCCGATTTGCCAGAGCTCGATTTCTATGCCGAAAAAGTCGATGCCTTCTTCGGTGACGTCGTTGAGCCAGTCAAGCGCTGCGCGGTGTTGGTCTCTGATGCGCCGAGCAATCCAGATGATGGTTACCGCGTCGAGGCCGGCCGCGTAGGTGAGAAGCTGACCGAGATGCGCGTGATCCGTGCGACTCAGTTGGTTTTCGATCAGCACCCACTGATCATCCACTGTATCTTTGCAGAAAATATCAGCATTGAAGGGACCGACGTTCTGCTCGGTACCCTCCAACTGGAGCTCAAGGCCAATCGTATCGGCGAGTCGGTCCAGGTTCTCTTGCTTGGCAAGCCACGGCGTGAAATCGCGAGCTTCATCCGGCCAAATCTTGCGCGGATCCACCTTCGTCAGAATGCCTAAGGTTGATTCGTTCATGGTGTAGAACTGGAGATAACTGATGATTCTGGCTATGGGGTGCGATACTATTCACCGAACGTCTCCTCCATCGTTCGATCCAGCGCCTCCGGCGCGAGGTGGCTGTAAATCTCGGTGACGCTGGTGGATGAGTGGCCTAGGATGGCCTGAATATGGCGCATGTGCACGCCGCGCTCGCCCAGCGCCATGGGCTTGAGCTCGCCACGCGCAACACCCGCGACTTCGCCCCCGACGAACACGCATTCGTTGTCGTGCCGTACATGCCTTGAAGTTGATACGATACAAAAATCAGCAACTTGTCGCTGAGTGAGGTTGCAGCAATGCCCGGGTGGCGGAATTGGCAGACGCGACGGATTCAAAATCCGTTGCCCGTTGAGGGCGTGTGGGTTCGAGTCCCCCCCGGGTACCGCTGCACAACCGTCGGCATTGTAGCGCGCCGCGTGAGTTGAAATAAAACGACACGTAATTTGAAAGGGCTTCGAAACGTGCCCTGCCTGTGCGTAGCGTCCGCCCGTTTTCTTTAACGCTGAACGATTCGAAACGAGAATCCTGGCGTGAATTGTTCAGTGGAGCCTGCCGGGAACGGCTTACCCGTTTGTTTAGCGCTGTGCACATACTGCATATATCTGTCGGCAGATAGCGTCCAGTGACTCGTGAATTTGTCGATTCCAGAACCGAAGCACGCAAAATTCGGCGTCCTTTAACGTCTCGTCCCGAACTCGGTCGGCCGCACGATGGTCTGGTTCGGCATGCTGGCTGCCGTCCAATTCCACCACTACCTTTTTCTCGAAGCACACGAAGTCGACGATGTATCCGCAGAGCGGTACTTGCCGACGAAATTTGTAAGTCATGCGACGTCCACGAACGCGGTGCCACAACATCCGAAGATTGTAGCGACACCTTCCCTTTGAACTTCTTTCGAGCCGGACCGATGCCCGCGATACGTGCCTAGGCGCCCTCTCCCATCAAGGGAGAGGAACGGTCTGGTGAGCGTATTTGCCACGACGAATAAGCAGTTCTTGCCTTGCAGTACAGGCTACACGGGACACGCTCTCTACCTGGCGGGAGAGAGTTAGCGTGAGGGGGAATTGCTTCGGTCCTTGTTCCACGCAAACATCGTGAGACGACAGCAACCTCCGCCATCTGCATACGATCATCGTCATTAACGTCCCTCGCACCGCCTGATGATTGGCGTAGCCGATGGATGCGCGTAACATCGGGTGGATATGCCTCGTTGCATCCGTTGCTGGGCTGTCCGTTTGTTGATACGGCCTTGTATTCGATCAGTAAACGAACCTCTCCATCCCATGGCGCACTGGCGCAGTCTGGTACTGATTTTCATTGGCGGTCTGTTGCTCAGCGCGCCGACGCACGCGCAGGACAAGCGGTACGCGCTGTCGAATTACGACGTGCGCCTCACCCTGGCGCCCGACGGCACGTATCGCGTGGTGGAGACGATTCGTTTTGCCTTTCAGCGGGGCTCCTTTACCACCGCGACGCGCACAATCCCCCAAGCGCGCTTCGACTCGCTCTACGCTGTGCAGGTGACGAGCCCCGATACGCCCATCACCGCAGTGACTAACGCAACGGACGGCGCCGCCACCATCCGTTGGACCTTTCCCAAGCGCAGCTCCCCCGCTACGTTCAACCTTGCGTACAGCGTAGACGGCGCACTGAACGCTGCTGACGGCTTCAACGTGATTGACTGGCAGGCCATCGGGGATGCGTGGTCCGTGCCCATCCGAGACATGGATGTTGTTGTATCGATCCCCTTTGGCGATATCCCGCGCGATTCGGTGACCGTAAAGCCGCGGGTGGCGGGTACGCTGGCGCGCAGCGGGACGGGCTGGACCGCCTCCTTTGCACACGAGGCCCTACCACCCGGCGAGGGCTACCGCGTCATCGTCCGCTTCCCGCAGCGCATCGCCGTAGCGGCATCGGATGACGATGTGGGCGGCCTGATGGCCGTCACAGCCATTGGGCTCGTCGTGCTGGGCCTCATCGGCGGCGTCGTGGCGCTGATCGTGTGGCGCGGCCCATCGGTTGATCCCAACACGGTGCCCGCGTCCCGCCCCCCGGACCTGCCCCTGCCGCACGCGGCGCACCTGGCCCACAAAAACAGCGCCGGACGGTTTCGGATGTTCAGCGCGGTGCTGTTCGACCTTGCCCAGCGCGGGCACGTCACGCTGCACTGCGAGCCACAGGAAAGCTGGACCGGCACGGACGGCGTGGTTACGGTGCGCTCCACCACCGACCGGTTTGGACTGACCGACTTTGAGGCGGATCTGCTTGATGAGGTCCAGCAGTACGATACGCTTAAGGCCTTCGGGCAACAGGCGTCGAGCTATCAGCGGGCGCAGATGACGCGCATCAAAGAAGAAACGGTCGCTCGCGGATGGTTCGAGGCGCGCACTACGCGGTCTAACCGCTTGATTGCCGTTGGCACGCTGCTGGTCCTCGCAGCCATTGCGTCGCCGTTTTTGATCGGCGGATGGGGCGGTCCTATCGCGGCCGGTGGGCTGGGCGGCTTGGGACTTGGCGCGCTAGTGGCCGGCACGAAGCGCTACGTCATCACGCAAGCTGGGGCGCAGCACAAGGCCGAGGTGTTGGCCTACCTCAAGGCCCTCCGTGAACAGCTTGAGGCTGAGCGCGATAGCGATCCCGTAGCGGCTGCCGAACGCCTGCTCGACCACCTGCCCTGGCTCCTGCTCGACTCGAGGGTTGACAAAGCCTGGCTGGATGAATTGAAGGACGCGCTGTCCTCTAGCACCCGGGCAATGGCCCTGCCGGACTGGCTGGATAGCGCCGCACAAGCCACAGAAGACGCGACAAGTGCGGCCGTGGCGGCGTTCTTGCCCATTTACCTCACCGTTATCAACACGAGCGCTGCAACGGGCGCGGGCGCCGTGGCTGGTGCCGTAGCGGGCGGCGCAGCTGCAGGTGCCGGGGCTGCCGGAGGCGCTGGAGGCGGCGGCGGTGGGGCCGCTTAATTTTTGGTGCTCCGGCGTATTTCGATCGATGATACCCGCTGCTCGTCAGGGGCGCTCGCGTAGCTGCCTCATCAGTTGACCTACACCTCCGGCCCCCGTGGCCCCACCAGCAACCCAGCGAATCGGGCGCGTGGAGCGATTCGCCTTGCTTCCGCTTCAGCTCCCGCGGATCTAGCGCGAACATGTGCATCCGGAAGTCGGCATAGGTGTGCGCCTCAAGGATGCCCACGAGATTGAACCGGACGGAGCCCTTTGAAAACGTATGGTGATAGGCGCGCAGGAGCCGTAGGGAGCGCCTGTTTGAGACGAAGGCCACAGATCGGGCTCACGCACGTTCAGAAAGACCTGCAGCATATCGTGCAGGCTCTTTGCCTTTGTGGTCGAGATCCTGCGCGGACGCTAGCAGGTGTAGCGCCAGAGCGTCACCTCCGGCTCAGCCGCGGTGTGAGATCGGCAAGCGCATCTACGCGCTGGACGATGTACACCATCATTGCCGAACGAAATCCTCCAGTAGCACGGCGGTGTCCGGAAAGAGATCGGGCAGCCGCTTGTCGCCCGTCACGAGCGAGACGCCCAGCCGCTGGGCCAGCGCGACGTACTCGCAGTCGTAGGCCGAATGGCCGGTCTCCGTCACAAGGCGAAGTACGTCGGACGTAGCGACTTCGTACGTCTGATCGACCATCTCGGCTTCCGCGTCGCGAGCAAACTGAAGCGCCTCATCGTAGCGCATGTAGCCGCCCACCAGATACCCGCGGAGCACGTTCCGGAACTCGGAGCGCCAGAGCCGGGGTGCCACCCAATTCGGATCACGCTCACGAGCGCGGCGAGCATGGGCCGACCGACCCGTGTCCATCTGAATCCAGAAATAGCTGAGCACGTCATTGTCGACGACAATCATGCACGCCCCTCCCGCTTCGCTTCGTTGACGATGTCGGGAAAGGCCTTGCCGATCCTACGATTCAGCGCTTCGGCCTTCGCGATGGCCGCCTCGGCGCTTTGGCGCGTGGGCATAAGCGTCCGCTCCAAGATCATGATCGCCTCGCTGTTCATGCTGCGACGGTGACGCTCGGCCTGCTCCTTGAGCCGATCGTGCAGTTCCTCGGGCAAGCCTTTCAACGTGAGTGTGGGCATGGTTTCAATATGGTGTCTTTATGGAACCATTGAATTTGTGCCTACCGCCCCATGGCTGACACCGTTCCAATTCAGACGGGGTGCTACACCGGCAGTGTGAACGCATCGAGACGGCGCGGCGCAATCTGATCGATGCCCTGCATCCACTGCGTAGACTGATCGCCGGACCGCCAAACGCTATCGCCGCCGGTAAGACCGCTTACTTCCCGATGCAGAACTGCGAAAAGATGTGGCCCAGCACGTCGTCGGAGGTGACGGCGCCGGTGATGGCGCCCAGCTCGTGGAGGGCCTCGCGGAGGTCGAGCGCGAGCAGGTCGCCCGAGACGCCGGCATCCAACGCGTGGCGCGCGCGCTCTACAGCCGTCTGCGCGGCCCGCAGGTGCTGCCGGTGCCGCTGGTTTGTGACGATGGACGAGGCCTCGGAGCGGCTCAGGTCGGTGCGCACGGTGGCGGTGAGGCGCTCAATGAGCGGATCGAGGTGGGTGGCATCGTCGCGTGCCCGCTCGGCCGAGAGCGTCAGCGTAGCGTCTGGCGCGGCGGGCGCGTCTACGGCATCGGCCTTGTTGCCCACCACCAGCACCGTCAGGCCGGTGTCTTGCGCGCGGCGCGCCTCCACAAACGAGCGCTCCGTGTCATCCAGCCCGCGCTGCAGATCGTAGACGTACAGCAGCACGTCGGCCTGGGTCATCGACCGCTCCGCGCGGCGCACGCCCTCGGCTTCAATCTGGTCGGAGGTGTCGCGCAGGCCGGCGGTATCCACAAACCGAAAGCGCACGCCGTCCCATTCCGCATCGGCGGCCACTTCGTCGCGCGTGGTGCCGGGCGTGGCGCTCACGATGGCCCGATCGCGGCCCACAAGAGCATTCAGGAGGGTCGACTTTCCGGCGTTGGGGCGGCCGCCAATCACCACGCGCACGCCGTCGCGCAGCTTGGCGCCGGTGGCGTACGAGTCGAGCAGGGTGGCGAGCAGGGTGTGGGCGTCGTCGAGCAATCCCGCCAGCCGCTCACGGTCGGCGAAGGCGACGTCTTCCTCGGCAAAGTCAATTTCCAGCTCCACGAGGCCGCACAGGTCCAGCAGCTCGCTGCGCAGCGCCTCCAGCTGCTCGGAGTAGCGGCCTTGCAGTTGTTGCAGCGCCACCCGGTGGGCAGCCGTCGCTTCGGCATGGATGAGGTCCGCCACGGCTTCCGCCTGGGCGAGGTCGAGTTTGCCGTTGAGGAAGGCACGCCGCGTGAACTCGCCCGGCGCCGCGAGGCGCGCGCCCTGGTCCAAGAGGGCTTGCAGCACCAGCTGCGGCGCCAGATCCCCGCCGTGGCACGACACCTCCACCACGTCTTCGCCGGTGGCCGAGCGCGGGCCGCGAAAGAGCGTCACCACCACCTGGTCGATCGCCTCCCCGGCAGCGTTGGTGAGGTAGCCCACGTGCGCGGTGTGCGAGTCGGCGGACGCAAGGTCGGCGCTCCGAAAGCAGGCATTCACCGTGTCGATCGCCGCGGGCCCCGAGGTGCGTACAATGGCCAGCGCCGCCGCGCCGCGCGCCGTTGCAATCGCTGCAATGGTGTCGTTTCGATCCGTCATGACTGCTGCGCTGAGGCCCCACATGCAACGCACCGCCCCGGTGCGCCCACCCGCTGACGGCTCAAGCCACGTTTAGAAGTAGTACCGCACGCCAACGCCGCCGCCAATGTCGCCCGTCGTCTCTGGAATGACGTTGATGCGCGGCGTTAGCTGCACAAAGACCTCCACCCGCGGGTCAGGAATCCAGTTGATGCCGGCCGAGCCGCTGATGCCAAGGACCGCATCCGACTCGTTGGGGTTCTCGCGGCTGCCGATGTAGGCGCCGGGTCCAATGAACCACTCCAGCGGCTGGTTGACGTTTTCAAGCGTAAACGGCTGCTCGAAAAGGGCGTGCACATTCAGAAAGAAGAAGTCGCTCTCCGACACGTCCCAGGCCATCAAAAGGTCGTACGAAGGGGCCGCATCGTTGTAAATTTTAGCCGTGAAGCCGGTGGGGTCTCCAAGCTGCGCGCCCAGGCCAAACGCCCCGTCGGTGCGCTGCGCGTGGGCCTGAAGCGTACCCAGGCCAAGGATGAGCACGCTGGCAAGCACAAAGCGGCGAATAAACGTCATGGCGTCAACCGATTACTGAATGGATAATTCGGCGCATGGAAAGGAAGACCGTCCGCAGATGATCCATGAAACGCCTACGAGCGCTCGCGCCAAATGTACTTATCCGGCAAAAGGTGCACGGTCAGCGGGCGGTTGACGGCCATCTGGCAGGAGAGGCGCGGGTAGCCGAAGCGCTGCGCGAGGCGGTCGTGCCAGTGGGTGGGCGCGGGCGCCGGCGGGTCGACACGAACGCCACACGTGGCGCACAGTCCGCGGCCGCCGCAGTTGAAGCGCTGGGTGAGGGCCGTGTACGGCGACAGCCCGGCCCGGAGCAACGCCGTGCGCAGGGGCGTGCCGTGCGGCACCGCGAGGGTATGCCAGCGCGCGCCGTCGTGGACGCGCACCGTGTGGGTGGTTGGCTTCATGGGGCGATCAGTTGGGGAGCGCGTCGTCGGCAGCGAGCCAGGCTTGCGCGATGCGGTCGATGGTGGCGCGCAAGGGACGATCCTCGACGATGGGCTCCACCGCAGGCATCCAGTCGGGCAGCGGCGCTTCGGGACCCGGTGCACGCTCGGCCCGGCGCAGGTGCGTGAGCTGTGTGAGCGCAAGGCCAGCAACGGCCAGGATGGGCGCCAGACGCTCGGTTTGCGTGTGGGCGGCGCGGGCGGCCATCGTTCCCATCGACACGATGTTTTGGTTGTCGGCATTGGTGGGGATGGTGGCCGTGGCGTTCATCTGGGCATGTTGGCGGAGCTCCGCCGCGAGCGCGGTGGCCGTAAGCTGCGCCCCAGCCAGCCCGCTCGTCGCGCCCGGCGTCCACGCCAACAGCAAGGGCGCATCGTTAGTCCACTGCGGCTTCAGCAGCAGGTCAATCTGCCGCTCAACCAGAAGCCCAACCTGGGTGAGTGCCGCGTTCAGCGCATCCGATGCAAAAGCGATCTGCTGCCCCTGAAAGTTGCCGCCGTGCAGCACGGCCGGCGGCTCGGTGACGGTGATGGGATTGTCGTTGGCACCGTTCAGCTCGCGTGTGATGATCGTCTCGGCGTATCGCAGTTGGTCGCGGGCAGCGCCCAGCACCTGCGGCGCGCAACGGATGGCGTAGGGCTCTTGCAACGGCCGCTCGTCGCCGGTTGGCGGCTCAAAGGTACGGGCCACGTCCGCTATGGCCGCCGCACTTTCTGCTTGCCCCGCATGCCCGCGGGCCGCGTGCAACCGATCGTTGAGCGGCTCCCGGCGGCAGCGCAGCAGGCCGTAGAGCCAGCCGGTGAGGGCCTCCGCGCGGGCAAGCAAGCGCCCCCCCCGGACGAGCGCGCGCGCCGCGTAGGCCGTCATGAAGGCCGTACCGTTCACGAGTGCAAGGGCGTCGCGGCGCGACAGTTCGTCCAAGGGCGCCTGTCCGGCGGCGGCCAGCGCCTCGCGGGCCGGCACCACCGTACCGTCCGGCTGTCGGACGGTACCGTCGCCAAGGAGCACGCGGGCGATGTACGCGAGGGGCGTGAGGTCGCCGCTCGCCCCCACCGAACCGATCGTGGGCACATCGGGCACACCGGGCAGCGCGAGCAGCGCCGCCAGGGCGTCGAACACGACCGGCGTGAGGGCCGAGTGGCCTTGCGCAAGCGCCTGCAGGCGCGCCAGGATGGTAGCCCGCACGATGGCACGCTCGGCCGCAGGGCCGGCGCCCGCGCTGAGGTGGTGCAGAAGGCCGGTGGCGTGGTCGTGGGCGGTGTCGTGGGCCGCGTGCTCCACGAGCGGCCCGAAGCCGGTTGTGACGCCGTAGATGGGATCGCCCCGGCGCTGCACCGTATCGAGGGCCGCGCGGGCCTCGGTCATGGCGCGCTCGGCGGCCGGCGTTGGGTGCACCGGCACCGGATCGGGACTTTCCGCCGCAGCGATGAGGGTCTCACAAGAGCAGCGGACGTTTGGGCCAACGGGAAACAAGACGGGCAACGGACAAACGAAAAGAAACGAACCAGCACCGTCGTGTAGACTACTTCTGCCGCAAAATGTTCGTCAAGTCCTCGGGCCGTTGAAACAGCTGAAAGGCGCGCTCAATCAGCGGATCGCTGTACAGGTGCGCCCGGATCTGCGCGCGTCGGGTGAGCGTGCGCGCCTGGATGGCATACGTCAGGCGCTGCCGCACTTGCGGCGCTGCGGCGTCTAATTGCTGAGCGAAGGCGCGGGCCAGGGCTGCTTCCAGCATTTCTACTTCATCCAACGCCGAGGCGTAGCCCGCGCGCTGCGCTTCCGTGGCAAGGCTGTCGAGGCGCTGCTGCACGGCCGTTTGTTGTCCGATTTCGTGATCGAGCACCCACGTCCGAAACGCCTGCCACGTGCTGTCGTCGCGCACCGCAAACGACACCGGCAGGGCGGGGTGCGCCGCCACAAATCGGTTGGCAAACCGGAAGAACGCGCCCCTCGCGTGCAGCGTCTCAATCACCGCGGGCACCGCAGGCGCCACGCGCACATCGGGCTCAATGCCGCGATGGTCGCGCACGCGCCGCCCGCTATCGGTGCGGAACGTATCGGCCGATGCCAGCGAGTCGTCGGCCAGCGCGCCAATGGCCACATCCTGAATGCTGCGCCCGCTGGGCGTGTAGTAGCGCGCCGTCGTCATCTTCAGCGCCGTGTTGTGCGGCAACGAGCGCACCACCTGCACCAGTCCCTTGCCAAACGTGCGCGTGCCCAGCACCGCCGCCCGATCATGATCCTGCAGCGCACCGGCCACAATCTCGCTGGCCGAGGCCGTTTCGCCGTCCACCAGCAGCACCAGCGCGGCCCGCGGCAGCAACGGGGCCCGATCGGTATGATAGGTGCGGGGAGAGGTACCGCGCCCACGGGTGCTCACCACCACCGACCCCGACGCCAAGAACAACTCCGCAACGTCCACCGCCGCCCCCAGCAGCCCGCCGGGGTTGCCGCGCAAATCCAGGATGAGCCGCTGCACCGTGCCCTCGGCCTGCAGGTCGCGTATCGCCGCCCGCGTGGCCGCCCCAGCGCCGCGCGTAAACCGCTCCAGCTTGATGTACCCGATGCCGGGCCGCAGAAAGCCCGCAAACGTCACATCTTGCAGCTGCACGTTTTCGCGCGTGAGCGTCAGCTGCAGGGGCGCGGGGCGACCGGCGCGGTGCACCGTTACCGTCACCGTTGAGCCCGGCGTGCCGCACAGCAAGCAGTCGACGCCGTCGGCAGACAGCGCGCGCACCGGGATGCCGTTCACATGCGTCACCCGATCGCCCACGTGCATCCCTGCCACATCGGCCGGACTGCCCGGCACCACTTCCACGATCGCCGGCTGCCCCTCGATGGTGCGGGCCCGCACGCCCACGCCGCCGTACTGCCCGCGCGTAATCAGGCCAATGCGCGCCCGCTCGGAGGCGTCAATGAATGTCGTGTACGGGTCCAGCTCCTGCAGCATCGCCCGCACGCCCACCCGCATGAGGCGCCCCGGGTCGAGCGGCTCCACGTAATCGGTGACGAGGTGCTCGTAGATCGCTCCAAAGATCTGGAAATTTTTGCGGAGCTCAAACAAGCGGTCATCGCGCGTCATCTGCGCGCCGGCCCACACCCCACTTCCCAACATGAGAAGCACAAGCGCTACCCCTCCAACCCGGCGCATCGTGTACGTTTGCATGGCGCTACGACCCATTTTTCTTAACTTCGCGGTGTTCATTCCATCTTAACGCGCATGAAACGTTCCCAAGAGTCCGCAATTTACCGGGCTGCGCCCTAATTGACGGAAACCTCACAAGCGGTTTCCCCGTGCAAGATGGCACGTTACGTCACGCACTCGCATTCCCTTAATCAATCGCCTGATCAACTATCGCTAACGCAGACAAAGTTCGCGTCAATCGAGAAATTCGCGCCGACGAAGTGCGCGTCGTTGAGCCCGACGGAGAGCACGACGTGGTAGACCTTGAGGCTGCACTGGAGCGGGCCCGCGAGCACGACCTGGACCTCGTGGAAATTGCTCCGGATGCCCAGCCGCCGGTGTGCAAGATCATCGACTACGGCAAGTACCGCTACCGCAAGCAAAAGCAGGAGAAGCGGCAGCGTAAGCGCTCGAAGTCGATGCAGATGAAAGAGCTGCGGTTTCGGCCGCGCACGGACGATCACGACTTCGACTTTAAAGCGGGCCACGCGCGGCGCTTCCTCGAAAACGGAAATAAGGTGAAGGCCTACGTCCAGTTTCGGGGCCGCGACATCATCTACAAGGATCAGGGCATGGACCTGCTGCGCCGCCTTATTGAGGAGGTGCAGGATATCGCGCGCATCGACCAGGCGCCCAAGATGGAAGGCCGTCGCATGACGACGGTGCTGGGTCCTCACAAAAACAAGTAACGTGCGTCCTACGCATCGTGGAACGCAACGCGAGCGGCAACGCCTTCGGGGGTTGCCGTTTCGCATGGGCGCCCCTTCCGCAAAACCCCGTGCCCGCCGCGTGGACCAGCGCGCCCCGCGTTTGCAGCGGGCGGCGGCGTGGGGGCGTCAAGCGTTCTCGTATTTTTGATGCACCGCTGCTTGTGCGGAACGCGCGCCGCCACGGGCTCATACAGTTGGGTCCGCGCGCTGCCCGCCGGGAGCGCCCACAGCTTTTATTTTCTGATTTAACGCAATCGGTGTTGTTGGTATGCCCAAAATGAAATCGCACAGCGGCGCACAGAAGCGCTTCAAGAAGACCTCGAAAGGAAAGGTGAAGCGCAAGAAAGCGTACAAGAGCCATATCCTCACGAAGAAGTCGCCGAAGCGGAAGCGCCAGTTGCGGAAGGCCGACCTGGTGGACAAAGCGGACCTGAAGCGCGTGAAGAAACTGCTGGCTAGCTAACGCCTCCGGCCCTTCGATTATTTTTCGTGCCTGTCGGGTTGCACCCTCCGGCAGGCGCGCCTACGTTTGCACTCTGACTTTACGCCAACCGAAGACTCGCACTTATGCCTCGCGCAACAAACAAGCCGGCCACGCGCCGTCGTCGCAAGAAAATATTGAACATGGCCAAGGGATACTGGGGCCGCCGCAGCAAAGTGTACAGCTCGGCCCGCCACTCCGTTGAGAAAGGCCTGCAGTACGCCTACCGCGACCGCCGGCAGCGCAAGCGGCGCTTCCGTCAGCTCTGGATCACGCGCATCAATGCCGCCACCCGGCAGCACGGCGTGAGCTACTCGCAGTTTATGGGGCAGTACCGGAAGTCGGACCTCGACATGAACCGCAAGGTACTGGCTGACCTCGCCGTGCACGACCCCGATGCCTTTGCGCAGGTGGTGGAGCACGTGATGGCGTAGCGCCTGCGCCCATGCCGCGCCGCCGCGGGCCTTCGCGCGCCCCGGTGTGCCCGGCACGCAACGCCTCTTTGGCCCGCCGCCTGCACCCGCAAGGCGGCGGGCTTTGTTTTGTCCCTCCGTTCCCTCTTTGCTGCGCTGCCCATGCCCGACCGCATCGACGAACTGCACGAGGAAATTGAAGCCGCCCCCATCGAAAGCGCCGACGACGCCGAGGCCTTTCGTATTCGGTACCTGGGGCGCAAGCAAGGCGCCATCACCAACCTGTTCCAGCAGATTGGCGACCTGCCGCCCGAGGAGCGCCCGACGTTTGGCCAGCGCGTCAATGCGCTGAAGCAGGCCGCCGAGGAGCGCCTAGAAGCCGCTACCGCTCGGCTGGAGCGCGAAGCCCAGGCCCGTGGCCCGTCCATCGACCTTACCCTCCCGGGGCGCACCCCCGCCCGCGGCTCGCTGCACCCCCTCACGCACACCCTCCACGAAATCCTGCGCATCCTGCGCCGCCTCGGCTTCGAAACCTACGAGGGCCCCGAGATCGAAACGGACTGGCACAACTTCACGGCGCTCAACTTCCCGCCCGACCACCCGGCGCGCGACATGCAAGACACCTTCTTCTTGCAGGACGCGCCCACCGACGATCCGGCCGTGCTGCGCACCCACACCTCGCCCGGCCAAATTCGCGTGATGCAGGCCAACGAGCCGCCCCTACGCATCGCCGTGCCCGGCCGCGTGTACCGCAACGAGGCCATCTCCTACAAGTCGTTCTGCCTCTTTCATCAGGTGGAGCTGCTGTACGTAGACGAGGGCGTATCAATGGCACAGCTCAAACAGGTGCTCTTTAGCCTCGCCCGTGCCCTCTTTGGCGCCGACGTCAAGCTGCGCTTTCGCCCCAGCTACTTTCCCTTCACCGAGCCCAGCGCCGAAGTCGACGTGTGGGGCGATGGCGAATGGATGGAAATTCTGGGCTGCGGCATGGTTCACCCCAACGTCTTTCGCGCCGCGGGCGTCGATCCCGAGCGCTACAGCGGCTACGCCGTGGGCATGGGCATCGAACGCATGACCATGCTGCGCTACGGCATCGACGACATCCGCGTGCTCTACGAAAACGACGTCCGCTTCCTCGACCAGTTTTAAGGGAACGGCGCCACCCGCTTCGCTTCTGCTGACGCATCAACGCTTCTGTTGCTCATGGACATCAGTTACCGCTGGCTCTCGGACTTTGTATCGCTTGACGCGGCCCCCGCGGCCCTCGCCGATACGCTCACCATGCTCGGCCTGGAGGTGGACGGCCAGCGCCGCCTGGGGCATGCCATGGACGGCGTGGTGGTGGGCGAGATCCTGAACGTGCGCCCGCACCCCAACGCCGATCGCCTCGTGCTCTGCGATGTAAACATTGGCACCGGCGCACCGCTTCAAATTGCCTGCGGCGCCCCCAACGTGGCGGCCGGCCAAAAGGCGCCGGTGGCCACCGTGGGCACCACGCTCTACCAAACCGCCGACGACGGCACGCGCACGCCCCTTACCATTGAGACGCGCACCATCCGCGGCGAAACCTCGCACGGCATGATCTGCGCCGAGGACGAGCTGGAGCTCTCGGACAACCACGCGGGCATCATGGTGCTGCCCGACGATGCCCGCGTTGGCGAGTCGTTTGCCGCGTACCTCGACGCGCACAATGTGGCCGCCGAGGATCACATCTTCGAGATCGACCTGACCCCCAACCGCCCCGACGCCGCCAGTCACCTGGGCGTGGCCCGCGATCTCGCGGCCAAGACCGAGCAATCCCTGCAGATGCCCGCGGTGGACGTGCCCGCCCCGGGCGGCGCGGCCGCCGCGCAGGTTGACGTGTCGATTGACGATGTCGAGGGCTGCCCGCGCTACGTGGCCATGGTGGTGCGTGACGTAACCGTGGGCCCTTCGCCGCTGTGGCTGCGCCGCCGCCTCACCGCCATCGGCCTGCAGCCGCGCAACACCATCGTCGACATCACGAACTACGTGCTGCACGCGCTGGGGCAGCCGCTGCACGCGTTCGACCTCGACGCGCTGGCCGGCCCTGCCATCCACGTGCGCGCCGCCGAGGCGCCCACCGACGTCGAAACGCTCGACGGCGCCACGCGCACCGTACCGCCCGGCACGCTCATGATTCACGATGCCGAGCGTCCCGTTGCCGTTGCGGGCGTGATGGGCGGCGCCAACTCGGAGGTGACCGACACAACCACCGACGTGCTGATTGAGAGCGCCTACTTCGATCCGTCGCGCATCCGGCGCGCCGCCAAGGCCCTGGGCCTGCAAACCGATTCGTCGTACCGCTTCGAGCGCGGCGTCGACCGCACCGGCCAAGCGCGCGCGGCGGCGTGGGCGGCCCAGCTCATGGCCTCGTTGGCCGGCGGCACCGTGGTGGACGGTCTGGTCGATGCGCATCCCGTCCCTCCGGCGCCCGCTACCGTCACGCTGCGCCCCGAGCGCCTGTCGGAACGCCTGGGCACCGAGGTGCCGCCCGCCGCCGCCCGCGGCATCCTGGAGCGCCTCGGCTTCGACGTGTCCGCTACGGCCGAGGGCCTCGCCTGCACCGTGCCCCCGTGGCGGCCCGACGTGTCGATCGAGGAAGACCTGATGGAAGAAGTGGCCCGCGTGTGGGGCTACGACCGCATTCCCGAGCCGGCGCGCGTACCCCTTCCCAACCAAACGCCCACCCGCCGCCTGCGCGAAGACCTGCGCAACGACATCCGCGACGCGCTGCGTGGCCACGGCTTCCGCGAGCTGTACACCAACAGCATGTGCTCGGTGGAAAAAGCCGAGCGCTTCAATCCGCATTCCACCCCGGCCGTGCAAACCCTGAACCCCATCGCCCAAACGATGGCCGCGCTGCGCCCGCGCCTGCTGCCGGGCGTGCTGGACGTCCTGCAGTTTAACACCAACCATGGCCAGGAGGCCCTGCGCGTGTTCGAGTTTGGCCGCGTGTTTCGCCAGGCCGGCGCGCACGAGGAGACGCTGGTGCCGGGCTATGCCGAGCACGAAGCGCTGCTCCTGGCCTGGACGGGGCCGCACGCGCCCACCCACTGGGACACCAAGCCGCGCCCGGCCGACTTCTACGACCTGAAGGGCATAGCCGCTGCGGTGCTGCGCGAGCTGCGGCTTGACGCGCTGGTTTCCGCGGCCCCCGCTTCGGAGCCTCCGCCCACGGCGGCCTACGCCCTGTCGTATCGGCTTGATGAACAAGAGGTGGGAACGATCATGCGCCTCGACGAGGAGGTGGCCCGCGCCTACGACCTCGACGCGCCCGTGTTTGTGGCAGAGTTCGACTGGAACACGCTCGCTGCGCACGTGGCCCACCTGCCCGAGCGGCGCTACGAGCCGGTGCAGCGCCATCCCGTGGCCGAACGCGACCTCGCCGTGCTCGTCCCCGACGACCAGCCGGCCGGCCCGCTCCTCGACGCCATCCGCACGGCCGGGCAGCCGCTGCTGCAAGAGGTGGTGCTCTTCGATCGCTTCACCGGCGCCGGCATTCCCGAGGGGCAGCAGAGCCTCGCCTTCCGCATGCAACTGGGCGCCGATCGCACGCTCACCGATCAGGAGATTGACGAGCGCATGCAGGCCATCGAGGGCGCGCTCACCGGCACGTTCGACGCGTCCATCCGCGACGCGGCGTAGCGCCTCACGAGTACACGGCCTCCGGGTCGAACACCTGCTCGCCATCCGCCACGAGGCCCGCGTCATCATCCCAGCGCCGGTAGAAGCACGACGCGTGGCCGGTGTGGCAGGCCCCGCCCGCCTGCTCCACCCGAAACAGCAGCGTGTCGCCGTCGCAGTCGATGCGGGCCGCGCGCACGTGCTGCGTGTGGCCGCTGGTGGCGCCCTTCACCCACACGGCCTGGCGCGAGCGGCTCCAGTACGTCATGCGGCCGGTGGTGAGCGTTTGCCGCAGCGTGTCGGCGGTCATGTAGGCGAGCATCAACACCTGATCGGTGGCATCGTCTTGAACGACGACCGGCACGAGTCCGTCGTCATCGAAGGCAACGGCTTCAATGAACGCATCGGGAGAAGGCATAGCGGGGAGCACTTGGACGAACAGCGGGCGAACATCATCCCAACGATGCCTGTGCGCACCGGTTCGGCGGACACTTTCCGGGTTTGCCGAATAAAACGCATGCGGACGGCAGCATCGGCGGCGGTGCTGCGCGGCCCGCGCGTTGTTTTCATCACCAGAGGTTTTTGACATGAAGCTGCTTCGCGTCCTCGCCCGGCTGCCGCGCCTGCTCCTCATTGGCCTTGTGAAGGGGTACCAGCAGATCGTGTCGCCCCTGTTTCCCTCCACCTGTCGCTTCCATCCCACGTGCTCGGCCTACGCGGTGCAAGCCTTCCGAACATACGGTGCGGCGAAGGGCCTCGTGCTCACGCTTTACCGCATCGCACGCTGTCACCCGTGGGGCGGGCACGGCTACGACCCGCCGCGCTGGTTTAACGAACCGCCGCCGTCCTCGCACACGTAACCCCTCGCTCATGCGTGCCACCACCGATCGCACCACCGCCCTGGCCTACGGCGCCAGCCTTGCCACGGGCGTCCTCGTCGCATTTCAGATTCGCATCAATGCCACGCTCGGGCAGTACGTGGGGCCGCTGGAGAGCTCGTTCATCGTGCACTTTGTCGGCGCGCTCGTGGGCCTGTTGCTGGTGCTTCCGCGCCGCGAGGCCCGCTCCATCACCCGCTACCAGAACATTCCGTGGCGCGAGTACACCGGCGGACTCATGGGCGTGTTTATGGTGCTGGTGGCCAACCTCATTGTGCCGCACCTGGGCACGGCCCTCGCCGTGAGCCTATTCGTGGCGGCCGACTTGTTCTTTTCGAGCCTGGCCGACCGCTTCGGCTGGTTCGGCCTCCCGCAGATCCGCCTGTCGCGCCTGCGCATTGCTGGCCTGGTGCTGGTGGTACTCGGCGTGCTGCTCGTCCGCTTTGGATAACGACCCGCTATGTTTGTTCTGCTTGCACTTGTAAACGGACTGCTGTCTACGGCCAGCCGCATGGTGAACGCCGCGCTCTCGGCGCGCGTGGGCAGCCTCGACGGCTCGTGGATCAACCACGTGATGGGGGCGCTGGGCGCGGCAGCCCTGCTCCTCGTTGGCTTCTCGACGGGCACGCTGTGGGCGCCGGATGTGCCGTGGGTGTACTACAGCGGCGGCGCCATTGGCCTGTTCATGGTAACAGCCAGCAACTACGCGGTGCGGAAGGTGGGGGCGGTGCTGTTCGCCGTACTGATGCTCATGGCCCAGTTGTCGGTATCGGCGGCCATCGACCACTGGGGCTGGCTGGGCGACGTGCGGCTGCCGCTCTCGCCGCTGCGGGCCTGCGGCTTGCTGCTCGTGATGGCGGGCGCGGGCCTCGTGATGCGCGAGCGCCGCATGGCCATTCAAAACGATTCGGCCTTATCGGATGCGGAGACGCGTTAGCCTCTGTTTGAAAGGCCCTCTTGTCAGCGAGGCCGTAGCGGTCCGGCCGCGCACTGGCCGTGAGGGATCTCAAACGACGCCTAGTGAGTGACTGGCGCTGGGGTGTGTGCATTGTCCTAGATGAAAGAGGCACGCCTGGGGGTTGCGGAGATCGGCCCCGAAGTGAACGGCGTCTCGGACGCACCGGAGGGCTCCGCGGCCACAATCATCGCTGTTCGAGCGCCCGCCCAATGGCAAAACGTACCACACGCGATGCAGGCAAAACCTGGAGCACACGAGCAGCCGGATGACGGTAGAACGGTGCGCGTTCGATGCTGGGTTGTCCGCTATGCCGGCGAGCCCTTGGCCAAATCAAGCGTGCAAAGTCACGGTTGACGCGGCGCTAGTCGTCGGATGCTTCGAAGTCGAGGGCAGCCGAGTTGATGCAGTACCGCTTTCCGGTGGGCTGCGGACCGTCGTCGAACACGTGGCCGAGGTGCGCCCCGCACTGCCCACACGTCGCTTCGATGCGGCGCATGCCCAGGCTCCGGTCGACCTTCGTGTCGATATTTTCAGCCTCCAGCACATCGTAAAAGCTAGGCCACCCGCTGCCCGACTTGAACTTGGTGTCGGAGGCAAAGAGCGGCGCGCCACAGCACACGCAGCGGTAGATGCCGTCTTCGTCGTGGTCCCAGTACGCACCGGTAAACGCGCGCTCGGTGCCGCCTTCTTGCGTGACGTGGTACTGCTCGTCGGTCAGCGTTTTCTTAAGCGAAGTGTCGTCGCTCATAACGCGTTGTGGGGATAGATCAACGGTTAGTGGAGCGACAAAACGCACGGCTGGCGCGCGAGGATTCGCGCAACTCCATCCAATCTGTAATGATTACGGCAGCTCCATTCTACTGGCAACGGCCCATCCAGCGGTATATCAACATCCTCCGCCATTCCTCACAATTTTTGTCGTCTAGTTAGCTTTGTGGACCCATTCTTTGGTCACCTAGTCATCAATGGCACCAGTGGTATCGTTAGGGAAAGAATCGTTTGAGAAATGAATCGGAGGTGTCAATAGCTGCGATGGCGCACTCTCCCAGCATATCTGTCAGTTCTCTTTCAAACTCACGGGTTTGATCTTTTGATCCACTTTTCGGATGCGCAACCTCATGGAGTAGAATACCAGCGAATTTCACCGGGTTGCGCAATATCGGACGGTGAATAATAATGCGACTCTCGGCTCGCTCCCATAGTCCTTGCGTCTTCCATCCCTCACCACCCGTAATACGCATCGTTTCCGAAATCCGAATCTCATGGATGGTAGGAAGGTCCGCGATGAGACCTAAAATATCGTCGCGCAGGGCCCACACCTTGCGCTCCTGCTTACTCAGCTCGCTTTCGTCAACCCAGTCGTACTGAAAGCTCTCATCGTATTCAACGGCATACGCTCCGACATCGCGCATCATGTTTCCGCTCACGTCTTCCGCTTCTTGAATCTCCCAGCGGATGTTGTCGGGGACCGTGATGATCTCGTACCCGTCTTCACGCGCATGATCGAGAAGGTCTCGATTCGAGTGCTGCTCCTCGACGGTCGCAAAAACGACATCTCGAAGACTGTTCATGAGCTTGGCGGCGTGGAGGCGGATTGGCTTCCACCCAAGTTCTTCATGCGCCGTGCCCCGGGTAAAGCGCTCTAGGTCGGCGACTAACCGCTCGGCCACCGCCTCAGATTCAGCCGCCTGCAGGATTTTCTTGACGCGCGGCGTATACGCGGTGCGCCCTACGTTAGAGCGCTCCCGGTTCAACGCGTCGCGGACTTTCTTTGTCGTGTTTGTGATATTGTAGCTGAAGAGGAAATCCGGCTCGGTGGCGACGCGGAGACCCGTCACGTAGATCGCGGCGTTCTTGCCATCGGGCTTAGCGTAGATCTCGCCGAAGTTGGTAGCCTCGATACGCTCTTCATCAGTGAACTGAAGGAAGTTGCGTTTGGCCGTTTCGACGTCCGCTTCAGACACCCCCTCCAGCAGCACACGCGTGCCCTGGAGGTCGGGATGTTCGGGCGGATGGACGACAGCGTGTAGCGTCTCGACATCGTCGAACTCGGCTTTGGGTGCCTCTTCGACGGTAAACGTGTTGTGCGGCGAATGGATGGTGACATTGACTCCATGGCGGTAGAGCACGGCCAGCGCGTCTTTAAGGCCGACGCCAAACTTGCCGATGACCTGGTCGGGTTTAGAAAGCTTCTCTTCGTCCTCTCCCTGCGCAAAATGCTCGTACCGGAGCCCGCGACCGTAGTCGCGAATTTCAGAGGCACGGCCATTGACCTCAATAGCGACTGGATCGGTGCCCGTAAGCACCTGCTCGTCAAGAGCGTTGGCGATGAGCTCCCGAATGCCGTCGCTGGGTGCCCATGCTTCCAGCAAATCCTCCTTCATGTTGAGATCGAATCGACGGGCTTCGTTTGAGCGGTTTGGTTGATTGGACTCCATGGAAAAATGGATAACAGATAAAAGCAGTCGAAGGTGCGATGGGCGCTCAAAAGGAGTTAGGTGTCCGGGGGCAATGCGTCTAGCATGCGACGGATTTGATCTTGAATGGGCAGAAAGCGATGGTGAATCGTAATTCACACCGTTTCGAAGGGAGCGGCAAAATACTGATGGATAAGCGCGTCGCGCATCCCAGCCATCTCGGGGTTCAACGTGCGTTTAATGTCAACATAGGCATGGACGCGGTGGGGCATGTTCAGTCTGTTTGTGTACGTCTACTCCGTTAAGCACGCGGATGTTTGTGCGGATGGTGCACGCGGCTCGTCAGGATCCCCTGCCATTACGCCATCCACGGCGGCACGGAGCCTTGGTGTCTTGGCTCCGTAGTAGAGAAGTGCAGACCTTGCTTCATTTAGGTTGTCTAGCCTATGCGCTACGGCATCTTGGCTGTCGCTCTTCTTCTTGGCGGATGGCTCGCGACGCCCGCGGCCCGCGCCCAGCGCCCGTCGACGCCCGACTCGGCGATGGCGTGGCACGAAGCGGCCTGGACGCCCATGCTTGTTCGCAACGGCTTGCAGTTCTATTACCTGTTCTACCCACGGGCCGACAACCACCACAACGGCGTGGTCATCAAGCTGCAGAACACCAACGCGTATCCGGTACGCTACCGCTTCGAGGTCATTTTTCGGGCGGCCAACGGCACCGAGCGGTCGGCCGTTGCCACCGGGCGCGTTGGCGCGCACCGCCTCAAAACCGGCGACGCCAGCGGGCTGTTCTGGATTCCGTTTGCGGGAACGAATCATACCATCCGCACCATTGGCCTGCGGGGCTACCGCGTGGTGCCCGTTGATTCGCTCACGACCAACCGTTAAGGTTCCATGAAGGCCGAACGTGTGCTGCGGTGCGGGCTACACACCACGCGTTTGTTTCACGAACCCCACCGGCCATGTCGCCCTACTTCCACTGGAGCCCAGACCCTGTCATCTTCCGGTTGGGGCCGCTGGCCCCGCGCTGGTACGGCCTCCTCTTTGCCCTGGGCTTCCTGATTGGCTTTTACCTGATGCAGCGCGTGTTTGAGCGCGAAGATCGGCCGATCAAGGACCTGGATGCGCTGCTGATGTATTTGCTGGGCGGTACGGTGATTGGCGCGCGCCTCGGGCACGTGCTGTTTTACGCGCCGGGCTACTACTTTGCGCATCCGCTGGAAATTCCGCAGGTGTGGGAAGGCGGCCTGGCCAGCCATGGCGGGCTCATTGGCGTGCTGCTAGCCATCTGGCTGTACAGCCGCTCGCGTCAGGATCAGCCCTTCCTGTGGCTCACCGACCGCCTGGCGCCGCCCATTGCCCTCACCGGCGCCTTCATCCGGCTCGGCAACTTTTTCAACTCGGAGATTTTGGGCACGCCAACCGATGTCTCGTGGGCCGTGGTCTTTGAGCGCGTGTCGCCCGTACCGCGCCACCCGGCGCAGCTGTATGAGGCCATCAGCTACTTCATCATCTTCGTGCTGCTGCAGCGCATATACGAGCGTCAGGGCAGCGACACGCCGCGCGGGTTTCTCACGGGCCTGTTCATGCTGCTGATCTTTGGCGTGCGCTTCTTTATTGAGTTTGTGAAGATGCGCCAGGCGACGTTTGGCGAGGCGCTGCCGTTAAGCATGGGGCAGCTGCTCAGCCTTCCTGCCATCGCGCTGGGCATCTGGCTGATCGTCCGATCGCGCAACGCGCAGACCCGCCAGCCCTCGTATCGTAGGTGAGGGGTCGCTCAACCGGCGGCATGCACCGTGCGCAGCGCCGCTGCGATGGTCTGCTGCTGCAACGCGACGGCGGTTTCCAGCGGCACGGGCGTCCACTCGAAGTTTTCGGTGAGTGCCTCAAACGAAGCGCCCTGCGCGATGCGCGCTTTTAATCGGAGGTACGCCGTCGGGCGCCCCGGCGCGGGGGCCGCGTTGTGCACCCGAAACAGCGGCAGCTCGGTCACCAGTGCCAGCGGATCGCCGCCCAGCCCCTCCACGAACTCCATCGAGCTGTCGTGAAAGCGCGCGGCCATCGCGGGGTTGCCCTGCGCCTCGAAGAACGTGCGCATGGCCGCGCCCTCGGGCGTGGTGGTAAACCCCTTATCGATGTAAAAGAAGCCCTTTTCGCCCTTCCGGTTGTGGTCATGCAGGCCCAAGTTGGCCCGTGCGGTGGCCGCGCGAAACGCCGCCTGCAGCGCCTCGGTCCGAAACGTCCACGGCCGGTTGATGAGCAGCAGCCCGCCCTCGGCAAACGCCATACCGTGCAGACTCATGTGCAGGGCGACCGGCGCGTGGGGCCGGATGAACCGCGCGACGGCCTCGTTCTCGGGCCGCATCGCCGGATAGCCAAACTCCAGGTCGCGGCCCGGCTGTTCACGCACGCGATGCTCCAAAAAAGCGCGGGCGTCGGGCCACCGGCTAATCCACGGCTGATTGCGGGCCTCGGCATCGGGATTGGTGTGCGGCACCACAAGCACCGTGTAGGCATCAAACAAGTCCCCGAACCACTCCGGATGCTGGCACGCGTCCAGCACCAGCTGCCGAAGCGTGGCCGGCCCCACCGGCTCGTCGGCATGATTTCCGGCAATCAGGCTCACGGTGCGCGGCCCGTCGCCAAGCACAACCCCTGCTAGGGGGCGGCCCCCCTCGCTCGTCCCAATGTGCTGGTAGCGCGCATGATCGGAAGCTGCGCACGCGGCTTCGAGCCGGTCGAGGCTGTCTGCCTGCGTGGTGAAGGTTGACGGCTGGCGCCACGCTGTGGGCTGTAGATCCTCCATCGAATGGCAAGAATTGATTGAGACGGGCTCCGAAATCGACGATTTGCAATTGAAACTTGACAACACCTATCGTGTCTTGTATTGTGTGGATGCGTAACAGTTCGTCGTCATGCAACGGCCGCGCGCTGTTATCACACAAGCATTACTGTTTCTACTTTTATTGTCCAGCATCATGGCAGAGCGTAAAACCGGAACCGTTAAGTGGTTCAGCAACGACAAAGGATTTGGCTTCATCGTACCTGACGACGACATGGGGGGAGAAGATCTCTTCGTGCACTACAGCGAGATCGTCGGTGAAGGCTTCCGTACTCTTGAAGAGAACACCCGGGTGGAGTTTACGCCCGGCCGCACCGACAAAGGACTCAACGCCCAGGAAGTGGTGGTTATCGGATAAGCTGTGCCACTGACTTACCCGCATGAAAAGACGCCTTGTCGATGATTCGATGGGGCGTTTTTTATTGACCGCGGCCCTCTTCGGAGGCTGTTGAAGCGATCGCCGGCATCTGTTGCGGATGCAGGGCGCGCGCGATGGCATAGGCGCCCCGTACGAGGCGCGGCCCCGGGCGCAGGAGCCAGTCGGCCGGCACGCTGTACACCCGGTTGTTGCGAATAGCGGGCACCACGTCCCACGTGGGGTGCAGCTTCAGGAGCCGATTGGGGTCGTAGGAGCGTCCCCACGCGCCGATAATTACATCCGGTTGTTGCTTGAGCACGTACGCTTCGCTGAGCGTGGGCGCTGCGGCGTCGAGGGTGCGGGTGATGCTTTGCCCCCCCGCGGCGGCCACTAGGGTGTGCACGTAACTGCTCCCGCCAAACGCGTACAGCGTCTCGTCGCCAATCAGCACGAGCACGCGGGGGCGCTGCGCCACATCCGCCATGCGCTGCCGGAGCGTGTCCATGCGGGCCGCGAGCGAATCGGCCGCCGCGCCGGCCGGCGCGGGCGTGCCCAGCAACGCGCCGGTCGTTCGGATCGCCGCCCACACGTCGTCCACCGACCCGAACGAGAAGAAGTACACCGGAACGCCCAGCCCCTGCAGCGTCTCGGCCATTCGCGGCGTGTTCACCTGATCCGTCGCCCACACCGCCTCGGGGCGCTGCTGCACGATCGCCTCGTAGTTGGGCGGCAACGCCTGAATGGCCGGCAACGCATCCACCACGGTCGGCGGAAAGTCGTCGGCCGTCGTAACACCCACGAGCCGATGGGCCGCGCCCGCCGCTACGATAATCTCCGTGAGGTTGGGCGCCATCGACACCACGCGCCGCACCGGCTGCGGGAGCACCACCGTGCGTCCCAGCGCGTCCGTTACCGTCGTGTCGGCCGTAGCTGCCTCGGTGGACCCGTCGCCGGCGCGGCAGCCCGCGCTCCACAGCGCAACAACCAGCAGGCATATCGCGCCAAAAGATGATAACAGCCGCCTATATGGACGGTTATCTTGCCGTTTTCCCCGCATAGCGCCGGCATGCGGTCGGAAACTCACGCGCTGCGCAAAACAATTGGCTTGCATGTGGGTCGGAAGTATTGCCCCAAGAGTTACAAAACTAATCAGTGCTTCGCAGCATAGGCTGCGCCGCCCGGCGTCGCGTGCGACATCTTAATCTGCTCAATTACAAGATCTCCCACTCATGAAAAAACGTGTCTACATCGTCGACGACGAACCGAAGATTGGTAATCTTTTTACCAACGTATTGGTTCGAGACGGGTACGAGGTCGAGTCGTTCATCAGCCCCACCAAGATGCTCAAGGCGCTTGACGAGAGCAAGCGCCCGCCCGATGTCATCCTGGCCGACATGATGATGCCCGACATGGACGGCTTGGAGCTGCTGGAACTCCTAAACGAACGTGAGGTGAAGGCACCGGTTATCATCATGACGGCGCACTCGTCGGTTCAAACGGCGGTGGAGGCTATGCGGCAGGGCGCCTTCCACTACCTCCAAAAGCCCGTCAATTTGGAGGAGATGCGCGCGTTGCTGGAACGGGCGCTCGACCTGTACGGCGCCCACAAGGAGCTGGAGCAGATTAAAGACGAGCAGCAAGCCAAGTACGCTATCGACGGCATCTTGGGCGCAAGCGATCCCATCGCGCAAGTGCGCGACACCATCCGCACGCTCTCTGACGCCGCCAACACCACCGTCCTCTTTTCGGGCGAAACCGGCACCGGCAAAAACCTGGCCGCGCAAACGCTGCACTACAACTCGCCGCGCCGCAAGAAAGCCTTCATGGAGGTGAACTGCGCGGCCCTGCCCGACAACCTGCTAGAGGCCGAGCTCTTTGGGTACGAGGAGGGCGCCTTCACCGACGCCCGCGACTCGAAGCAGGGCCTCGTCGAGATCGCCGACGGCGGCACGCTCTTCCTCGACGAAATCGACTCGATGAGCATGGCGCTGCAGGCGAAGCTGCTCTCGTTTTTGGAAAGCCGTACGTTTCGCCGGCTCGGCGGCGTCGAAGACCTGGAGGTGGACGTGCGCGTGCTGTGCGCCACCAACGCCGACCTGGAGTCGAGCGTAAAGGAAAAATCGTTCCGGAAAGACCTCTTCTTTCGCATCAACGTCGTCAACGTCAAACTGCCCGCGCTGCGGCACATGGGCGACGACGTGCTGCTGATTGCCAAGCATCTGATTGGGGAATTCAACCGCGACCTGGGCCGCTCCATTAAGGGCTTCACCGAAGCGGCGAAAAAGAAAATGCTGGATCACATGTGGCCCGGCAACGTCCGCGAGCTGCGCAACGTACTGGAGCGCGCCATGATTTTTGCCACCGGCTCGCGGATCGAAGCCTCCGATTTGGCACTCGCCCGGCCCGGCCAACTGGGCGACCTGCACGGCGACGACGCCTCGTTTCACTTCCCTCTCGGCCGCACGCTGAAAGACTTGGAGAAGGCGTACATCCGCCGCACGCTCGAAACCAACGACAGCAGCTACGCCGACATCTCGGACGAGCTCGGAATCTCGAAAAAGACGCTGTGGGACAAACGCAAGCGCTACAACTTAGACGAAGTCGTGGATCGCTAAGCGCCCTGCAACAGCACCGCGGGCCGCAAGGTATGAGCGGGCCCGTACCTTTTTGCATTTACACGCTGCAGCATGGAACTGCCCGCCCCCAACGTGCTCGATGAGGCCCTGGCCGCTCTTCACGACCAGGTGTCTGCGCCGAATCAATCATTTGTTGCCGCGGCCCGTGCCGCGCTCGATCCGCCCCGCACCCCGGGGCTCGCAGGGCCGCGCACGCCCGACGCGCCACCCACGCCCGCGGCGGTAGCTGCCCGCATCGATCACACGCAGCTTACGCCTACCGCGACCGATGCGGCCATCCAGCAGTGCTGCGAGGAAGCCCTGCAGTACCAGTTTGGCGCCGTCTGCATTCCGCCGGCCTACGTGCCCCTTGCCACGCAGCACCTGCGCGACAGCGACGTCCGCGTGTGCACCGTCATCGGGTTTCCCCTGGGCGCCAATCGTCCCGTGGTGAAAGCTACCGAAGCCGGACAGGCCCTCACCGACGGCGCCCACGAGCTGGACATGGTCATGAACCTGGGCGCTTTCAAGAGCGGGCGCTACACCGACGTGCACGACGACATCGCCGCGGTGGTGGATGCCGCTGCCGACGCCGACCGCGAGGTGCTCGTGAAGGTCATCCTGGAGACGCCCTTGCTGTCGGATGCCGAGACCGCCGTCGCTGCACAGATCGCTAAGGCCGCCGGGGCCGACTTCGTGAAGACCGCTACGGGCTTTTCCGGCGGCGGCGCCACCTTTTCTGCTGTGGCCCTCATGCGCCAGGTGGTGGGCGACGCGCTAGGCGTTAAAGCGTCGGGCGGCGTCGGTTCGCTAGACAAGGCGCGGGCCATGCTCGCCCACGGCGCCACCCGCATCGGCGCGAGCGGCTCGGTGGGCATCATGGAGGGCGCCGCGGCGTCGGATGCGTCGTACTGACGCGCCGTGCGGGCGGTTTTTCTGCCGGCCGCTTGATCCTGACGCCTGTAATGCCTACGTTCGTAGAAACTCAACAATCCGCCTGCCGATGTCTTTTCGCATGTTTTCTGCCGTGGTGCTTGCTACCAGCCTGGGATTGCTCGCGTGCAGCGGGCCGCGCTCGGCACGTACTCCAGCGGATACCTCCGATGCGCGCGGCCCGCGCGCCCCGCAAACTCCGCAGACCGCCACGGTCGACTGGGCCACGTACGAAACGTTCGACCCCAGCCGCTATCCGGTGAGCCCGCCGCAGCGCGAGCTCAAAATCCGCCACCGCGTACCCACCCGCCTGATGCGCGGCGCCGCCGATCAGGGCATCCAGCAAACCGTGCAGGGCTACCGCATCCAGGTGTTCTCGGCCACCGACAAGCAGGCCTCCGAGGAATTTCGTCTGCAGGTGCGCAACTGGTGGACGAAGGTCCGCGAGGACGCGCCGCAAGACGTCTTTCCGAAGGACTTGCCCATCGTCATTGCCTACGGGCAGCCGTACTACCGGGTGCGCATTGGCGCGTTTGCCGACCGCCAGCGGGCTTCGCGAGCGCTCAACTTTATCCGCAAGCAGTACCCCGATGCCTTTCTGGCACAGAGCACGGTCACCGTCACGCGCTGAACCGGTGCTACCGTAGGTTGCTGGGCCGCGTGCCAATCTCCAGGAAGCGGACGAGCGCGGTTGGATCGGCGTTGAAGATGAAACCGCGGGTGTCGAGGTCCACGCGATAGCCCTCCTGCTCGGCCGCGGCCCGCATCGAAAACGGCAGCAGGCTCGACATCTGAAAGAGCGTCTCGGCGTATTCGTCGTCGTGGGGCAGCTCGGCGCGATCGGAGGGAAACTCCACCGCCGGCGCCTCCGACTCCGACAGGTGGATGTTGAACAGCAGCACCTCGCCGTCGCCCGTCGCAAACGAACGGAGCTGCTGGGCAAAGCGCAGCGGCTCGCCATCGGTGGCCTCGCCGTCGGTAACGTTGATGACGACCGGCGGGAAGCTATCGGCGTGCTGATCGATCCACGTGCGTACGCTGCGCGCGGCCAAATCGAGCGCCTGGCACATCGGCGTGCCGTTTTTGGCGTGCGGATCGAACCAAATGGGGACCTTGACGCGCTGCTCGGTGGATTCGCCATCGCCGGTGGGCACCGTCTTGATGCGCTCCTCCATGCGCAGCGGGCGCTCGGCGAGGTGACTGATGGGGATGAGGCCGCCCGGCGCCTCGAACCCTTCGGCCGGCTGCACCAGCGGCTGCACACGCTCGCCGTAGCCAATAACGCCCACGTGGAAATAGTCGCGCACGCCGTCTTCTTTCGCACAACGCAGCACCAGGTTCTGCAGCAACCGGTTCACGGTATCCGACAACACGCGGGCCTTGCTCGGCGCCGCATCGCCCATCTCCTGCGCGCCCCCAAAGGTATCTTGCATCGACGCCGACTGGTCGAGCAAAAACAGGAAGGCAGTGGGCTGGTCGCGGCTAATTTCGGCGGAATACGGCATGCAGCATGCGAGGGCTCGGGGGAACGGTAGCGGTCAGCGTGTGGCATGAACGCTTATGGGCCACGTTCCCCGCGGGCCGCGCGGTGCGATCAACAAATGTGTTACGCAGCGGCTCTCACGGCTCAGGAGCGACGGTCACCCGCTCGGAGAGGCGCGACTGGCCGCCGTCTTCGTAGACCACTTGCACCGCGTACTGATACGAGGCGCCGGTAGCCACAGCATCTTGAAAGCGTGGCGTCTCGGTGGCGCGGTATCGCTGCAGCCCGCTTGTGCCGGTGCTGCGGTACACCACAAACCAGTAATCCTTCTGGGCTGGTGTGTCGTAGGTCCAGGTGAGGGCAACGCCGGCCTCATCGTCCGCGATCGCTTCCAGCTGCTGCACCCCGGGGCGCACGCCGGTGTCGTAGGGCCGCGCGGCCACCGGGCGCCCGCCTGTCGATCGAAGCCCGGTCGAATCTTCGGCCACGATGCGGTAGGTGTACGCCCGATTTTGCACAACGGCAGCATCGGTGTAGGCTTCGGCCGTGTCGGGCAAGGTGGCGAGGGTGGTCCAGGCGCTATCCGGGGCCGGGCGACGCATCACCAGATGGTGGGCAACATCGGCACTCACCGATGCCGTCCACACCAGCTGCACGCTGCGTGCCGTGGGCGTTGCCTTGCGGATGACCGGGGCGGTAGGCGACACCACATCGGGCAGCTCTACCCGGATGCGCGTCTTCTCCGAAACGTTGTAGTTGCCGTCCACCGCCTCGACGGCAAAGAAGGCCTCGCGCGTGAGAGACTGCACTTCGAGGGTGTCGACGTACACGGTGTCGGGCACAAGGCGTCCGGTTTCTAGCGTTACGGGATCATCGGCGTCATTCGACTGAAACACCTTGTAGCCTTGCAGGTCGGGGGCGCTGTTGCGGGCCCATTGCAGGGTGACGATGCCGTTGGTATCCGCGCGGGCCGTGAGGCCGTGCGGCGGGGGCGGCGGAATCGAGTCGATGAGGTGGATGTAGCGCGAGCTCGACCGCGCGCGATTGCCCGCCGTGTCGATCGCCGTCACCACGTAGTAGTTCATCGCACGCGAGAGCGCGCGGCTGTCGGTGGTTTGACGCGTGGTGGGCGGCAATAGCCCCCGGCTTGAATCGGCAATAAACGGTCCATCGGGGGCGTTCGAAATGCCAACCTCGAAGCCCGCCAAGTCATCGGGGGCGGGCTGCGGCAGCTCCCACTGGATGCGTACCGTGGAGCCCTTCACCTGCTCCTTTTGGGTAATGCGGGGCGTAGGCGGCGCCACGAGGTCGCGGCCACGCACCCGCACCTGTGCCGGCAGGCTGAGCGTAGCAAACGGCGTGATTCCGTAGACGCGGTAGGTGTATTCCTGGGTTGCCACGGCGGTGCTGTCGGTAAACACCGCGCTTGTTGTGGGCATGTCCTGATTGCGGAGCGGGAGGTACGGCAGGTCGTTGAGCCGCTGAAAGGCGCCGCCTGTAAACGCTTGCGGGCGCTGGGTGGTGGCGTCGATGCCATTGGGGTAGAGCGGGGCTTTGCGGCCGTCGGCGCGCTCGATGTAGTACGCCGTGTAGGCCCCGTCGCCGTTTAGACCGGCGCGCGGCCAGCGGAGGATCGTTTTGTTTTGCGTTACCTTCGCCTGCACGGCGGGGGGCGGCACCTGCGGCCCAAGGTCGGTTGGACCCACGCGCACGTAGGCCGTGTCGACCGTGAAGCTATCGGGTTGCACCGCCGGATACACGCGGTACACGTAGGTGTGCTCGCGCGGCTGTACATCGGTATCGGTGAGGCGCAGCGCCAGCCCGCGGGCCGCGGTGGCATCCAGGTCGGCCGCCAGCAAGCTGAAGCCGTAGCGGCTCTTGTACGTGCTGGTCTTCATTTTGAGGCGGGCGTAGGGCCCCGTACCGGCAGGGATCACCGTCTCGCCGTACAGCATCTGCAGGGCCACGCCCGCGTACCGATCGGCCGGATTGTTCGGTTCCACGTATTGCCCCCAGGTGGCAAGCGGCCACGGGCGGAGGGTGTCGGCGACGACGGGCCGGAAGTCCTCGGGACGCGCCAGCGTCACGTCGGCCTGTAGGCGGCGCAGGAGGTCGTCAATCAGAATGCGCGGCACGTTAGCGGCCCGAAGCCCCCGGCGCACGGCCGCCGTGTCTACGTCCGCCAGGTTAATGGACTCCAACACGCGCAGCACGGCCGCTTCGTCAACGGGCTCTCCATCAGCCGGAAGGTTGTCGCGGAGACGCTCGACCCCGAGGCTATCAACGACGCGCGCGCCCACCCTGAGGCGCTCGACCACGTACCCTACGGCATTGCCATGACGCCAGGCCCGCGCCGAGGTGGGGGCCCACCGCAAGATGACGCTATCGGCGGCGGCCTTGGCCAGCACGCGCAGCCCGTGCGTGGTTGCGTTGGCGGGCGGCTGGCCGGGTGCCACCGGCGGCGAAGCCACAGGCGCATCAAGCGGTGGCGGCGACGGCTCGGGGCGTTCTTGCGCTCGTGCGCCGGGCACTGCCAGGTGCATAGCAGCAGCGATGAGCACCGCCAGGAGAAGTCCGCGTCTAAACGTCGTGGGTTGTTGCATCATGCGAAACGTCCATCGTTGGATAAAATGAAGCACGGGTGTGGCGTACAGCAGGGGCAGCGCGCCCGGGAACCGCCGTGCACGCCCCCGGGCATGTGGGCCTCGTGTTAGCGTCCAAAGTAGAACCAATCCCACTTCTGGTCGCCCGTAACGGGCAATACGATCTTCACGAAGCCACCGTCTCCTTTGGTAGACGAGTATGGCTCGTCGTACACGCGCCTCCCGGCAGGACTCATAAAGGAACTGAGTGACGCCTGACGGAAATACGTTTGCATTGACTCACAGAGATCTCGCATATAGCTACTCCATGTCCAGCAAGAAGAGTAGCCTGCCATCAATTCATTCTTTTTGGCACGCGCCTTTGCTCCAACGTACGATTTGATGTCGGCATGCTCGGCCATTGCGCCGTCTGGGAGTTCCCAACGCGTGGTGAAGTCCTTCCATTCAGCATTGAACTGCTCGCCGCCCGGTACGAGCTCGCTCTGTTGTAGCGGCGGCGCGCCGTAGCCGTCGGTGTCGCCCAGCACCCATGCCACAAGGGGGTGTGGCGGAAAGACAAACCGGCCGCGGTAGCTTCGGCCGTTGGTATCTACGCGGTTGTAGGCTGCGCTCCGCGGGTAGCTGCTTATGTACGGTCGTACATACTCGCGCACGTAACTTCCGGTCGTCGTACGGCCCGTTGGTTCAGGGCTTGGGCCTTCGAGGGTAAGATACGGATCGATGACGTTTCCTTTGCCAAAGAGGTCGTACTGGTCGTACGGCTCATAACGCGAGGTTACGGCAATGCGGTAGGCATCGTCCTCATGGTTGTAGTCTTCGGCCACCACGTAGGTGTCATCAAGCTTTTCGTTGTACGAGTTGTAGCGGCTCGTACCGAAGTGGTAGCTGTACAAAATCTTGTAGCCGGGCACAGCGGTGGTCGTCCCTACCACCTTGCGTTCGCGCACGCTGGCCGTCCCGCCGCCGCCCACGGTAAGGCTGCGGCGCTCTTCTTGCGCCCGGAGGTTTTGTCCCAGCCGGTTGATCCTTTCCTGGAAAGAAATATTCAGGTTACGGACGCGGATGAGCTGTACCGCGTAAATAGTGGAGCGGTCGATATTCGGCTCGTCCCACGTGATATATCCGCCTCCGGCCGATACGCGGGGCGTGCTAAATGATGTGCCGCCCCCAACAGACAGGTAGCGCACCCGCAGGTACACGCTGCGAATCTCATCGTTGGCGCGCTCGGCGGCCGTCATGTCTTCGAGGTAGCTGTAGTTGATCCCGTCGTGGGTGAAGTACAGCCCGTTGCGGCCGTGCGTGCCGCGCACGTAGTACCGCTTTTTGTCGAGCGGATAGGTGTGGGCCACGTGGTCGCGCTGGATGGTTGTGGGCCGCGTGCCCGTCGTAAAGGTGACGGTGCGCGTGCCCTGCGGAATGCGGTTGCCGTCGTCGTCCTTCGCGCTTATCCAACGGCCCGCCGCATCGCGCTCTTCGGCGTACGCGTTCACGGTAAAGGTGTACGTGGTGCGTCCTTTAAGGGCCTCGCTTGGTTTAAAGACCATGAGCGACCCATTGTCTCGTTTCTCCAAGGTGCCTGGCACCACCGGGCCATCGGCTGTGTTGCCCTCGTACAGCGTAATGCCATCAGTGGAGAGGCGCACCAGTGCCGGACCGTTGGGCCCTTCGATGGTCTCTACCTGGTCGAGGTTAAGGGCAAACGTGGCACTGGGCTGCGCAAAGACGCTCACGTCGTCTTCGCGCGGGGCCGGCGAAACATCCTGAATGGCATCAAGGCCTGCCAATGCCTGCCCGGCGCCCAACCGGCACTCGGTGCCACTGCTAAATTCGTAATTAAAGTCGCCCTCAATGAGTCCTCCCAGCACGCGGTATCGTCCCGCCACGTTGCCTTTCATCCACGTGGGGTTGGGAATGCCGCCATTCAGTTCGGTGGCCACACCCAGCTGGGCAATGGGGAGTCGTCCGGTGTAGATGGGGGGGAGATCGGCAATGATGCCCACCTCGCCATACACGCCGGCAAAAAACTGCCCGCGGGCGTAGAAGCCGTTGCTGCCGGGCACCGTGCCGGTCCCCTGGCACGTGGCCGCGCCCACCTCTTGCATATTTATCGTTGCGCCAAGGCCCGCATCGAGCGCGCCGTAAAAGATGGCGAAGCGACTGCCGAAGCCCGCCGAAGCCCCAAGGCCCATCAAAAACCCGACGTTGGGGTTGGGCGGACTGGGCTGAAAGCTGCCGCTGCACAACCGGCTCTCGCGGCCCCACGCAAAGTTGGCGGCATCGCAGTACGCCTTAATGGGCTTCACCCGAGCGGGCGGGCTGTTGCCCAGGTACAGAAACATTTCTAGCTTGGCCAACGCGCCAGCCAGCGGAAACTGAAACCACTGGTTGCCCGGATCGCCCACCTGAAAGTAGTACCGATCCTCGGTCCCGTTGATGTACAGCTTGGCACTACCCGACGCTTCCATAAAGCCGGCCGCCGGAGCATACTTCATCCCGAAGTCGCCCACAAAGGTTTCGTCCGGAATGTTGTAGACGAGCGACAGGTCGGCCGTGCCTTGGGCTGTTTGCGCCCGCTGCGTAATGTTACCCCGCAGGCGGCCCTTGCTCAGGAAGTAGCCTTGACCGTTGAGCGTGACTTGCTCGACCCCCGTGCTCCCGTTGTTAAACGCCACCTCGAAGTTGACGTCGCCGTTAAACACCTCGGGGCGCGTCAGTCCGATGGTAAGGCCGGCGCGCAGCCCCAGCGCAATGCTCTCATCCACCTGGTAGTGGGTTCCGGTGTCGGGCGGATCGGGCGCGGGCCACGGATCGCCGGTGCGGCGTGGCGGCGAATCTGGCAGATAGTTGATCGCCTTGTTCGTCCATGTGAGCGGCGGCTTCATGTGATAGTACGCGCCGCCTTTTGCGCCAAACATTTTCAGTTGGCCAAACGGCCCGATGGGCAGCCCCTGACGGTAAAATCCGCCCAGGTTGCCCAGCCAGTAGTCAACATCGTCTTTCGTACCGAAGATGAACTCGGCTTGCACGCTGGCTTGTCGCATAAAGGTCGCCGATACGCTGCCGGCAATCCCGTCGCCAAAGCGCTTGCCAAATTCGTTCTGCCGCCCCGAAGCAGTTTCCGACTGAAAGAACAGCAACGTGCCGTCGAGTTCCAATATTTTGCCGAGGCCGCCAATGACGCGCACGCGGTCGAGGTGGAAGTCGTCGAACCGGGCCTCGGCCATCTGCGAGGGGCGTGGCTGGGTGATGGTGCTCCACAGCGTGAAGCTGGTCGACGCCGTGAACATCTGGGTTTGCTCCATGCCCGGTAGCGAAAGCTGCACCTCTTTAAAGGCCAACCCAAGCGACACATCGCCGCTCGTACCCTCGCCCGGGTTCACGGTGATCTCCCCAATTTTGATGGGAAACCCGCCGATGAGGTTGTAGCCGACGTCGGACGAGCCCTTGCTCCACGTGCCCGCATCAACCCGGTCGGTGCCTCGGCTACGCAGCGTGAACCCCTCGAATGGAATGGCGGCTAGCTTAATCGTTTGTCCGGAAATTCGGAGGCCCGCTTCGGGAAGGGTGAGGGATTGACGGCCGACGCCCGCGGTTTGTCCGGCCACGGTGACATCCAGTTCCGGCGTGGTCAGTGTTTGCTCGGGCACGGTGATGTTCACCTCTGGCGTTTGGCCAATGACGCCCAGTTCGCCGTGGAGCGTAGCCTCGGCCGTAAAGTCGCCGTTGGCATAGTCGATGGAGATGTTGGTGCCCTCTTTCAGCAGGAGCTGCGAGCGCCACAGGTTGGTGTTGTACACGCGGCCCTCGGCATCACCCAGCAGAAAGGTGAAGTCGAGCGTGCCGTTGGCGGTTTGTGTGATGGTGGCGTTGTACGGCAGCCCGTCGTTGATCACGGGCATTTTCACGCCGCCCGTCATGCGGGCATCGGCCAGCGAGTTCTTGGTAATGGTGAGCACAAAGTCGTCGATGCCGTAGCCCCACCCGCCAAGGTCGCCCTCCGGGAAAGCCATCAGGTCTTGGACACGCGCACTGAGGCTCACGCCGGCGTTGTCGATGAGAAGCGGCGCGGCTGCGATGCTGAGGCGGGCGTCGGGTTGGGCGCGGGTGCGCAGTGCAGCGGGCAACGTAAGGGTGGCATCTGGCACATACAAGCCGGTCCACAGGCCGCTTGTGAGGCCCTGGTAATCGTCAGGAAACTGCATGTCCTGCGGATTTGCGCCCGCGGCGTGATCGTACACCACCGGCGTTTCGGGCACGAGGATGTCGGGCGCCACCGCGAGGGCGCTGCGCTCCAGGGTTCCGTCCGCCATCCAGTCGCTCAGCCCGCGGGCCGCATCGGTAGTGAACGTGAACGACGCCGTGGCTTGGCCGCCGGTGTCTTGGCCTTGAGCATCCACCGGAACCAGCCAGCTGCGCACGTACGCAATATCGAGGGCCACCGAGAGGTCGCCCAGCTGGTTGTTTTCCCACAGGGCGTACGTGCCCTCGGCCGGCGCGCCGCCCGCGCCGGTCCCGGCGGCCGCTTGGTACCGAAAGGTTTTCTTTCCGCCCGCCGCGGGGAAGGCGCGGTCTTGCAACAGGCGCAGGGCAAAGGAGCCGCCCAGGCCGTTGCTGTTGAGGCACACATCGGCGGCGCCCAGCGTCAGCGTTTCGTTGAGCGCGGGCATCGGCACGTGCAGCAGCGCCTTGGCGCGGCTGCCGGTGGGCGCAAACTGCAGACCCACTACAGCAAGCGTCATCGGCCCGCGTCCGGACGGGGCAATGCCAAAGGGCAGCCCCACGGGCTGGGTGCCGTTGAGCTGCGGGGCCATCCGTCGGCCCCTGGTGATTGCCGTGGCGATGGCGGCCGCATGCGTGCGGGCCAGCGCCTCGATGGTCGTGGTGGCGTTTTCAAGCACGCCCTCGGCGAGCGCCGTCACCGCGTCATCTTGTGCTGCGGTGACGGTTCCGGCGTACACGCGGCCCGCCGCGTTCACCGAGAGGTTGGTGAAGGTTACCGCGAGGGGCGCGCCCAGATACGGCACGTTGATGCGGCCGCGGCCGCTGAGCTGCGCCGCCGAGCCGCGGGCCGTTTGCACGGCCAGCGGAAAGCCGCCCACGCGAATCGTTTGCCCTTCGTAGCCTGGCGCGGGCGTCGCGGCGGGCGTCTGGTCGCTCGGCGCCGTCATGCGGCATTCCGCAAGGGCCGGTTGACGGGCAGGCCCCGCCGTGACGGCGTAGGTCTCCACCGGGCTGGTGGCTAACGTATCGAGCGTGCCGTCGGGCGTTTGCCCCACCAGTAGCACCTGCCACACGCGCTCCCCTGCGCCTCCACGATGCGGCGGCGCATCGAGGGTGTACGTGTTGCTTGGCTGGTACGCCACCGCCGTATCGAGCACCGTTGCGCCTTGCGCAAGGGCGGCTGCGGCCGACTGCCCCGGGGCGCGCGCGGTTACCTGCACGCGCTGCTCCAGCCAGATGTACGCGCTGTTCGCACCCACGCTCAGGCCCGCGGGGGCCGTCCACTCTAGCGGACGCGTCGGCGCAACCGTTGCGCCATCGGTGGGGGCTTGCAGCTGCGGATCGCCGTAGGCCAGCGTGCCCGCCGGCTGGTACGTAAAGGTGCGGATGTCGCTCAGGCCCTCGTTGTTGAAGGGCACCGACTGCCCGCCCAACGTTGCCCCAGCCACCACGCGCCAGGCGTACCGCTTGCCTACCTCCAACCGCAACAGATCGGGCGTGTAGGTGAAGCTCGTACGGTTTGCAAAGGTGTTCTGATAATGGATCTGGTTGGACTGAATGGCCTGAAGCGGCGTTTGGCCCGGCAGCATTTCCACCAGCAGCACCTGATACTGCGGCTGTGCCGTCGCCGGAATATTCATAGACGGCGTCCACGTAAAGGTGGGCGTAGCCTGTTGCACCGTTGTCTCGTCAACCGGCGTTGCCAGGGTGGGCGGCTCGGGATAGATGACCTGAAACGTGGTGATGCCGGGGATCGTGGTCGCCATAACAACGTCCCGCACCATCGGCTCCACCCGCAGCGTGTACGTCCCTTCCGGCAAGAGGCCAGCCTGTAAGACGCTGCTACGCACCCGCCCCGAGAGCCCATTGAGGATGTCGCTAAAACTGGTGTTGAAGTCGATGCTAGGTTCGTCCGAGAAGCGCCGGTACACGTACGTCCCGGGCTGAAAAAGCTTCTGGTCACTCGTACGATCAATCAGCGGTTGCCCATCCTTCGAGAGCGTGACCCGAAAGCGAAACTGAAACGGATCGAAGCCGGTGAAGGCAAACTGCAGGAGATACTGCCCCCGGTTGTAGTTCTGCCGCAGATCGCCCACAAATGGACTGGGCAGCACCGGCGGCACCCCGGTGATGGTGACCTGCGCCGTCCCCTGTGCCTTGGCAGACGGTGGGCACAACGCGGCCCCCGCGCACACCAGGAGAAGCGCAACGAGCACATGGGTTGCCTTGGGCATGAGCATAGAAAACCGTGGAGATCCGCTGAGAGCAAAAAAGGAACGTACAGCCATCCAGAAGCGCGTAATCATTGGGGACTAAAATCGGTGGGCAAAGCGGAGGGACGTCTGCACTTCTTGAAACGAGGGGCCGTCGCTGGACTGGCTCGACAATCCGCGCAGGTTGAAGCTCACCTGCCCGCCGTCCCACAAGCGATATGTTGCCGTCACCATCGTCGTGAACTGACGGGAGGTGCTCGCCAGGTCGCACGTGGGGTTGCGAATGGTGCCGATGGGCTGCAAGATGTTCTGCGTTTGCGAAAGCCCAACGGTGGCATTGGTGCGCAGGGCCTGATCCAGAAAGGCATAGCTGGCGCCCACGTTGAACCCCGTCACCTGCGTCTCGGCACTGGCGGCGCCGTTCGTGGAGAAGTTGGCCGATGCGTTGGCGGCCAGCCCCGATGGCATCGACAATACGTAGCTGAGCGTGGCGTTTAGGCTGTTCGTATCGGCATCGGGACGGTGCGTCGTTTGCCCAGGCACGGGCGGACTTTCATCCGCCACCGACTGCAGCGCGGCCGATAGCGTAAATGTGTGCGATCGCTGCCCGCCACGCAGCGAAAGTGTGGGCGTGAGGCTGAGGGTGCGCACCACAATGCGCCGCGCGAGCAAACGACCGAGCGGCACCTGCGCCCCCAATCCGCTTCCCGATGCCCCGGTGGGCGTGTTCTCGTTCACCATCTGCATCACTGCACTGCTCAGCGTAAACGAGCGGCTAAGACGCATCTGCGCGTTTAGCATGTACTGCCGGCGCCGCAAGGTGGTGATCTTCTGGTCGAGCAGGTTGTTGCGCATCCGCTGAAATTGCCCGCTGACGTTGAGCCGGCTGTCGAGCAGGCGCACGCGCGGCCGGACCGAGATGATCTCACGGTCGCCTTGCTCTTGCGGGCGCCCCATCGACCGGAAGCCCGGCTGTACGCGATTGTACGCAACGCGCATGCCCCAGCGCCGCAACGACAGCTCGGCCGAGGCCCGGCCTGCTACGGTGAAGCGGCTGCTGGTACGCGGCGTGAACAGACGGGTGAGTGCGCTGGGCACGCGGCTGTTGCTGAGGTCGAGCCGCTCGTCGCGCACATCGCGGGTGTAGGCACTTGCCGTCGCCTCGGCGCGCACATTCAGCGCGCCCTCAAAGAGCTGGAGGCCGAAGCTGGGGGTGACACTCAGATTTTCGGCCGGTTGCAGGAGCGAATCTGCACGCAGGCTGTCGGGCGTACCGGGCGCTGGGGAAGCGATCGAGCCGGGGCTATCGCGCCCCAAGAGCCCGATGAGGTGAACGTGGGTTCCGTCTTTTGAGCCAACGCCCAGCCGCGCTGCATACAGCCATCGCTCGTAGGCCGCGCCCCGTAGATACGCGCGCCGCCGATCCAGCGGAGTCGCTCCTGGCGTCACGTTGCTGGTAAACGGCCGGGGCTGCACCGCCCGCTGGGCACGCCCCATGGCGAACGTAGCCACCACCGGTCCGGGCGACACTTCCAACAGCCCACCGCGCAGCGTTTCTCCATTAAGGCTGTAGGTTGAGAACGTAGGGCTGACGGTGCCGGCCCGCACGCGCCCCCAGCCCCAGGCCGTGGCAAAGCTGATGCGGTTCAGGGATTGGCGCACGCCCGTGCCCGTCGTGGAATACGTCAGGTTGAACCCCGACGAGAGCCCGAAGAGATCGAACGTGGTGCGTGCGAACGCCTGGAAGCTGCTGCCCGGGCGACGGCTAGGGATGCCGCTGGCGCCGTACGCCTGCGACGAAAACCCGACGCTCCCGCTGATCGTGCGACCCAAAAACGACGGCCCGCTGCCCGCGGACTGTGCGTACGTTGCAGGCACGTGCATGGCCAAGAGGGCCGCGGCGGCTAGCATCAGTGCCAGGGCCCGCCGGCGCCACCGAGGCGGCAACGCCGTCGCGCCGCGCTGACGTGCGGAAAGGTGGGCAGCGGCAGCGCCGTCCGACAGAACGCGGGCCGTGAGCGCGTGATGTATCGCGAAAGCAGATCGTTTCATACAGGGGCGGGCCCCGGTCGAGGCCGGGCCCAAGGAGTTTGTACGTTGCGCATCCCCAATATGCGGTGCAGCGTCGTTGCGCGCTTTCGTCTATGTTGCAATCTGTTGCGTTCAGGTTGCAACCGCATGCATTCAGGATGCACAACCCTGCGCGATGCACGCAACAGAGGATGCGCTATCACCAGCTAGCAGCTGCCGGAGCGGTGCTGGCTCCTGGTGCCAGACGCGGCTTGTCCCTGCAATCATGAATCCACACCCGCGCATGGGCAGGGGTTTGCAGCCGAGCGAACGCGTCATTTCTATCGTGCTGCTGAGGCCCGTCACGATATGCTTGCACCGACATCCGCTTTCTCCCGCGCGTAAGCCGAGCAACAAACGCTCGCCTCGCGTGTGCAGGGGTAGTGCCGCAACATGCAATGGCCGCAGACCTTCCGCTGGTGCAATCGTACGCATGTTTGCACCACACACTAACGCCTTCACTTGTGCACCTCATCGCCCATGGCTGCCTCGGCCCCCTCGTCTTCTGCTGCCGCATCCGATGGTTCAGCCGCATCGGTCGCCGAAATCGACGCGAGTATGAAGCCGCCGGATGAAACGCCCGGCAGCGGCGGCAACCAGTTTGGATGGTTTGGCGGGGTGTTCACACCTACGCTGCTCACCATCCTGGGCGTCATCATGTTTTTGCGCGAGGGCTGGGTGCTGGGCAACGCGGGCCTTGTGGGCGGCCTTCTCATCATGCTCCTTGGCTTTGGCATAACCATCTGTACGGCCCTGGCCATGTCATCCATCACCACGAACATCCGGATTGGAGCCGGAGGGGCCTATGCCATCATAGCACAGAGCCTTGGCCTGGAGGTGGGCGGCAGCGTGGGCATTCCGCGCTACCTGTCGCAGGCGCTGGCAGTCACCCTCTACATCTTTGGATTTCGCGAAGGGTGGCTCTACCTTTTTCCCGAGCACCCGCCGCTTCTCATTGACGTTGCCGTATTTCTCGTCCTGTACGGCATCGCATACGTGAGCGCCGACTTTGCCATTCGGGTGCAGTATCTCATCATGGCGGTGATCGCTGCAGCCCTTGTCTCCATCGGTACGGCCGCGGCTACGGGGTCGATGCAGTACGGCCTCAGCGAGATCCAACTGTGGGGCAACTTTCCGGGCTCGTCTGAAAATGGCTTTTCGGGGACCAGCTTCTGGATCGTGTTTGCGGTATTCTTCCCGGCCACAACCGGCATCATGGCCGGTGCCAACATGAGCGGCGACCTCGAGGATCCGAAGCGTGCCATCCCGCTGGGTACCATGGCAGCCATTGGCGTTTCGCTGGTCATCTACATCTTGCTCGCCATCTGGCTGGCCCGCTCGGCCACGCCCACGGAGATGGTCAGCAACTACACGGTGATGATGGACAAGGCCTACTGGCCGTCGGCCGTCCTAGCGGGGCTTCTTGGAGCGACCTTTTCATCGGCGCTTGCATCGATGGTGGGCGCCGGACGCATTTTGCAGGCAATGGGCGCGCACCACGTTGTGCCTGGGGCCGGATGGCTAAAGCAACAGTCCGAGAATGGGGAGCCGCGCAATGCGATGTGGGTAACGGGCGGCATCATCTTTTTGTCGCTGCTCCTGCGCGACCTCAACCTCATCGCGCCGCTCATCACCATGTTCTTTTTGGTGACGTACGCCATGATCAACGCCGCCGTCCTCATCGAGCAGAGCCTCGACCTCGTCAGCTTCCGCCCGCGGCTGCGCATTCCCATCTGGGTGTCGGCGCTCGGCTTGGCCGGCTCCCTCTTTGCCATGTTTATTATCAACCCAATGGTGAGCCTTGTGGCCGTGGTGGTAACGCTCGGCTTCTACGTTGTGCTGGCGCGCCGCCACCTCGACGCGCCCTTCGAAGACGTGCGTTCGGGCCTGTTTGTGGCTTTTGCCGAATGGGCCGCCAAGAAGGTGACCGAGCTGCCCACCATGCAAGAGCGGGCCTGGAAGCCGAACCTGCTGGTGCCGGTGGAGGATGCCAGCGACCTGCGGGGGACCTTCCTCTTCCTGCAAGACCTGACGCACCCCCAGGGGTCTGTAAAGATTGTCGGCGTGTCTGCGGCCGATGGGCCGGCCCGACCCGTGCGTTCTACAGCGGCTGCCGCGCCCCCTGCCGCGGATGCTCCCGATCCGTCCCGCGCTGCCACCGACGCGCTCAACGAGGAGATCAGCGCCCTCACCCATGCGTTTCGTGAGCGGGACATCTTTGCCTCGGCCACGGTCATTGATGCGGGCGGCTTTGCCGACAGCCTGTGTGCCGGCATGCAGACGCTACGCGGGGCGTTCTTCCGCCCGAATGTCCTTTTTCTGCGGATGCCCGCGACCCAGGCTCGTGCGGATGACTACCGCGTCGTTATTCGTGAGGCCGACCGCGAGAAGGTGGGCACCATTCTCTATGCCCCCCACCCCCGCGCGGCCCTCGGGCAGCGGCAAACCATCAACGTCTGGATCCACGACCGTAGCCCCGACTGGCGCATCTCGATGGAGATTGGCAACCTTGACCTCGCCCTCCTCACCGGCTACAAGCTGTCGCAGAACTGGGATGCGAAGTTGCGTCTGCTGACAGTCGTCACGGATGACGCCGAGCAGGCGAAGGCCCAGGACTTTTTAGAGAAGCTGATTGACGTGGGACGCATTCCCAACGCCACAGCCATTGCCGAAACCGGTGCGTTCGACGATTATATCGACCGTGCCCCGCAGGCCGATCTCAACATCTTTGGGCTCGTTCCTACGTTAGACTTCGCTTTTCCGCACCGCATGGTACGCACGACGCAGTCTACCTGTCTTTTCGTGCGCGACTCGGGTCTTGAATCGGCCCTTGCGTAGCGCGCGCTGCCCCGCGTTGCTCGGTGTGCTGGACATCGGACGTGTCGTATGGGAGTGGGCGTCTCGTATGAGAGTGGGCGTCGGGAGGGGCTACCACCTCATTACTCCCCAGCTATCCCAGAGTGACTCGTACATCTGGTGTGGCGACAGCCTTGCGACTTTCCATCAATGACTCGAAGATCAGTAAAGAACAACGCAAGAACCTTGAATGGGCCCTCTGAAATTTGCAACCAAGCAGATCGGAGCGTTCTTATCGCTTTCCCTTCAGGGCTCGTAGTGCATGAGGAATAACGGTTCGACCATCACCGGAGCGGGGCGCGACAATCGCCAGCCGAATCGACGAGTATTCAGGTTGGCCCACTGGCAGCATGAAAGCACCAGCCCTGCGTCCGGGTGCTTGGCCGTGTTACGCCGCGTGAGGAGTTTCGCATAACATCCGTTACCGAACTTCGTCCGACCTCCCTAAAACCCAGGCTGTAAAGTCGTAGGAGTAAATGTTGAACAGCCAAGTAGACACAGCTCCGAATACGGTCATCAGAACCCATGGCAGTACCCGGCCACCAATGTGAGTCCGCAACCCAAATAAATTTGAGAGGTAAGCTATTGAAGTAACCATGGCAAAAATAATTAATACTTTTACAAGATTTATAATATTTTTACCAGATAGCAGTCTTTTCGACTCGTGGCTCATAGTTTTTCTCAGTTCTTGTGCTGAAACTTGCTTTGCTGATTATTGAAGGAAGAGCGCAATGAGTAAAGCAGACTTGTCTTGCACACCATCTGCTGAGCAAAACAGGTCTGTTTCATCAGTTTGATCCGGTCTATCCCCGCGTGTGCGGGGTCATCGCGGCGACGCGGATGCAGCCTGGAAGCGAATCGGGTCTATCCCCGCGTGTGCGGGGTCATCATCTCGCCACGGTGGCCATCGACGTCGACGTAGGGTCTATCCCCGCGTGTGCGGGGTCATCCCCTCTTGCCCAGTATCAGTCCTACGCTGCTCAGGTCTATCCCCGCGTGTGCGGGGTCATCATTCTGAGACGAAGATTGTCAAGCCTATCACGCGGTCTATCCCCGCGTGTGCGGGGTCATCCCGCCAATGCGCCCGCGGCTGCCCTCAATCGGAGGTCTATCCCCGCGTGTGCGGGGTCATCGTGCCGGTGGGGAGGAGATTGTGGTCAACCTCAGGTCTATCCCCGCGTGTGCGAGGTCATCTAGGCACGATCATCCTGCTGACCCTCCATTATGGGTCTATCCCCGCGTGTGCGGGGTCATCGCAAAATAAGAACTTTCATGATCGTATTCGTCAGGTCTATCCCCGCGTGTGCGGGGTCATCTACTACCACACGGTAGCCAACCGAGCCTACGGCGGTCTATCCCCGCGTGTGCGGGGTCATCTCCAGCAGCTCGCGGATCGATGTACCTTCGTGCGGTCTATCCCCGCGTGTGCGGGGTCATCCCAGCAAGGGTAACTCCGACCTCTACACGATGAGGTCTATCCCCGCGTGTGCGGGGTCATCATCGGCTGGCACCATAACCCCAGCGCTGTCACGGGTCTATCCCCGCGTGTGCGGGGTCATCGCCTCGATGAGCAGGCCGCAGTTGCCGATCATGGGTCTATCCCCGCGTGTGCGGGGTCATCTCCGTCATGACCCAGCCGTACTCGTCGTCGTACGGTCTATCCCCACGTGTGCGGGGTCATCGCAAAGCGCCGAGTGACGCTGTCCATGGGCGGCGGTCTATCCCCGCGTGTGCGGGGTCATCCCCGTTCGCTTGGCGCTGCGCACAGGCGCTACCGGTCTATCCCCGCGTGTGCGGGGTCATCGCGTGAGGTAGGATTCGGGATCGTCGCAAAAAAGGTCTATCCCCGCGTGTGCGGGGTCATCGGCCAACCCGGTCACCGCCCGCCTGAGCGCGGGGGTCTATCCCCGCGTGTGCGGGGTCATCGGTGGGCGGCTTCGCCGGCCCGCCCCGGCTTACGGTCTATCCCCGCGTGTGCGGGGTCATCGTCCTTTCAAGTCTGTGCTTCGCTCTCTGCAGCGGTCTATCCCCGCGTGTGCGGGGTCATCCAGCGTGCGCAGTCAAGCCAACTGGATCGTGAGGGTCTATCCCCGCGTGTGCGGGGTCATCACCCGGAAGCCGATGCTTCCAGGGCTTTCCAGAGGTCTATCCCCGCGTGTGCGGGGTCATCCCGGATGGCCTCATAATCTTGTGCGTCGAAGAAGGTCTATCCCCGCGTGTGCGGGGTCATCCAACACGCTCCTCCGCGGCGTCCACACGCTCTTGCGCATCGGTCTATCCCCGCGTGTGCGGGGTCATCCCATCGGTTGACAGATCGGTTTTCGCGTTGACGGGTCTATCCCCGCGTGTGCGGGGTCATCGTGCCGAACTGTTCGGCCATGAATCCCAAGTTGGGTCTATCCCCGCGTGTGCGGGGTCATCCGCGCCCTTCGTCGATCCACGAGGCGCGGAAGAGGTCTATCCCCGCGTGTGCGGGGTCATCGCCTTCCAGCGATCCTCGTTCGTTTCGGCATGCGGTCTATCCCCGCGTGTGCGGGGTCATCGTTTGGTGTCTCGGCATCCTCGTACGACACTTCGGTCTATCCCCGCGTGTGCGGGGTCATCCCACATTAATTTTTACCGTGACTTGCTCGGCCAGGTCTATCCCCGCGTGTGCGGGGTCATCCCTGCGCCGATATGTCACGGCACAGGTACATCAATCTCATTATATCAAAGAACATAGCCAGATGCAAGGCTCCCTGCTGCCAATCCGGCAGACCCTACGGGGTGTCCTCGCCCTCGGCTGGTAGGTACCGAAGCACCGGATCGTTTGCGTCGGGCGTGGGCTCCGCAGCGCGCGCGAGATCCTGCAGCTCGTCGATGTCATGCGCGGCAGTAAGCCCCCGTACGGTCAGCCATAACCCTTCGTGGTCGACCATCTCTTTCTTGGGCCACCCGATCATCCGAACGCCCAGCCCCGAGGGGGCCTGCCGGCTCTTCCAAAAAAGCACCACGCCGCCCTCCGGCGGAAGCAGTCCGGCCCATTCCATCATCACATGCCAGACGCGCTCCCGAACAGACTTCTTCATCCGCGGCGCGGCATACACGCCGGGGGCAATCTCGTGCATGCATGAGGCCAAAAATCCGTTGAAGCGGTTGGGCGTGTTACGCGTCACCGCGATCGTCATCGCCATCGAGCACCTCCTTGATCTGATCAATCATTTCGGGAATGACGTTGTTTTGACGCAGCATGCGTCCCGTCATTCGCCGCGTCAGCCCTTCAATTTTCCCGCCGCGCTGCCTGTGGCGCTTTGCCGCACGAAACGCCACGGGCAACGTGAGCGTGGCGCGGTGCAAATCGGCGATGTCGAGGGCAAAGGCGTAGCCCGACGATTCGTGGATGAAACCAAGTTGCGGGACGGTGCCCGTGACGGCCACGGCAATGCGCGCCGCAGCGTACACGGCCACCGCCGCGTGGTTGATGGCCTGGTTCACCGCATTGGTCGCCTCGGGGTCGGTACGGTCGTAACGCCGGCCCTGCCACTGCACGCCGTACTGCTCGGCAAGGCGCTCGTAGACCTGCTTCATGCGTGCGCCCTCCACGCCACGCAGCGAGTCCATGTCGCGCATGTATGGTGGAAGTTCGCCGCCCAGGCGCATCGTGTACATGGCGCGGGCGACGTCTATGCGGCGGTCTTCGTTGGCCCACAGCATAGCGTGCTGGCGTGCGCGCTTGGCGCGATCGGGGCCCAGCGGCATACTCACGGCATAGAGCCGCACGCCCTTCGACCCCACGGCCAACAGTCCCGTCTGTTGCCGCGCCAGAAGCCGCAATGCATCGTGGCTAATGACGGTACCCGGCCCCAACAAAAGGTTGGAGATTTGTTGCAGCGGGATGTCGTACGCGCCGGCCTCCAACTGGTCGTTGCCCGCCGTGGTAAAAACCACCGTGCCGTCCTCGACGGCCAGGCGGCCACGCTCCAGCCAGAGCAGCCCGTGCCGATCGGCCTGGGGCACGCGCGCACTTTCAAGTCCAAGGCGTCCTTTGAGCGGCATGGGAAGGACAAGTGGTGAATGGCGAATAACGAATGGCAAATGGGGGTCCCCGCAGGACAAGAACCGTCCCTTTCTGGATCGAGAAGCGCCCGGTTTTACACCGTTGCTTTTTCGGAGGTCGTACCAGCGGACGATAGCGCAGCCTGCCGCCACGCCTCCATTCATGCAGGTCTGCACAGGTTACGCACGGCGGATCTTGAGCATGCCGTACCCGAAGGTTTTGTGACGGCCGAGGCCCGATCGGAGCACCTGCAGGAACGCATCGCTGTCCGTCACCTGCAGGGTACCGGTGAACGTCACGTCCGGGCGCTTGATCACCGCCGCCTTACGCTTTGTGCCGTTGGGGACGCGCCGCATCATCCGCTCAATCGAAAATCGCTCCAGGCCGGCCGCTGTGATATCGGCCCCGCCGCGCACATCAAACTGACGCGTCAGCCAATCGGCATACACCTGTTCTCGGCTGAGGGGGACGTCGCTGGTCCACTGCTCAGACAGAAAGGCGTCCAGCTCCTGTCCTTCGCGCCAGTGCACCGTATCGCCGGCAGCGTTGGTGCCCGACCCCGCAGACGCCTTTCGGATCACCGGGCAGGCGCGCACCTCAAACCGGAGCGCGAGGCCCTCGGGGAGCGCAGTGGGCATGTCTTTCACGGCCAGGGCCTCCCAATCGCACAGATCGTACACCGTGGGGCTGGCCCCAATCTGGGCCTGATTCTGCAGGCCGTCTGCATCAACATCGGCGTAGCCCAGCACGTGCACGTGCCGCGCGCCCGGCGTCGACTCGATGCTAAAGGGCTTGGGGGCATCGTCGCCAAAGAGTTCGCCCAGGGCGCAGTGTACAAGATAGTTGGTGGTTGTGTGTTTAGCGGGCAGGTTCAGCATACGGCCGAGGGCGGCGAGGCCCTTGGCGTCGAGCTGAAGGTGCACCATGTGAAAGGTGTTGGTAGATGTTGCAGTGATCGCCATGGTATACTGTCAGGTTGATCGTTGAGATAGTGCGTCGATGGCGGTGAGCCAGCGCTTCGGCATTGCCTTTTCACAAATGAACCGTTCGCCAACGTGAATCTGGTTCGTCCAGTCGCGGGCGTCGGTCACCGGCATGACATTGCCAGATGTATCTGCGTCGCAGGCATACCAAAGGCGTTTAGGCATCAGGCGGGTGCCTTCCTCATCGGTTGCAAATGTCTCTTCATCTGCGAGAGCCTCTTGAGGCCGCTCGGCTTCCACTGTGCCCTGATACATGCGCACACCCGGAAGGCATGGTTGGCGCCCAATGAAGAGCGGGCGCTCCGGCTTCCGGAGTGCAGCTTCAATCTGCTCAGCAGCAAGGTGCTGTACATTAAGCGCGACGGTATACACAGCTCCTGCCCAGTATTCGCGGTTACGGATATTGGTAGTAGCCGTATTCCCGCTTCCGCGCTGGTCCAATGTACCCCATGTTGTCCATGCGACACTTCCTCCTTTGCTTTTTGCTTGCAGATGGGGGTGGCCCAGATCTGCAGTCTGATAGTCCACGATCTTTTCGCCAGGCATATCCTCGCGCACGGCATAGGAAAGACCACGCTGTAGACGCTCGTGCTTTTCGGGTTCGCGACGGTCGTACCCCAATGCGTTCGCCAGCATCCCAGTCATCATGGACAGGGCTGGAAACGGTTGAATGAGTCCTTCCTCGCTGACAATCGGCGCGCCAAAACTCATCATGGGTGCGTCAAATCGGAGTATGGAGTAGGTCATGAGGACGTCCCGTTTGTGTAAAAGCGATCGACGTGTGCAGCAATCCAGTCGGCAATTTCGGGCAAGGTCGCCCTTTCAGCAGGCAGCGCATCTGTTTCGGATGTCGTCCCACAGATGCGTTCTTCCTGCGCGCCGTACATATCATCCATGCGTGCGGCGTAGCTGGTGAGTGCCTCGATGCTTGCCTCGGTGACATCGCCCTCGGCAGGTACAGCTTTTTTGAATGCATTAGCCAAGGTGCGTGGCTGTTCGTCGCCACTCTCCACCATTACGAACTCGGCTCTAGCGTACGGGGCCGTTGAACTAAGCTTAGCACCCGGCGAAGCAGTCGTAATGGTATGCAGGAAACGCCGGAGCACCTCTTTGGTGAGGGTGGGATCAGCCTCTTTCCACTCTTCGCGCTTGCATCCTTCCAGATTGCTCACCAACAGCGGCAGATCGACCACCACATAGCTGTAGAAGAGCCCGCTGGTAAGCTGCTTTACGTTGATGTGCGCACTTCCGGCTTCAGTACCGCCGGTTGTTTCGTCTTGTAGATCGTCGACGGCGGTGAAGTAATCGTCTTCACGTTGTTGGGCATGAGTCGTGATGGCATGTGCTACGTGTACGGCTGCATCGCCCTGGGCCATCACGTCACTGGTCACCATACGCCCATGCATGGCCGCGTCGATGCCCATGGCGTTTCCCAGTGCGGCGAGGTTGCTACGCAACTCATCGACAGCGATTGCATCTGCGATAGCATCTCGAGTTTGAGCGACGCTGTCTTCGTTGTAGTCTGCTTCTGCAACGCGGTCGAGCACGGCCTGAGCATCTTTCCGAATCTGACGCACCTCTGGCTGGCCCAGGACAACAAGCTGCGAAAGTTCGGTCTCACCCAGTGGGTCATCCGATTCAAGAACCGGCTGTACGTTGTCTTTAATATCGCCTTTCGACGTATCTCCACTTAATAGAATGTCCGACAGCCCTTGGACTGTAGCCGCCACAAGGCGCTCATCGTATCCTTTTTCGACAAGCGGATCAGCGATCTTCTGGCGGAACGTGCGCCGCGACCGAATGGCCATATCACCCGCCTTACGGATAGCATGCTTGCCTTCGTACTTCCGCCAATGATACTTCAGGCACTGCGAGGAGACACGGGTGCGTGTGGCATTGCCAAACGGAAGGGATTTTGCAAATCCGGCATCGTCACGGTTCAAAAGCGTGCCGGGATAGGACGTGAGCAGGTGAAACTGAAAGAAGTTACTCATCGGTGTTGGGGGGTGTCTTGATTCGAAGTATCAGCGTCTGACGTGTCATCGTCAGGGATGTAGGTAAAGTAGTCCTGCGCAAGTTGAAGCCGTGCGTCGTCGCCTGCGCCCTTATGATCGAAGAGGATGCGACGAATGATATTCCAGTTACCCGTATGACCGCTGCTCTTGAGCTGTCTGGCCGTGCGGCGCAGAATGCCGGGGAGCAGGTCGTCATCGGCTTCCAGTAGGCGCTTGAGTCGGGCCTCAGAGTACCCGGCTTGCTTGAGCGCCTTGCCGAGTGGCGGTTTCTCGGAATGTCCGGCAATGGCTATGCATTGAATGAGCAGTTGCCAGTTGCGCAGGTCGTCTTTGCGGGCGTTGTGCTTGCCAATCGTGCGAAGCAGTCGCCAGAACGCAGCGCCGGTCGTTCCGCGCCGGAGTTCAGCTTGCTCGCCCGATGGCAGTTCAACGTATCGCTCATACAGCTGCGTGGTGTGACTTGTCGGCGTTTCGGTCGTTGGCGTTGGATTCGGTTCCATACGACGTGTCGTACTGTTTGGCATAGGTGAATTCGTGTCTCATGCGACCACTGAAAACAGATTGGGCGTGTGCCTTCCGTTTCCACGGCTGCTTGTTCGGACAGAGCGTCATCGCCTCGTTCATCTGCGTCTGCAGGACATCGACCAGAATTGTCTCCCAGAACGTCTGACGCTCCTCGTCGCTCATGTCAGGCGCTTCGAAGAGCCGGTCAAAGAAACGCTGGTCGATGCGGGCGTGGAGGGCACTGATCTGGCGCTCGTATGCTTTGTCGGGCTCGTTGTAATCTTTCTTCCTGTATGCGCCAATGAAGCCACTGCTGGTGCCTTCATCGACATCTTCACAGAAGAGCCAGCCGAGTGCGTGGGAGAAGATGCTCTCGGCGGTTTCCGCTTTCTGGACACGGCGCTTTGACTCTCTTTCGATCTTATTCCAGCCTCTGCGGCGGTTGGAGAAGGGAATGATGCGCTGTAGGTCGTTCACACGTCCTCCTTGCTCACCTGTTACCGCGCGACAAACGATGTACCCCTTGGTAGCCTCAGCAAAACTGATGGGACGCTCGTATGTGTCGCCAAAAATAATGTCGCGGAGCCGACGATACTCAAAGTCACGGCGACTCGGATTAAGCACTTTATCTTCGCTAATGTTGACTGGTGCCCAGGGATCGCCGGTTTGTCCGTTGATATCGCCGATAACGCGTTCAGCTTCTGTACTTTTCTTCATCCATGCCTCCCCTTTTCGGATTCGCCGTGGGCAATCGATAAACAGCGGATGAAGTCGGGCAAGATCCAGGCTTCCGTTTCCACTCCATGACCGTGTCCAAAGTAAGGGGTGGATCTCTCGTTTGAAGCTGTACTTTTCTTCAATACGATCCACATGTGTATTGAGCACCTTGATGTCGTGCATAATCCAAGGACCCAGTCGAAGGCTTGGGGTCAGCCCAAAGAAGGGTCGACTTCCGTAGCTTCCATTCATACGTACGGTACGTCGTCCACCCGGTGAGTAGAACCCTGTAGTTTGCACGTTCACTAACAGGTAAATCCAGTGCTCATCTGTGGGTGTATGCACCCGGCGCATTTTGAGTGCGTGGCTTTTCGAGAGAACCGGCACATCGTATTCAGTCGGATGAATTTCCTTCCACCCGTCCAGTCTACCCTCGGGCACGGGCGGCTGCATGAATGCGGGCTTGCTGAGATCTTCGGTGTACAGATTCCAGGCCTCGGGCACCGTTAGGGCTGCCAGCGCCTCGCGCCAGCCTGCTTCGGTCTCGGGTAGATCGCGGTTTTCCGTAGCGATGGCGCCAAGCTGTGCCAGAAAGCAATGCCAGGCTTGCTTCTGATGTGCCTGCAGCTTCGCAAACGATTCCACCGCATCAGCTTGCAGCAGCGCATAGATGCGTGGCAAGCTGCACATTTCATGGCCGGTGCTGGTTTCTACGGTAAATATCGGGTTGTCGAGTAGATTCATGTCGAGGATTGTTTTTGAATGCCACAGTTCGTGTAGGTGAATGGGGTATCTGCAAAAGTAAACCCGAAGCCTTTGGGGACAGGGTGCACATGCGTTGCCATTCCGTTTTCAGGGCGCTGGTCTGGCCCAAACAGGTACGGGGACAGTGTCATCTCTTCCACCGTTTGCCCGAATGGTGTTTGCATGGGCGCTGGCAGCGCCACAACAATGTCTTGTTCTCCAAGGCGCGTCGTAAATCGCTCGCCTGAAAAGCCGTTCGCGTCATCGACAAACGGCTTTTCCCAAGACAACTTGGCATTCTTCGCCCCGAGGATTTCCTCGCGTCGGCCCGTGCGCAGGTAGGTGACGTGCGCTTCCCAGCGTGGATCACACTGCTCGATTTGAGATAGAACGTCGGGATGCGTGGCTTCTTCGACGAGTGTGCGGTTATCACGCGGAATAGAGATGGTGTTGCGTTCTTCCAACGCCCGCCAAGTGGCTTCTACGATGCGCAGGTCATCGTACACCGATCCCAGTCCGGGACCCGGGTGGCCTGTCCCGGTTTTAGGGTCAATCGTCTTTGCAATACTTCGTTGTGAGGGTGTAAGCACTACGCACTGCGCCGCTTGATAACCTTCAGGACGCTGGCCTTGGCGGCTGTGCCGGTGCAGACGCCCAATACGCTGCAAGAGCACATCCATCGGACAGAGGTCCGTGATGAGCAGGTCGGCATCGATGTCGAGCGACTGCTCAACCGTCTGCGTGGCCACGGTTATGATACCACCATCGTGAGGGCGCGTAGGCCTATCATCTACCTCGTTTTTTCCGTAGACATGCTCGATCTGTTCGTCTAATAGCTCACGATCGTGCGCGCAGTAGCGGGAATGGTGCGGAGCATGAACAGGACCATTTTCCGTCGGAATGGTAAATACATACTGCGAATCGATCTCGCCGAACACGCGCTGGCACTCGCTCACAGTATTTCGAATGATGAGTACATGGGCTCCATCACTAGCTGCTGCCTCAGCACGGCGGGCAATCGCTTCGGGAGCACGCATTAACGGTACAAGATCTAACGCGACCTGTTTTTCATCGCCTGTAGGAGGTGCAGGTTTTTTCGGATCGATGATAGCCCCGCCATTCACATGGCTTACAAGCGGATAGTGCTGTTTCTTTGCCTCTTTGAATGGAATTGGATCTTCACCAGTAAAGGCCACGCGAGCACGGGATCCGAGCGTCGCCGACATCAGCAGTGCATGCCCGCCCATCTGCTGATGCAGCGTGAGTACGTTATGCAGCAATTCATTCATGTACGTGCTGGAGGCATGCACCTCATCCACCACGAGGAAACTGCGCGTCAGTCCTGCAAGTCTGAGGTGTGCATGTCGTACACGGAGCGTGGTAAGCAGTACTTGATCGATGGTGCCTACGGCAATGGGCGATGCCATATAACGCTTGCTGGATTCTACCGCCCATCCCCGATTATCCACATCCTCATCCCAACGCACCTGCCAGCCAAAACGCGTACCTTCTGTACTGTCTACTTTTAAATAGCCTGGCACGGCCAGATGCACCGGCGGGTGATCAGTGCCAAACATCACGTTGCGCGCATCTTTAACACGCTCATGCAATTGCTTGGCTGCAGCACGCGTAGGAACGGCAAAGTACATGCTGTCGACGAGCCCTTCCTTGAGCAACCGGGCATAGCGCCCAAGCGCAGCCTCTGTCTTGCCAGATCCGGTGGCCGATTCCAAAATAGAGAGCGTACCATCTGTGCTTGTAGGCAGGCATTGAACTTCTTCTTGCACTTCATACGGCTCGTACCCCCCTAAAATGGTGGACAGCGAAGCGTCTACATCAGTGTTCAGCACCAGACCGAGTTCGCTAAAGGCCATAAGTGCCTCCTCGCGTGCGTCTTCAATGGCCGTAGCAGGATCAATGCGTGTCGCATCAAATCCGAAGAAGGTGGTGTCAGAGCCGATCCAGTCGGCCAGGGTAAGCGCGCCGTTGAACAGGTGCTGCACTTCGGTTTGCGTAAAGGGGAGTGCGTCTCCAAACGCTTTCGGATACCATTCGCGTGCCCAGCTTCCAACTTCTGACAATCGGGTCATCGCTTTTGGAGGCCACAGACCTTTCTTCGGCGGTTTTATTTCGACAAGAGATCCGTGGTGGCTCCACGTGGTGCGAAGCCAGCCCATTGTGTCCCACATATCCCCAAACCAGGAATACATATCAGAAAGCTGAAGAGCAGCTTCAATCGTATTCCAATGCTCTTCGGAGTCCAGCATCCCTACCATTGGCGTCACATGATCGCATGTAGGTTGCTTTCCGAAAGCGCGGTTCTGAAACCCCTGATTCATTTTGCCCGCATCATGCAGCGCCGCGAGTGCGCCGAAGCGCTGAATCTGCGTCTCCGTAAGAGCGTCCTGCTTCATCAGATGCGCCATGCGTGTCCCAATCTTGGTGTGCCGAAGCAGCATTTCGAGACAGGCCGCCACTTCGGCAGAATGCGCTACCAGCGGATGCCAGTCCACGACCGGACTCGTTTTGTCCTGGTCGTCTTCGCGCTTCAATTTTGCCCATGGATGCGTAATCATGCGAAAGGGGCGTTTGGAGATGGAGCATCATCGCGAACAGATACATAGCCCTCGGTAATCCATCGCTCGCCGACGTGAATCTGGTTCGTCCAGTCGCGGGCGTCGGTCACGGGGCGCGCGCGGTCATCGGAGGGCGTGCCCGGCCACCAGGCGCGGTAGCGCGTGCGGTCGGCGTCGGCCCAGGCGGGCAAGGGCGCGGCTGCGAGGGCTTCACGGAGCGAACCGGCGGTGGACCGGCCGGCCAAAAGCGGCGCTCCAGGAAGGCACGGCTTGCGGCCGATGAAGAGCGGGCGCGCGGGATGCTGCAGGGCAGCGGCCACGTCCTCAAGCGTGGGCGCTTCGGCGGCCGGATCGAACGTACAGGCGACGGTGTAGCCCGCATCGGCCCAGTAGTCGCGCTCGCGGATGTGCGTGCCGGTGCTCGCCGATCCGCCTTTGCGCTCCTCCATGACGCCGCGGGTGGTCCACGCCACGTTCTTGTAGTTCATGTGGTCGCTGCCCAGGTCCACCGTCTGGTAGTCTTGGATCTGACGCCCGGCGCGGTCTTGCCGTACGCCATAGCGCAGGCGCGCTTGCAGGCGTTCCAGCCGGTCGGTTTCGTGATGCTGCACGCCCAGCGCGTTGGCCAGCAGGCCCGTGAGTAGCGATTGGGCCGGGTACGGCTGGATGACGCCCCGACTGTCCACAATCGGGGCGCCAAAGCTCATGAGCGGGGCGCGCAAGTGAAGCAAGAGGATATCCATTAGGCCGTGCGGATTTGATCGGCGGTCCAGCGAGCGATGTCGGGGACGGTCGTCGTTGCGTCGACCCCTACGGCGTCTGTGAGGCCATCCACCGGTCCCATCGCGGCGAGCCGGCGGTCGGTCTGCAGACCGTACATGCCGTCCATCTCCTTCACGTAGCGGCCGAGGGCCTTGTAGCTGCCCGCCACCACGTCCTGTTGCGGCACCGGGGTGTGGAAGGCGTTGGCCAGCGTACGCGGCTGCGCGGTGCCCACTTCGGCCAAGAGGCATTGCGCGTGGGCATACGGCGCGGTGGAGCCGCGTTTTGCGCCGGGCGACACGGTCGTCAGGATGTGCACGAAGCGCTCCATCACGTCGGCCGCGAGGGCCCGGTCGGCGTCGGTCCAGTCGGCGCGCGGGACGCCCTCGATGTTGGACACCAAAAGCGGGACGTCCACCACCACGTAGCTGTAGAAGAGGCCGCTCGTGAGGTCTTGCGTCTGGATGAGCGCCGAGCCTAGCTCGCCGGTGCCGGTCACGAGTTCGTCGACGGCGGTGAAGTAGTCGCTCTCGCTCTCCTGCGCGTGCGTCGTGAAGGCGTGGGCCACGTGCAGGGCGGCGTCGCCCCGGGCCAGCACGTCGCTTGTCGCCATCCGCCCGAACATAGCCGCATCGAGGCCAGCGGCGTGGGTTAAGGCTTTCAGGTTTTTCTTGAGGTCGCGTTTGCTAATGTCGCGCATCGCGTCGGCGGCCTCCCCGGCGGTATCTTTGTCCAGGTCCAGAGGGGCGTCGTCGGGTTCTTCGGCTTCCCAAAAGATGGGGAAGTCTTCGCGAACGGCGTCGATCTTTTCGGCGGCGAGGCTACGCACGTAACGCACCTCGGGGACGCCCAGCACCACGATCTGATTGGTGTTCAGATCCTCGAGTGCGTCGGCGGGCTTCTCCGGAATGATGAAGTCGCGCGTTGCGGTCTTGGTGGCTTTTTTGTCGGAGAGGAGCCGCTCCTTTAGCGCAAAGGTCACGGCGCGCACCAGCGGGGCCGGGTAGCCGTCGTCGATGAGCGGCTGGGCGACCCGCTTCTGGAACGTGCGACGCGACCGAACAGCCATCTCGGCACCGGCGTCGCGCAGGGCATGCGCGCCGTCGTAGTTGCGCCAGTGGTACTTGAGGCACTGCGAGGAGACGCGGGTGCGCGTGCTCCCGCCAAACGGCAGGGCTTTGGCAAAGCCCGCGTCGTCGCGGTTGAGCAACGTGGCTGGATAGGACGTGAGGGTGTGCAGTTGGATAAACATACGTGGTATGCGTGATGAATGAGGTTGGTACAGGGTGTTCAACGTGTGTTTGTGGAGGGACACACAGCCGTACGTCGGCGCGCGGGAAGACACGCCCGGCAAGCATTCAGTCGTCTTGCTCCTGCGCGTACAGGGCGCGGTAATAGGAGCGTGCAATCGTGAGTCGCACGTCGTTCGCGTGCGGGGCCCCTAGGCTAAAGATGAGGCGGCGCGCGTCGTCCCAGTTGGCGGACTGCTCTTTGCTGGCCAGGTATTGCGCCATGCGGCGCATCAGTGGGGGCAAGGCATCGGCGCCGGCTTCCATGAGGCGTACGAAGCGCATCTCCGACCACCCGGCCGTGGCCAGCGCTTGCCCCAAAGGCACGTTGTAGTCGTGCAAACCGGGTACGTACGCCATGCACAGGGCCAAAAGCCCCCAGCGGCGCTCCCAGTCGTCCTGCGACGCCCAGCCGGGGGCATCAAGCTGATCGGTCTGTTCGAGGAGGCGCCACAGCGCCGGCGTCACCGGTGCCTCGGGATTGACGCGGCGCAGCATGGCAATTTCGCCGGTTGAGAGGAAGCCGGGGTTCGCAAGCAATCCGGCCATGGTCCCAACGGCTTCGCTAGGGGTTTGGGATTTGTTATCTGTCGTAACTTCGGGAGCTGCGGGGTCTGGCATGGGGTTGGGATTGTGGGTGAGAGCAAAACAGCGGGTTGCACCGGCCTATAACTACGTAGCGGGTGCCTCGGTGGTACGGGGCGCAGACGCCTGATTGGGAAAGGCTTTCGGAAGCTGCTCCCGCAGCGTGCCCCAGAAAATGGACTGCGCGGTGCTTCGGGCGCGCCAGTAGCGCGTGGCGGTACGCGGCGTGCGCGTCTCGGCGTCGTGGAACTGCGTCTCGGCCGCGTCGCGGAGGACGCGCTGCCAGTCGGCCGCGGCTTCGTCCGGGTCCATCGCAACCGAGGCCCACAGCTTCGGGAAGAAGGCGTTGTCCACCGCGCGGTCGAACGCCTCCAGCCACGGCTGCACCGCGTCGCCGTCTACGTCGTCGGGGTTGCCGCCATTCAGAAGGGTGCCTACGGCACGGTACAAAACCTTCGACTGCACGGTGCCCGCCTGCTCGATGCGCGCCTGGGCCCGGGCGGCTAGCTGCTCGCGCTCGGTCTTCCGCCCAAACAACGTGGCGACCTTCTTGGGCACAGCCACAATGCGGTGATGCAGCCCCTCCGTTTTGCCCTGCCCGCGCACCAGCGTTTGGGCTACGAGGTACAACAATCCGTCATCGCCGGCACGCACCTCTAGCGCGGGCGGCTTTTGGTAGTCGCCCGAAAGCAAGATCTGATGCAGTTTCTGGTACGTGAAGCCATTGCCGCCCAGCGTGAGGGCCTTCGCCTCGCCTTTGTCGATGGGCGTCCACGGGTCGCCGGTGATGCCGTTGAGGTCGTCGGGCGCGTCGATGCGGGCGGCCTTTGTGCTTGTGCGCCAGCAGGTGAGCGTGCCGTCTTCGTCGGCGGTGAAGCGAATCCGGCGGCAGACCTCAATGAAGTACGGATCGAGCGCCTCCAGCGACAGCGTGCTGTTTTTGGCGCCGTCCCACGGAATCGTCCAGAGCAGCGCCGGACCGTTGAGATCGTAGCGTTCCGCGAGCGAGCCGCGGGCATCGAGCAGCACCTGCACGTCGCGCCGGAAGCGGCGCCCCCATTCCAGAGCTGGCGAGAGCCCCACCAGCGGGCGGTTGCCGAGCCCGCCGTTCATGCGGGCAATGCCGTAGTTGTACCGGCCCGAGTACCCTTCCAGTGTTTGAAGTGTAATCAGCGCATAGATCCAGTGCGCGGGCCGCGGTTGGGTGATGCGGGCAACTTTCAGATCGTGGTTCTTCGAGGCGACGAGGTAGTCGAGGGTGTCGGGCGTAGGCAGGTCGTCTTTGAAGCCGTCGAGGCGCCCCTCGGGCACAGGTGGCTGCAAGAACGCGGGCTGCGCGAGGTCGTCCACTACCAGGTGCCACGCGGCGCCGTTATCGTCGGCGAGGGCAAGAAGGGCCGTGCGCCAGCGCTTCGGAGATGCCGGCACCGGGCCGCCCATGGCGCGGGCCGCGCAGAGGGCTCCCAGCTGCACGAGGAACTGATACCACGGCTGCTGCTGATGCGCCTGTAGGGCCTCGAAGCTGGTGATGGCGGGCGCGTCGGCATCGGCAAGCCGGTGCAGCACGGCGGGCAACGTCAGGGCCTCCACAGCATCATCGGCACTGCGAGCACGGAAAAGCGGATCGTCGAGCAAGCTGTAGGTCATCATGGTAGGCAGGTGTGAGGCGGTATAGTGAGCTGTTTCCCCAACGGCTGCAAGGAAACGTACGAATCGACCGATGCCAGGGTGGACATTCCGTGTCCAGCCCAAGATGTCGTGGTGCAGAAGGACGCTGCTGCACCCAGAAGCGGCGCATGCGTTTTAGAGTATGCACATCGTGCACCTTTCCGCTCATACGAGGGCATACTGATGCGTATCACGGCCACGGTACCGGATGAGCTTGGGGCGGCGGTGAAGGAGCAGACCGACAACGTGTCGGCCTTCGTCGCAGAGGCGCTGCAGGAAAAACTCGACCGGCTGCATCGGCGCGCGGCCCGCGAACGGCTGCTGAAACGGGCCGGGTCGGGTGGCGTCGACGCGTCCTCCGATCATGTGCTGCGCGAAGAGCGTCGGTCCGATGAGCGTATATGACCGCGTTGGGGTGGATACGGGCATGATCTAACTCGCCGTCCAACATCTGCCGGACAAGTCCTCGTGTGTGCTTGGTGGTTTGTGCCATCGTTCCGGAGATTAGCTGAGCAACACGTTTTGGGATGTTGTCCATTCGCTTTCTATCATCGGTCTGTGGTGCGTGTGAGCCCGAAGCGGTCGTAGCGGAAGGCGTGACCGGCGAATTGAAACCGGAATCCGCCGTCGAAGGCCTGTACATCGGTTGCGTCTTCGGTATCGGGCGGGCCGCCGAGTTGCCACTCGCTCACCGACAGCTCGGTAAGTGGTGTCTTTCCAAGGGGGCCCATCATCGCGTCAGGAAGCACGATGCGATGGGTGTTCTGCCCGAGGCGCGTCTTGATCTGGTCAAGCGCGTCCCCGAACAGCTCTTCGCCAAACGGCTGCGACCGGTCGTACGTGGCCAGGTCGTGCAGCATGCGGTCGGCGCTGGCCTTGCCCATGATGTGCTTCTGGTGGGCCGCCCATCGCTCGTCGCCCGCCGTTACGATCGCGCGCAACACCTCGGGATGGGTGGCGTGCTCCACGAGGCGGCGGTTGTCGTGCGGGATGTCCCACGCGCCGCCCGCTTCCAGCACCTGCCACGCAGCTTCCACCATGCGCAGGTCTTGGTAGACGGTGCCCAGGCCGTGCGGACCCTTCAGCGCCTTGCCCTCAGGCGTAAGGGCGGCGGTGAGATCGCGCCCTGCGGGGGTGAGGACGAGGCACCGGGCCGTAGCATATCCGTCGGGCCGCGGGCGGGTGTGGCGGTGCAACCGGCCGATGCGTTGCAAGAGCACATCCATCGGACAGAGGTCGGTGAGCAGCAGGTCCGCGTCGATGTCGAGAGACTGCTCCACGGTCTGCGTAGCAACCACCACGCGGCCGTCGGCCGTAGAGCGCGCGTCTTTGCCGTACACCGCTTCGATGCGCCGGTCGAGCAGGCGGCGGTCGTCGGGGGCAAAGCGCGAGTGGTGCGGGGCGGGCGTGCCGTTGATGCCAAACAGCAATCCTGCATCGTCTGCCTCCGCTTCGAGGGCGCGCTGCACGGCCTTGCAGTCGTCCACCAGGTTGCGGATGATAAGCACGCGGGCGCCCTCGCGGGTGGCCTCCAGCGCTCGGCGGGCAATGGCCTGCGGGTCGTCGGCGATGGGCACAAGCGACGGCTCCACCGTTTTCTGTTGATCGGACGAGGCGGCGTGCGTTGCTTCGGGATGCTGGCGTGCGGCGTCGACGTGCGTCACGAGCGGATAGGCGGTGACGGTGGCGGCGTCCAGCGACGGCGTTTGCCCCGTGCCACCGGTGGCAAGATGCGTGCGGGCCGCGGCGCCCAGGGTGGCCGACATCAAGAGCGCGTGGCCGCCGGCCGACAGGTGCCGGTCGAGCACCCGGTCGGTGACGGCCGTCATGTACACGTCCGAGGCGTGCACCTCGTCGATCACCAGGAAGTGGCGCAGCAGCGCGGCGGCGCGCATGTGGGCGTGGCTGGCCTGCAGGGCCGAAAGCAGCACCTGATCGATGGTGCCCACGGCGATGGGTGCGGCGAGGTAGCGCTTCGACGTTTCGGCCGCCCAGCCGCGATGCTCAATTTCGTCGTCCCAGCGCACCTTAAACCCCGGAAGGCGCGTGCCTTCGGTGTCATCGGCCTTCAGGTAGCCCGGCACGGCCTGCACCACGGGCGGGCGGCGGTCCTCGGGAAAGATGCGCCGCACGGTATCGGTTACGCGTTCATGGAGCTGCGTGGCGGCACTGCGGGTGGGAACGGCAAAGTAGAGCGCATCGACCTGCCCCGCCTGAAAGAGGCGCATGAAGCGCGCAAGGGCGGCCTCCGTCTTGCCCGACCCCGTGTCCGATTCCAGAATCGACAGGCTGCCGCTGTCGTGAATAGGCAGCGCCTGCACCGCCTCCTGCATCGGGTACGGGGTCCATCCCCCCAAGATCGGCCCAAAACCGACGGGCGCGTCCAACGCGCGGCGGGTCTGCTCGGCATCCAGAAACAGCGTGTCGACGGCCCGGTGGGCACAACGGCGGGCGCGCTCCATCGGGCGTTCTTCGGTGGCATAGTCGAAGAAGCGGGTGTCGGAGCCCATCCAGTCCGCCAGCGTCAGGACGCCGTTGAAGGCGTGCTGCAGCACGGGGGCATCGGGAAACGGACGGGCCTCGGTGAACGCCTTCGGAAACCAGCGCTGCGTGGCCGTCGCGAGTTGATGCAGACCGTCGGCAGGATCGCGGGCGTCGGTGGGGGCCCACAGCCGCTTGTCGAACGATTCTACAGGCACGGGCTTGCCGTGATGTCCCCACGTGGCAAGCAGAAAGTGCATCAGGGTCTCCCCCGTTGGATCGGCCGGAAACCATTCGGCCATTTCCACAATCGGCAACGGCTTTAGCCACCGCATGGGCTCCGGTGCGCTGAGGACGTTAACGATGGGCCGCACATGATCGGCCGTGGGCTTTGCATCGTGGGCAATGTTCTGGAAGCCGTGGTTGACTTTGCCGGCGTCGTGCAGCGCGGCAAAGACGCCCAGGCGCGCCACGTGCACGTCCGAAAGGGCCTCCCAGCCGATGAGCCGCGCCAGGCGATCGCGGAGAACCGTGCGGGTGAGCAACGCTTCGGTGGCGGCCGCCACATCCGCCGCGTGGGCAATGAGCGGATGCCATCCGGTGATAGTGCCGGTGGTGCGGTCGTTGTCCTTGTATTTGAGCTTGGCCCAGAACTGGCGGGGGTGGGGGGTACCGTGCATAGCAGGAATGGATTGGAGCAGAGGCGCGATGGAAAGACAACCGGGCGGTGCGAACGTAACGTCTCCGGTAGCATGCGAAATGCTTCCGTTGCTCGCGGCCCGCGGTTGTGGGTGTGACGTGCTTCAACATAGCCGGCGTTCAGCAGCGAGGTGGACATTCGGTGTCCACTTTGCCTGCAATGTAGCCCTCCTCACGGGGCCCACTGCATCCGTTGCACGCCGGCTTCCCGTAGCGTGCGGAGTCCGAGTTGGTCGATGAGCGCCCAAAAGAGGGCCCGCGTCGCCCGCGCGTCGACCGGGGCGGTGTGCAAAGGGCCGCTGGGCGTGATCTGGAAGTGCGTGAGCAGCGTGCCGAGGCGATGGTTGGGCACCGGCAGGTTGGCCCGGCGGGCCAGCGCGAGCGTGTCGAGGCCCCAAAGCTGCGGGCCGCGCTGCCCGAGACGATCGGCTTCGCGCGCCACAAACCGCACATCAAAGGCCAGATGATGGCCCACCACCACGTGTTCACTGAGCGCGGCGAACAGCGCGTCAAGGTGACGGGCCAGCGCGGCATCGTAGCCGGATGCGGAGGGATCGGCCGTCCCGTGCAGCACCAATCCGCGATGATCCACCAGTGCCGTCTCGGTGATGCGCGCGCCGCGGTCGGGGCGCAAGCCGGTGGTCTCGATATCAAAGAAACGCAGCGGTGCAACCGATATCGGACCGTCGGCCCACGGGCTGTGCATGCGCATGCCATCGCTCCGGTGCAACGCCGGAGGCTACACGTCGTCCAGCAGCTTCCGGGCGTCTTCCTTGTGCCGCGGATCATCCGGGTCCTTCACGGGCATCTGAAGGGCTATATTGAGGTGCTTGCGCGCCGGGTCTTCCTCGTCCATTTTCATGTACGTGCGCGCAAGCTCCACGTGATGAATAATTTTGTCTTCGAGGCGGATGGCCGTTTTGAAGTCGCGAACGGCTTGTTCAAACGATGCCTCGGGCAGGCCGCCGTACACGGTGCGCACAATAGCCCGCGAGAAAAAGCCGAGGTCCGCCACCTCACGGTTCCAGCGGGCGCGCACGTGGTACGCAGGGGCCAGGGTCGAATCGAGCGCGATGGCCCGATCCACGTGGGTCTTCACCGCGCGCGACCGGCGGATGCGCTCGCCCGTTCCGGCATTCAGCGCCACGCGCCCCTGCGCAATCGCCAGGGCCAAGTGCGCATGCGCGTTCGATGAGTCGGCCGCAAGGGCTTGCTGTGCGGTCTCTAGCGCCTTGGCATACTGCTGCGCCTGTGCATCGCCCGACCGTTGCTCGCCAATGTCGACTTCGGTGAGGGCCTCCCGCCACAGCAGCGCCACCGCCGGGGGCCGTCCGGTCTGGGCCGTGTTAATGGTTTCGAGCGCTTCTTGGAACGCCCCGGCCTGCCGCAGGCTGTCGATGGTGCTTAGCGGAAGCGCTTGCGCGTGTGCGGCACCCACGCACGCGATGCTTAAAACGAAAGAGAGCAAGAGACGTCGCATATGCGGCCAGCAATCGATTGTGGAAGGCGGTGAAGGCCCGGCAGGGAAAAGGTTCGGGCGGCCTAGCAGCTACGCGGCGCGGTTCATGTTGGGCGGCGGCGTGGGCGAGGGAAGCGCGGGCGACGCGAGCACGTCATGATCCAGCAGATCGCTCACGCAGCAGTGCCAGCGCCCGGCGCTTCGTTTGAGCTGTAGCGGAACGCGCCGGTCGTTCTGCAGCCGCAACATAAAGTTGACATCGTCCAGTCCGCCCCACCACCGGGTGCTTTCGACCCGGTCGAGCGCCACGCATTCACGATACCGCCCGCGCCACGTCCACCCGGTAATGATGATGCGATCGGAGTAGAGGTAGGCGCGCCCCCAAAACAACGACTGATTGGGTACATCGCACGGCGACACGAGCAACGGTTCATCGGATACGACGCGCTGCATATGCACGGATGAGTCGTTAGAAGATTGTCCCCCGGAACCTGCCAGAAAGTACAGGTCCTACGTGTTGGTGTCAAGTTTCTGCGAGAAGTATTCCATAACCGCCGCCCCAAGCGTTAAGAAATCATCAAGGCGTCGGGTGTAGACTGCTGTCGGACGGAGTCTCGGGGGCGTGCAGCGTGAGGTCGTTGCGGATTTGAAAGCGGAACGTGGGCGTGTCGATACCGGCTGCGCGCAGGGCTGGCGTGAGCATCTGCTGCACGGCCTGTGCGGTGTTAATGCGCGGCTGCGTGGCTTGCTGAAGGTGCCGGCGGGCTTGCTTTTCGAAGGCCGGCTGCAGCGTACGCAGCGCGCGTGCCTTCACCGAGTCGGTTGCGGCGGTCGAAGCGAGCTGCATCCAGCCCGTGGCGGTGGTGCGCATCTTCATCTGCCCCAGGTGCGGCTCAACCGCATGCACCGTAAGCGGCGGCAGCTCCACCACGATGCGGCCGTCGGGTGCCACATCGATCATGTCGGCCGAGAGCTGTTGCACGTTGAAGCCGTACGACACCGTGCCCGGCACGCGCACCGTCGCCTGCGTGGTGCCCTGATCCCAGTCGAAGCTTGGGGCCCAGGCGCGCACCGCGTTGAAGAACCACGGCGCGACGCTCGCGGTGCGCTGCACGGTCTGCTCCACCGTAATGTCGAGCTGCCCCGTCACCAAAAACGACGCGGGCGTCTCCTCCTGAAGCGTTGTAATCACAGTGCGCTCCACCGTCGCGGCCCCGGGCGGCACCTGCCACACCGCCACGGCAACGGCCACAAGCAGCCCCACCACCACACCGCCCCAGGCCGCAATCTTCTGACGGGCCGTCCACGGCGAGCGGCCGGTAGCGTCGTTGGTAGAAGGAGACGCAGAATCACTCATGGGCGGGGGGCTGTCTGAATCGTGGTACGCGGGACGCATACGGACCGCCGGTGCAATCGCTCCCCACGGACTCCGTACGGCCCGGCTACCAGCCCAGCAGCGCCAGCGCCCCCACCGCCGCCGCCAGTCCCCAGCGGTTGAAGCGCGTTAGGCGCTCGCCCCACGTCCACACGCCCAGCAGGGTGGCGCCCAGCACAATGGCAATGTTGTTGACCGGAAAGACGAGCGTGCCGGGCAGCCGGTTTAGCGCGGCAAGCAGAAACTCCAGCGATCCATAGTTGATGATGCCGAGCAGCACGCCCCAGCCCAGCGCGCGCCGCGTGGGCCAGCGGCCGTGCCGCCAGCCGCGCCACGCCACAATGGCGAGTCCCACCAGAAAGGCCACGCCAAAGGAAAGCAGCAGAAAGAGGGTGCGGCTGTTGTGCGCGCCGAACCATTCCTCGAACGCCTTCATGGAGATGTCGACCGCCCCGCCCAGCAGAAAGGTGAACAGCAGCACGAGCGAGACGCGCGCGGCCGACGCGTCGGGCCCTTCGTCTTGGGGCCGGTGCGACAGCAAGAAGAACGCGCCGCTTGCAATGACCATCCCCACGAGTTGCGCGGGCGACGGGGGTTCGTGCCAGACGAGCCACGAGGCCACAAACGGCAGCACCACCGACACGCGCATGACGCCCACCGCCAGCGAGAGCCCCGCGACGTCCGTAGCCCACGAGAGCATGAAGAAGCCGCCGATGAGGAGCGCGCCCGTCGCCAGGCTCATGGCCACCAGCGCCGGCGACCACGTGAGCGCCCCGGCCGACGCCCCGCCGCCGCTCAACAGCACGAGCGCTACCCCCACCGCCGCCCCGTAGTTGATGGCTACCAGGGCCACACGATCGACGCGGCCACCGGTGTGCTTAAACACCACACCGATGGCAATGCTACAGAAAATTGCAGCCGCAAGATAGGCCATGAACCCACAGGTCGCTTCCGGATATTGGGTGCTGCGGTACGGAAGATCCGGAGCCTAGATGTGCGGTTGGACGAAAATTCGTGCAGACGGGTGCGTTAGGGCATTTGCCGCCGGGCACGGTCGTGCGCCCAATCGTTAAGCGACCAGTCGTACGGGCGATATGTCACGGTGTAGCGCGCCTTGCGAAGCGCGGCGCGCCGCGGACCGCGCATGTACGGCGCAAGAAAGCGCTGCACGGCCGCCGGTGATCCGCCAAAGTCTTCTTGAAACCACAGAAAGAGTTTTGAAAGCTGGAGCGTATCGCTAACGGACGGCCGCGGGATGCGGTTTTTGGTGGAATCGCGCAGAAAACGCTGTGCTTGCGCCGCCAGCTGTGCGTCGAGGCGCGCAGCCGTGTAGGCCCTGCGCCGCAGCGGCGGACAACTCATCGCGGCGCATACCAGCGCAAAGTGGATGCGTGGTTCGCTGAATCGCGTACGGATGATGCCGTGCTCAATCTCGTTGAGCGACCGCGGCGCGCCCGCCACGCGGCCTACCGTGCGCTCAAACGGTCCATGCGTCCTCCCCGCGGTATTAGATGGCGGAAGGTCGCGCAAGCTCGTAATCGGGTAATGCCGGAGCACCAAGCGCAAGGTGAGCGCATTGTACGCGTTGATCCAAAAGGCCAGTTGCTGCGCGCGGCTCATGTGAGACGTATCGGCGCGAGCCAAAACCTGCAGATAGGGCGCGAGCGTCGTTTGCTGCACCTGTCGAAGCCCGGCGTAGTCCACACGGCCGCTGCTGTCCACATACGCCTGCAAGAGCCGGGTAAACGGAGCATGGTCTATAGTTGTCGCCGGGCGACCGACCGCCGGCGCCGGCTGACCGAAGGCACCGCCGCTGCTCGTCCATCCGAAAAGCAACATCATCAGGATAGCATACAGCGCATCAGCGCTTTCCGGCACCCCGTGGTTGATTTGCTGCATTATGCAGGTTGGATCGCATTCAGTTGCAAACGTCCAGGGGTTCTGTCACGCCGCGGCATGCGCACGCACGCCTTTCCTGGCAGATACGACCTTCTGTGCACGCCCCGCATCCATCGTTACATCAGCGCCTCACGGTGGGGTAGGCGCCTACGCCTGGGCAGCGTTGTACTCCGGCGCCAGCAGCCCATAGCTCTCCTTGTCCCAGTATGCACCGTCGCGGTAGAGGTAATCGCGGGCCGTGCCTTCTTTTGTGAAGCCCATGCCCTCCACCAGGTCGCGCCAGGCCGTGTTGTACTCAAACGTCTCCGCCCGCACGCGGTGCAGGTTCAGGCGATCGAAGCACACATCCAAGAGCAAGCCCATCGACTCGCGTCCGTACCCTTCGCCCCAGTACGAGCGATTGCCAATGGTAAGGCCCACCAGGGCGTGCGCGTGGTGCGGGTTGATACGCCCAATGTATGCAACGCCCACCAGCTTATCGCCCACGTGGACTTCAAAGTCGCGGTGGCCGGGCGAGGGGGCGTCGCACATCTGTTCGAAGCGCTTTTTGAACGCCCCAAAGCTCTCTTCCTCGTACGGAATCTCGCTGTCCAGGCGGTTGAGCTCCGGGTCGTTATTCCAGCGGAAGTGGGTGTAGATGTTTTCGCGTTGCAGCGGCTCAAAGTGTACGCGGCGGCCACGAATGGGCAGCAGTTGCGACACCGAGGGGAGTACTTGGATTTCCATAAGCGTTTCGGAAGCGCTTCCGAACGTAGATGAGGAAGAAAACGAGGGCGAGGGGGATGAGCCCCGTGGGTGCACGTGCTTCTCTGGAATGCAAGATGCCGAAGAATCGTTTCGCCTTCGCAGGACGTCCGACGCATGCGCCAGACGCACGAACGCGCAACCCGGCATGCAGCTCGCACTACTGCATCTTACAACAAATGGCATGCCGCGTATCATCTATTGGCGCACCTGCGTGGCAAGTCATTGAACGCGGCGGCGCTCGTTGCGCTTTGCCCGATCTGGCGTGGGATCGCTCCTTCGTTTTTGCACAAACAGCATATTTTGGAAGCGCTTCTATCGTAATACACGCATTACACAAAAGCCCTTCCACGCCGTAGAAGCCCACTGTGCCCCTTGCGAAAGTACACATCGGCACCTACTTTCCGAAGCGCTTTCAAGGCCATGGCTTCGGAAGATCGTGTACCCACTGCGGATCAACAACAGACGCTCAATGAGATATCTGGGATGGATTTGGATCGCGCTTGCATGGGCCCTGCCGGTGCATGCACAAACAACGCCGGGGGCGTACGTGTCGCACCGGGCCACGCCGCACGGGGCAACGATCACGGCCGAACACGCGACGGCCCGCGTCACCTTCTACCGCCCCGCCGTGGTGCGCATCGACTGGCTGCCCCGTGGGGCCACCGCGCCGGATAGCTCGTTTACCGTGGTGGCTACGCCCGAACCGGTGGCCGTGCGCAGCCACGCCACCGCCACGGCCCTCTACCTGCGCAGCCCGCGCGCTACCGTCACCGTTACGAAAGACCCGGTGCGCATTCACGTGGCCCGCGACGGGGCGCCCGTCCTGCAGGCCGCCCCCGACAGCAGCGTCGTCTTTGCCGACACCACCGTGAGCGTTCGCTTTGCGCTCGATCCCACCACGCACGTGTACGGCTCCGGCGAGCGCGGCCATCAGTTCGACCTGCGCGGCACGGCCTTTCGGCTCTACAACACGCAGCAGTACGGCTACCAGACCGCCCCGAAGGTCATGAAGGTGAACGTGCCGTTCTTTCCCACCTCGGGTGGCTACGCGGCCTTCATCGACAACACCTATCCGGGGTACCTGGACGTCGGCGTGGCCGACACTACCGCCTGGCGCTACGCGGCCTACGAGCCGGAGGGCACCCTCACGTATTATGTCATCGCCGCCCGCGCCATCCCCGAGCAATTGCGCCACTATACGTGGCTCACCGGCCGCCAACCCATGCCGCCCAAATGGGGCCTGGGCTACATTCAGTCGCGCTACGGCTACCAAAACGCAGCCCACGCCCGCGGTGTCGTCGATACGCTGCGCACCAAAGGCTTTCCCGTCGACGGCCTCGTCCTCGACCTGTACTGGTTTGAGCACATGGGCGATTTGGCGTGGAACCGCGAGCGCTTCCCGCAGCCCTTCGACATGATGCGCGACCTGAAGGCACGCGGCGTGCAAACGATTGCCATCACGGAGCCCTTCGTGGTGGAGCAGGCCCGCCTGTTCGATCCGCTTACCGATCGGGGCTGGGCGGGCGCCGGGCCGTCGGGCGAGCCGCTCATCATGGAGGACTGGTGGTCGTGCGCCACCGATGTGTGCCGCACGGCGCTCGTCGACCTCACCGATCCGGCCGCCCAGCAGTGGTGGTGGTCGCAGTACCCGGAGTTTATGGGCGATGCCATGGCCGGCTTGTGGACGGACCTGGGCGAACCGGAGCGCCACCCGCGCGCCATGACACACCACCTGGGCTCGGCGGAAAAGGTGCACAACATCTACAACTTTTTGTGGGCGCAAACGCTCTACGAAAACTTCCGCTCCTGGCGGCCCAACCAGCGCATGTTCAACCTTACGCGCAGCGGATTCGCTGGCATTCAGCGCTACGGCACGTTTCTGTGGTCGGGGGATGTGGGGCGGAGCTTTTCGGCGTTTCAGCCGCAAACCGCCTTCATGCTCAACATGGGCCTTTCCGGCCTGAGCTACTACAGCTCCGACCTGGGCGGCTTTACCGGCGGCACCACCACCCCCGAGTTGTACGCACGGTGGCTGCAATACGGCGCGTTTACGCCCACCATGCGCGCCCACGGCGTTGAGCCGCAGCCCACCGAGCCGTGGGGCTACGGGCCACAGGTGGAGGCCATCGTGCGCGACTACGTGCGGCTGCGGTATCGCCTGATGCCGTACCTCTACTCCACTGCCTGGCAGAACCACACCACCGGCCTGCCCATCGTGCGGCCGCTCTTTTTCCTCGATCCCAGCGACCCGCACCTGCAGGGCTACGATGAGGCGTTTCTCTTCGGCGATGCCTTCCTCGTTGCGCCCGTGCAGCACGAGGGCCAGCGCGCCAAGACGGTGTACCTGCCGAAGGGAACGTGGGTGCACTACTGGACGGAAGCCGTGGTGGCCGGTGGCGACTCCGTGACGGTCGACGCGCCGCTTGCGCGCCTACCGCTCTTTGTACGCGCCGGCCGCATCGTCCCCACGCGCCCGGTGCGCCTGCATACCGGCGCGCAGCCCGCCGACAGCCTCGGCCTGCAGGTGTATCCGCACGCCACGTCGCCCGCGGCCTTTACGCTGTACGAGGACGACGGCCGCTCGCAAGCCTACGCCAGCGGGGCGTACGCCCTTACCCGCATCGAGCAGTCGATGGCCGGCGATGCGCTTCGCCTGACGGTGCACCCGGCGCAAGGAACCTACGACGGGCTGCCGGCCGAGCGCACGCTCACCGCTGCCATTCACCGGATGGCAACCGCCCCGACGGCCGTGCACGTGAACGGAACGGCTGTGCCGCTTCGCTCCTCGCGGGCGGCGATGGCGCAGCGCGGCGGCGCCTTTTACGACGCCGACCGCCGCATCTTGCACGTGCGATGGACCGGACGGACCGATTCGGCGCAACGTCTCGTTGCACGCGGCGTGTCGCTTATTTCTGTCACTCCATAAGCTGCCATCATGCCCACCGGCTTCTTTGCATCTGGTCCCGCCGCCCGCTTTCCGCTGCCGCAGGGCCTCGCGGGCCTGGCGCTGCTTGTGGCGCTGTGCGTCCCCGCACGGGTCGCCGCTCAAGCGGTGCTGTTTCAGAACCAGGCCTATACCGTCACCGATACGTCGGTAACGCAAGGCCCCTTCCGCGCCGCGGCCCCTTCCCGCACGCGCCTCGTCTCCAACTACCAGCGCGAGCGGACGGCGCTCAACTTCAAGTTTAGCATCAACGGCGAAGACAACGAGGCGCCCTCCGGCGACGACCACCGGCTGCGGCTGCGCCCCGTCGACGGCCGCGTGCTGACGCCCGTGTACACCTTCGGCGAGCGCCCCGACGGATCGTTTCCGCGCCCCACGGTGGCCGCGCCCCGCGGTACGGGCGACTCGGTGCGCGTCACCTTCCGCCTCGACATGCGCCCTGTGCTGCGGAGCTTCCGCCAACACGGCTTCTACGATCCGCCGTCGGGCGCGCGCATCGCGGCCGAGGACTTTCGGTCGGTTGCCATTGTGGGCGACGTCGATCCGCTCATCTGGGATTTCGAGCGGGCCGCCCGCTCGCCGCGCTTTCGCCTCACCGACCCCGACGGCGATGGGGTGTACCACGTGACCCTCACGTTTGCCGCGCGCGACGTGCGGCCCCTCAATGCCAAAGGCCAAGCCGTATGGACCCTCAGCAAAGACCTTGACCGCTTCCCCACGTACCGCTCCGAGCAGCGGCTCGTGGACGCCCTCTACAACCTGTCGCTCGAAGAGCTGCTGCTTAGCGTCCGCGACGACGGCGCGTTTATGGCGGGCGCCAAGTGGACCGGCGTGTGGACGCGCGACATCAGCTACAGCATTCTGCTGAGCCTTGCGTTTTTGCACCCCGAAGCGGCGAAAAAGAGCCTGATGCACAAGGTGACGCCCGATGGCCGCATCATCCAAGACACCGGCACCGGCGGCTCGTGGCCCATCTCCACCGACCGCATGACGTGGGCCGTGGCGGCGTGGGAGGTGTACCTGGCCACCGGCGACCGCGACTGGCTCACCACCATCTACCCCATCATCAAGCGCTCGGCGGAAGACGACCTGCGCACGGCCTACGACGAAGCCAGCGGCCTCTTTTACGGCGAGTCGTCGTTTCTGGACTGGCGCGAGCAGTCGTACCCCAAGTGGCTGTCGCCCACCGGCATCTACCTCTCGCAGGCCCTGGGCACCAACGCAGTGCACTACCGCACGTACGACCTGCTGGCCACCATGGCCCAGGAGCTAGGCGCACCGGCCAAGCGGTGGCGCACCATCGCGCAAAGTGTTCGCGCGGCCATGAACGACCGGCTTTGGCTGCCCGACCGTGGCTACTACGGGCAATACCGGTACGGCCGCAACTACTACACCGTCTCGCCGCGCGCCGAGGCGCTGGGCGCCTCCCTGTCCATTCTGTTTGGCATTGCCACAGGGGAACGGGCCCGCACGCTGGCCACCCATCAGCCGGTAACGCCCTTTGGCGTGCCCACGATTTGGCCCTACATCCCCGACATCCCGCCGTACCATAACGCTAGCATGTGGCCCTTCGTGCAGGCGTACTGGACCTGGGCCAACGCCGAGGCGGGCAACACGCCCGGCGTTACGCAGGGCCTGGGCAGCCTCTACCGCGCCGCGGCCCTCTTTTTGACCAACAAGGAAAACATGGTCATCCAAACCGGCCACTTCGAGGGCACCCAAATCAACTCCGATCGCCAGTTGTGGAGCGTTGCGGGCACCCTCGCATCGGTGTACCGCGTGCTGTTTGGCTTCCGCCTTCGGCCCGATGGGTTGCACCTGCAGCCGTTTGTGCCCAGGGCCTACAGCGGCACCCGCACCCTTACCGGCGTGCGCTACCACGACGCAACGCTCAACATCACCATGCGCGGGCACGGCAGCCGCATCGTGCAAACAACGCTGGACGGCGAGGCCCTGCGCCAGCCCGTCATCCCGGATACCCTCTCCGGTACGCACAACATCACCCTTTTGCTAAGCGGTGGATTGCCCGAGGGCCGCGTGCATCACGTGGCGCATCGGTACACGCCGCGCGCGCCGCAGGTTACACGCACCGCGGGGAAACTATCGTGGGATGCCGTGGCCGATGCCGTGCGCTACCGCATCTACCGCAACGGCACGCTGGTGGACAGCACCACGGCGCTTCGATACGGCGTCGCGCCCACCGGCACGCTCTCGGAGTACCAGGTGAGCGCGGTAGGCCCCGACGGATTCTCCTCGTTTTTGAGCGCGCCGGTGCGCGTGATTCAGAACGACGCGGTGCGCACCCTGGAGCCGCCCGCTCCCCTGTCCACCGAAACCACCGGCTATCGCGGCGACGGGTACCTCGTGCTCACCACCGACCGGCACACCACGGTCACTTTTACCCTGAACGTCGACGCGCCCGGCCTGTACGCCCTCGACGCCCGCTACGCAAACGGCAGCGGGCCGGTAAACACCGACAACAAGGCGGCCATCCGCACCGTGCTCGTGGACAACCGCCGGGTGGGCGCGCTGGTGATGCCGCAACGCGGCGACGACGTGTGGAGCGACTGGGGCTACAGCAATCCCCTGCGCGTGCGCTTGCATCAGGGCACCCATAGCATCACCGTGCGTTTTACAGAAAGCAATAATAACATGAACGGAAATGTGAATACGGCTTATTTCGATCATTTGCGCCTCACGCGCCTGAAATAACGGATGCGCTTTCATACATTGGGCGTTACGCTTGTATTATTCCACCAATGAGCAACCGGCCGCATGGATCTTTCGCTGGGTATTATCGACTGGAGCATCATCGCGCTATACTTTCTCGTCGTGTTTGGGGTGGCAGCCTGGGCCACCATCAAGGAACGAAGCGGCGAGGAAACCTCAGCGGATTACTTCTTGGCGGGGCGCAACGTCGGCTGGTTTGTGGTGGGCGCGTCGCTCTTTGCCTCCAACATTGGCAGCGAGCACCTGATTGGCCTCGCCGGCACGGGGGCGTCGAGCGGTGTGGCCGTCGGGCAGTTTGAGGTGCTGGCGTCGCTGATCTTGCTGCTTCTGGGCTGGGTGTTTGTGCCGTTTTACATCAAGAGCGGCGTGTTTACGATGCCCGAGTTTCTGGAGAAGCGCTACTCGTCGGGCGCGCGCTGGTACCTGGCCACGATTTCGATTGTGGGCTACGTGCTCACCAAGATCTCCGTCACGATCTTCGCGGGCGGCGTGGTGTTCGACGCCATTGGCGTGCCGTTTTGGACCGGCGCCTTCATTGTGGTGGGCGTTACCGGCCTCTACACCATCCTGGGCGGGCTGCGCGCGGTGCTCTACACCGACCTGATGCAGGTCTTCGTCCTCATTGGCGGCTCGGTGATGGTGACGCTGATCGGCATCTCGCAGTTGGGCGGCTGGACCGAGCTGCAGCAGATTGCAGGCGAGAGCTTCTTCGACATGTGGCTGCCCATGACGCACCCCGACTTTCCGTGGACGGGCATTCTCTTTGGCGCACCGATCCTGGGCATCTGGTACTGGTGTACCGATCAGTTCATTGTGCAGCGCACGCTCTCGGCCAAAAACGAGGACCACGCCCGGCGCGGGTCGATGTTTGCCGGTTACCTGAAGCTCCTGCCGGTCTTTATCTTCGTGCTGCCCGGCATTGTGGCCTATGCGCTGCAACAGCAAGGGCTGCTGACGCTAGAGCAGCCGGATCAGGCGCTTCCGGTGTTGGTGGGCACGCTGCTTCCGGTGGGGCTGCGTGGCATTGTGGTGGCCGGTCTGCTGGCCGCGCTCATGAGCTCCCTGTCGAGCGTCTTCAACTCGTGCTCTACGCTGGTGACCTGGGACGTTTACCGCGAGCTTAAGCCCGATGCTACCGAACGGCAACTCGTGTGGGTGGGGCGCCTGGCTACCGTTGGCCTGACCGTTTTGGGCCTGGCCTGGATTCCACTCATGGACAACATCAGCGGGCAGCTGTACACCTACCTGCAGAGCGTACAGGGCTACATTGCCCCGCCCATCGCGGCGGTCTTTTTGCTCGGTGTGTTCTGGCAGCGTGTGAACGCGAAGGGCGCGCTGGCCTCGCTGGGCACCGGCTTTGTGCTGGGCGCGACCCGGCTGATCCTGGAGCTGATCAACGGCGCACAGAAAACGGGGCTGCCCGACGGCTCGGTGTGGGCCTACGTGGCCGAGATTAACTTCTTGCACCTGGCATTTTTCCTCTTCCTCATCTGCGTAGCGGTGCTCGTGATTGTGAGCTTGCTCACCGAGCCGCCGGCCCGCGAGAAAGTCGCCGGCCTCACCTATGCCACCGCCGATGAGCCGGTCGCGGGCCAAGAGACGGTTGATGCCAACCTGGCGGCCGCGATGGAAGGCACCGACGAAGACACATCGGACTGGCGCCGGGTGGACCTCGGGCTCACGCTTTTCCTGCTTGCCCTCGTGGGCATGATGTGGTGGTACTTCAGCTGATCCGCCGCAGCGGGTGATGGGCCGCAGCGCGGTGCGACCCTCCATCGTCGTTTGATGTTCGCGCCGTTGCTGCTTGCGCCCGGCCAAGCAGCGGCCTATCCGGCCCATTCGTACAGCAGGATGCCCCCCGCCACGGCCACGTTGAGCGACTCGACCCCGGCGCGGCCCGCGGCGCCGGGCAGGGCGACGGGCTCGTGCAGGCGATCGCGCACCGCCGCACTCAGGCCGTGCGCCTCGCTCCCCATCACGAGGACGGCCGGCGTCTGTGGCGTCCACGCCCCGGCGGGCGTGCCGTACAGGTCGGCGCCGTAGTGCGTAAAGCCGCGTTGCTGCAGCGCATCGAGCGCGGCCCCGAGCGTTGGCGTCGCCGCGAGGCGGAGGTCCCACTGCGCCCCCATGCCCGCCCGCAGCACCTTTGGGTGGAAGACATCGGCCGTGCCCGGTCCGCACAGCACCGCCTCGATCCCGAACCAGGCCGCGGTGCGCAGCAGCGTTCCTACGTTGCCCGGATCCTGCACCCCGTCGAGCGCGAGTACCGTGGCCGCTTCCGTTAGCGCTTCGGGCGACACGTACGTCTGCTCCACCACGGCAAGCACGCCCTGCGCGTGCGCCACATCGGAGAGCTGCGCCATCGTCGCAGCATCGGTGCGGTACCACGGCACGTTGGCGTCGGCCAGCATGGTGCGCACCGCCGACTGCTCGGCCGCTTCTTGCGTGACGACGCCCTCCACGACGGGCGCGCCCGCCGCGAGGGCCGCTTCCACACTGCGCACCCCCTCAATGAGCGTGCGCCCGGTGCGCTTCCGATATTTGCGCTGCCCGAGGCGCGCGATGGCTTTGCGACGGCGATTGGATAGCGCAGGAAGATGCATGCGTGAGGTTTCTGTTAACGTGAAGAGCACATCAGACGGGCAAGCAACCCGGCATTTGCTGCACCGTTAGGGCACGCCCTGCATCATACCGTGGGCTGGAAGCGGTTGCAGCGCGCTGTTTCTTTTGTCGCCCACCCGCACGCTTGATCGTTCACCTACGCCATCGTTCCCCATGCCCTTCAAACAAGACGTGTACAACCGCTCCGTGTATCGCGAACCGGCCCCCATCGACCACGCGGCCGATCCCTTTCAGGCCATGATGGAGCGGTTCGACGTCGCCGCAGAAATCCTGGAGCTCAACCCGGGCTTCTACGAGTACCTGTGCCGTCCGGCCCATGTACACACCGTTTCGATTCCGGTGGTGATGGACACCGGCCACATCCGGGTGTTTGAAGGCTACCGCGTGATCCACAACAACGTGCTGGGGCCCAGCAAGGGCGGCATTCGCTACGCGCCCGACGTGAGCGTGAGCGAGGTGAAAGCCCTGGCCGCCTGGATGACCTGGAAGTGCGCCGTGGTGGATGTGCCCTTTGGCGGCGCCAAGGGCGGCGTGATTTGCAACCCGCGCGACATGAGTCCCGGTGAGCTGGAACGCCTGACGCGCCGCTACACGGCCAACCTGCTGGACGTGTTTGGCCCCGACCGCGACATCCCGGCGCCCGACATGAACACCAACGACCAGATCATGGCGTGGATACTGGACACGTATTCGATGCACGCACGCCGCACCGAGAACGCCGTGGTGACAGGCAAGCCGGTGGGGCTGGGCGGATCGCGGGGGCGCACCGAGGCCACCGGCCGTGGCGTGATGACCGTAACGCTGGCCGCGCTGGACCGCGTGGGCCTCGATGCTGCCGATTGCACCGTGGCCGTGCAGGGCTTTGGCAACGTAGGCTCCATCGCAGCCAAGCTGCTCGCCGAACAGGGCTGCTCCATCGTCGCCGTGAGCGACGTCACCGGCGGCTACTACAACGCCGACGGCCTCGACATCCCGGCCATGATCGAGTACGTGAAGACCCACGACGGCACGCTGGACGGCTACGAAGCCGCCGAGCCCCTGACCAACGAGGAGCTCCTGACGCTCGACGTGGACGTTCTTGTGCCCGCTGCGAAGGAAGATCAGGTTACCGAGGAGATCGCGCGCGACGTGCAGGCGAAAATTATCGCCGAAGGCGCGAACGGCCCCACCACCCCGGCGGCCGACACCGTCCTCAACGAGAAGGGCGTCATCGTCATCCCCGATATTCTCGCAAACGCCGGCGGCGTCACCGTGTCGTACTTCGAGTGGGTGCAGGACCGCCAGGGCTATTTCTGGACGCTCGACCGCGTCAACGAGCGCCTGGACCGCATCATGACGCGGGCGTTTGACGGCGTGTTTGAGACCGCCGAAACGCACGATGTGTCGCTCCGCATTGGCGCCTACGTCATGTCTATCCGGAAGGTCGCCGAAGCGCTGCGCATCCGCGGCATCTACGCCTAACCGGCTGCGTGTACCGCTCATCACCGAAGGCCCAAATAACAGACGGCCCGCTGCGGAGAGGCAACGGGCCGTTTGGTCGTTTGGGCAGCGTGTCACACACGCTCAGGGGCGTTAGAAGGTGTACCGCACGCCCAGGCGCATTTGCCACTGCGAGCTGTAGGTGGAGCCGGTGCGCAACTTATCGAACAGCGCATCCTGGCTGATTGCGCCGTTGAACGCATCGGGGGTGCCATCGCCGTTGGTATCGGCCACCTGCACCACTTCCGCCGTGTACACCGGCGTCAGGTCCATCGTGCCGTTGCCGTCGCCGGGCGGATCCACAAACCCTTCAAACTGCACCGGCGAGAACGAGCTGGGCGTTTGAAAGCGCTCGCCCCAGTCGGTGCCAAAGATGTCGCCCAGCATGGAGGAGAAGTTGAAGATGTCGGCCGTGATCTCCAGCGACTGCGTACGCCCTACCAGGTCGCCGGCCACCTCAAGCTTAAAGTTGAGGTCGACGACGCCTTCAAACGGCGTGCGGTCGGCGTTGCGATCGGTGTACTCGCCCCGGTGGCGGTTCAGGTAGTCGTTGGCCTGAATGAACTGATCCAGGGCGGCTGCCTGCTGCTGGGGCGTTATCGTGACGCCGTTAATTGTCGTCGGCTGAAAGTTGAACGCCGACGCCGTGCGGGGCACATAAAAGAGCGAGACGCTCTCGTCAATGCTTGAGCGCACCATGTCTTCGCTGTTGTCGATGATATACGACAGCGGGCGGCCCGACTGCCCCACATACGTGAGGCCAATGGTGGCTGCCAGGTTTTCACCAAACGCCTGCCGGTAATCGGTGCGCACTAGGATGCGGTGGCCCACCGAGAAGTCGGAGCGCGACAGCTCCAGGTTGTTCGCGCCGTTCACGTTTTCCATGCCGTCCCACAGCGAGTTGATCTGCGAGGAGGTGCCCTCGTTGATCACGTACGAATCGCCGTAGGTGTACGACGCATTCACGCGCATCGCGTTGTCCGTACCGAAGACATCTTCGTACGTGTTGCGAAGCTGCGCCGTGAGGTTGTAGGAGTACCCGCGGTCGGTATTCCCCACGCGGTGCACCGCCGTATAGCGGTTGTCGATGCGCACGCCTTCGGAGAAGGGCCCCACATCGCCGTTGTTGTACATCTCGGGCACCCACACCGGACGGTTGTCGGGGCCGTTGAGGCGCGCATTGGCCGGCAGCAGGTTCACGTTGGTGACGAGGACGTTGGAGAGCGTGTTGGTGTATTGCCCTTCAAACGTGCCCACCCAGCCGCCGGGCAGCTGCTGGTCGAGCCCCAGCGAGTAGCGCAGGAAGCGGGGCAGCTTGTATTCGTCCTCGAACAGCTCCAGGCGTCCACTCGGAATGATTTCCGAGGGAGCGCGGCCCCCGCAGCACGGATCCTCTACGGTAAGACCGCCATCGCTAAGATCCGTATCGAGCGGATTCTGGCCGAAGTTTGAGACCTGCCCAGATAGTACGCCGTTGTTTAAGAACATGCCGCCGTACCACACAAACGGCTGGCGACTGGTGAATACGCCTATGCCGCCGCGCACCTGCGTGCGCTGGTCGCCGTACACGTCCCAGTTAAACCCAAAGCGCGGGGCCCAGTGCGGCGTGGCATTCGGCGCTTCGCCGGCTTGGGCGCCTTGCAGGTCGTAGTAGTTGGCGATGGTGGGCAGCGTCGTATTCCGCGGGTTCAACAACGAATTGTTGGGCACCAGCGGGTCCTCCGGATTCGCATACGGCGGATCGTCGAGGATGAACGGGAAGTCGACGCGCAGCCCGTAGGTAAGGCGCAGGCGGTCGTTGACCTGCCACTCGTCCTGCGCATAGACGCCCGAGAGGAGCGCATTGAACTGCCCCGCAAAGCTGGTCGCATCGCCCACCGTTTCCTCAAACCCGGGGGTGTTCGGGTTGTCATCGACCAACGAGAACGCACGCAGCAAAAAGCTGTTGGCCGGCTGCGGGCGCTGATAGCCCGCCGCGTTCGGGTCGGCGTCGTAGGGCGCACATCCGCTGATGCTCCCGGGATTATTGGCCGCCGCGCACGCCGACTGCCGGAACTGGTCGACGCTGTCGAAAAAGTACCAGCCGTAATTGAATGGGATGAACTGGTTGTTCAGGTCGTACCACTCGTTGTGCGTACCAAACGTGAGGGTATGATCGCCCAGAAAGATGTTGGTGTTGTTGGTCAGCGTCGCCACATCCTGCGAGAGGAAGTTGACAGTGGAAAACGGCTCGCCGCCAATCTCAATTGCGCCCGCGCCGTCCGTGATGCTGATGGTAGGGAAAGGCTGCGAGAGGTTCGTGTCGCGATCGTCCTCGACCTTTTTGTACGACAGGATCAGCTTGTTGGACACCCGGGTGCCAAACGTGCCGTTCCACTCCAGCGCGCCAATTTGGGTGGTGTTGGGGAAGACCTCGTTGCGGCTGTTAAAGACGAGCTCGCCGGAGTCGCTTCCGTCCACCTCCACGTTGTCCGACTGCGTGTAGCTGTAACGCAGCGTGATCCGGTGGTTTTGGTTTACGTTCCAATCCAGCTTGCCCAGCAGCTTGTTGCTGTCGAGCACGCTGTCTTTGGTGCGAAAGCCGCCCGGCGAGAAGCCCAGCGTCTGATCGAGGAACCCGAGGAAGTTGTTTACCTCGGCCGCTGAGTTGATGACGCTTCCCCGGTAGGTGCCGACGGCGTCGTTGTCGTTGGCAAATTCGGCCGTGAATGGGGCCGGCGTGCTACTCCGCAGGATGTCGGCGTTGACGAAGAAAAACAGCTTGTCTTCGATGATCGGCCCACTGGCCCAGCCCACGTAGCGATTGTTGGTAAACGTAGGGAACGGGCCATCCGGCAGGTTTTCCACGAAGCTCTCCTCCCGGCGCTCATACGCAAACGAGCCCTTAAACTGATTCGAGCCGCTGCGCGTAATCGCGTTGATGGCGCCGCCGCCGAAGAAGCTCTGCGTGACGTCGAACGGCGAGATGTCGATCTCGAACTGCTTGATGGCGTCGATGCTGATGGGCGACGCGCCGGTCTGCCCGCCGTCAACGCCCGTCTCGGCCAGACCAAACACATCGTTGCTCACCGCGCCGTCGATGAAAATGGTGTTGTAGCGGTTGTTCTGGCCCGCCAGCGAAAAGGCCGTGCCATCGTCGCCCGTGTTGATGGTGGTAGACTGCGGCGTGAGGCGCACGAAATCCGCCAGGCTGCGGTCTAGCGAGGCAGCGTTGTCGATTTCATCACCCGAGATATTGGTGGAAATACCCGTGCGCTCCTTGTTGAATACACCGCCCTCGTCCGCGGTAATCTGCACCTCAGCAAGCTGTGCAGTCTGCTCTTTTAGGCGAAGAGTGAAGCGGCGCGATTCGCCCAGGTCGAGCTGAATGCCCTCTAGTCGCTGGGACTGATAGCCCACAAACGATGCTTCAATAATGTAGGGCCCACCGACGCGCACGCTGGGCAGCACGAACCGCCCGTTGGCGCTGGTGGCGGTGCCATATTGCGATCCGGTGGGTACGTGTAAGGCGACGACGTTGGCGCCCGGCAAGGGTTCACCGGACTCATCGACCACCTGCCCGCGAATGGTCGCGGTGGTTACGCCCTGCGCATGCGCCCACGATGCTGTTCCCAGCATCAAGGCGAGCACCATGCACAGCGTGGTAGCTTGGTGTCTCATAGGATTTCTGTTGTACGGATACATACAGCGAACGAAGGTGCTGCATCGACCGGAGCGGCGTCCGGGCGTGCATGGCTCAACGTAGAAAGGCCGCAGGCCGAGTGCTTGACCGCTGCGTTATCACTCTTTTACCGAATTGCAAACCCGCTACGCACAAGCGCTAAAAGCATCTAATTTCACCGATACGTCGCACGATCGCCCCGCCCCCTACGAACCTTTGGCATGCAGCGACACGTCTGGTTTGCCCGCTTGTGTTGCAAAGTAATCTGTGTGCATGGCCACCACCGCTACGCCCACGCAAACCTCACGCGGCGTCTGGTACATGATTGGCGCTGCATTTTTTTGGAGCCTCATGAGTGCCTGCGTAAAGTGGGCCGGTCATATGCTCCCGAGCCAGCAGATTGTGCTCGTGCGTGCCGTTGTGACGTTGGCGTACAGCTACGTTTTGCTGCGGTGGAGCGACGTCGATGTGTGGGGCCACAACAAGCCCCTTCTTTGGCTGCGTGGCCTTTTGGGGTTTGGGGCGCTCAGTTGCTTCTTTTTCGCCCTCACGGTGCTCCCCCTGGCCGATGCTACCGTCATTCATTACACCAACCCGGTGCTCACGGCGCTCATCGCGGCCCCCGTGCTGGGCGAGTCGCTGCGGCGACAGGAAATGTTAGGTGCGCTGCTAAGCCTCACGGGCGTCGTGTGCATTGCGCAGCCCGCGTTTCTCTTTGGCACCGCCGACCTTAACCCGCTGCACGTAGGCATTGCGCTGCTTGGGGCGCTCCTTGCGGCGTCGGCCTATGTGGTGGTACGCCGGCTGCGCGCTACCGAGCATCCGCTGGTGGTGGTGTTCTACTTTCCGCTGGTGGCTACGCTGGGCTCGGTGCCCACCACCGCGCTTGTTGCCGATTTGGTGTGGCCGTCGTGGCTCACGTGGATCGTGCTGCTGGTGGGCGTGGGTGGGTGCGCTCAGGTGGCGCAGGTGCTCCTCACCAAGGGGCTGCATGCCGAGCGCGCCGGGCGGGCCATGTCCATCTCGTACCTTCAAATCGTGTTTGCCGCGTGCTGGGGCTTTCTGCTGTTCCAGGAAGTGCCGGACGTGTGGACGGGCGCGGGCGCCGCGTTGGTGGTGAGCGGCACGCTGCTTGTCACCCAAGCATAACTACGCGTGCGGCGAGGTGTGTGGAGTTTTCACCAACACCGGCAACCGGCAGAACAAACGCTCGCGCCAAGCATCTAAGGGTGTGCTTCGAAAGGAGACGCGGCGGCACCGAGGCATCGATGGGTGCTTCACGCAACGTTGCGCTGCGCAGCTTCTCTCAAGCATACTTAACGATCGCGGGGTAGAGCAGCTGGTAGCTCATCGGGCTCATAACCCGAAGGTCGCGGGTTCGAATCCCGCCCCCGCTACTACCGCCCGGATCTCACGCATGTGAGGTTCGGGTTTTTTTGTTGTCCTGTGCTCTGCTTCCTCACGGCAACTGTACCGAAAGCGCTTGTTGCTTCATGGCTTTCGGAAACATGCTGCGCACGGTGTGCGCGTCGTCCGCCGTCCAGAATCCGATGCCCAGCGCCATGTCCTGGTAGCGGATGATTACGTAGCCACGGCCCGTACACGCCGCCCGCTGCGTCTCCGTCGCCGCAAAGGGCGCCCGATGCATGAACGCCGTCGCCTGCGCGGCGGTCGCTGCAATGACGTTCTGCGTGGCGTGGTGGCCAAACTGCAGGACGGCCTCGGTGGTGGGCTTGGGATACTTCATGGCCGGCCGCACGAACGGCAGTCCCACGCTGCGATACGTGGCGGGCGGCGTGCAGTCCGGCGGCACGAGGTAGATCTTTTTCTTTCCGGGGCGCACCATCACCCACGCATCAAAGACGTCCGGCGGAATGCCAAAACGCTCCTCCATCAGCTGCAGGTAAGGTGCCGGATCGACGACGGGCGGTAGGGACGAGGCGGGCATTGGGCTCAAGCGGATTGGGGGACGTCGTGGAGCAGCAGGCGCGGGGCATTGCCCGCGGCGAGGGCCGCGCGGAGCGCCTGGAGGTACGACGGCGCGTGCAGCAAGCGGGCGCCGTACCACGAGAACAGTTGGCCATCTACCACATGGACCGGCGCCTCCACGGCATCGCGCATGTCCTCCGTAAAGCGCGGCTTTTGGTGAAACGGAAACGGCTCGCTGCTGCACAGCACCACATCGGGCGCGGCGGCGCGCACGGCATCGAGCGTCACCTCGGGGTAGCGCGTCGTATCGGCAAACACATTGCGAAGGCCCGCGCGCTGCATCACATCGTGGATGAACGTATCGCCGCCCACCGTCATCCACGGATCGCGCCAGATGAAATAGGCCGCCCGCAGCGTGTCTTGCACGTCAAGCGCGGCGAATCCGTCTGCCACGCGCGCGGCCAGCCGGTCGGCCGCTGCGGCACGATCCACCAGCCGGCCCACGGCCCGCATCATCGCGCAGGCCGCGGGGACCGTCGCCACGTCGGTGACGTACACGGGCGCTTCCTCCGCGAGGGCCGACACGTCGTCCGGCGTGTTTTCCTCCTTGTTGGCAATGATGAGGTCCGGGCGGCACGCGGCCACCGCTTCGGGATCGACCTGCTTTGTGCCGCCCACCAAAATTTTTTCCTCGCGCCAGTGCTCCGGCCGCTCGCAAAAGCGCGTGATGCCCACCACCCGCTCGCCCACGTCCAGCGCGGCCAGCAGCTCCGTTTGGCTGGGCACCAACGATACGATGCGTTCGGGCGGCTGCGCAAGCGATACCGCGCGGCCCAGCGCATCGGTGGTGTGGTACGGAAATGGGGCCGGGGCATCAGGCATGGGAGGGGGCATGGTGCGCCATGGCATCGAGAACGGTGTCGATTTCTTCTGCGGTGGTGTACCACGACGGGGCAAAGCGGACGTTTCCGTTGCGCACCGAGGCCACGATGCCGTCCGCCTTCAGGGCGTCGTGCAGGGCTTGGGGCTCCGGCACGTCGATCGTTACGATGCCGCTGCGGTGTGCGGGGTCGTTGGTGCCGTAGCGGGCAAAGCCCAAGGCGGCCAGCCCCTCGGCCAGTTGCTGCGCACGCGCCATGAGGTGGCGCTCGGCGGCGGAAGGCCCCACGCGGCGGTACAGCGCGAGCGCCGCATGCAGTCCCGCAATGCCGATGTTGTTGGGCGTGCCCAGGTGAAACTGGCGGGCGTCGTCGTAGAACTGCAGGTCGTACGCAAAAAAGTCGTCCCAGTCCACCGGACCGTGCAGCCATCCGGCGGGCGGATGCAAGCGCTCGCGCAGGGCGGGGCGGCAATAGAAGTAGCCCGTGCCCTGCGGCCCCATCAACCACTTTTGGCCGCCCCCGGCGAGCGCGTCAATCTGTGCGGCGTCCACGTCGAGCGTTAGCGCCCCCAGGCCCTGGATGGCATCCACGCAGAAGATGATGTCGTGCGCCGCACACAGCGCGCCCACCGCTTCGAGGTCCACTTGAAAGCCCGAGAGGAACTGCACCCACGACAGCGTGAGCAGGCGGGTGCGGGGCGTCAGCGTCTCCTCAATGGCCTCCAGCGTGAACGTGCCGTGCGTGTGCGGAATAAAATCGACCGCGACGCCCTTGCGCTCCAGGTTCATGAACGGATACACGTTGGCCGGAAACTCGCACGCAGGCAGCGCCACCCGGTCGCCGGCCGTCCAGGGAAAGTGCTCGGCCAGCAGCGCCAACCCCGTCGACGTGTTCGGCATCCACGCAACATCGTCGGCCGGCGCCCCGAGTAGGGCCCCCAGGTGGGCGCGGGCCGCGGCGGGCACGGGCGCAAAATCCGCGTAGTTGTCAATCGGATCGGTGGGCGCTGTGCCCTGCCGCTGGCGCACAAACCCTTCAATGGCGGCCTGCACCGGCCGACTTAAAGGCGCGGTGGCCGCGTGGTTCAGGTAGATCGTGTGGGCCGTGTGCGGAAAGTACCGGCGGGCGTCGGTCGGCGACATAAGCAAAGCAGCAGACGAAACAGACGAATGGTTCGCCTGCTGCTAAGGGGTGTTCAGCGTCCGCGACTTACAACGGACGGACGTCAGTTCTCTTCCATCACCGGGGGCTTCGGCGTTTGCTCGTTGGTGCCCTGGCTGTACGTCCACTGCACCGAGTATTGCAACAGCTCAGACACCGTATCGAAGCCCAGCTTTTCCTTGGCCCGTCGGCGGTAGGTTTCAATCGTTTTGCGCGACAAGTTCAGGCGCTCCTGAATGTCCTGCACGCTGTAGCCTTGTCCTAGCATCTGAAAGACCGCCATCTCGCGGTCCGTCAGCTCGTCGATGGCGAAGCTCGGCTCCGAGGAACGGCCCATGGCCACCTTGTTCAGGATGCGCGAAGCCATGCGGCGGCTGAGGTACACCTCGCCGTTTTGCACGCTTCGAATGGCCTCAAGAACGGTGCGGGTGGGCTCGCTCTTCATCAGGTAGCCCGAGGCGCCGGCCCGAATGGCCCGCTCGGCATACACGTTCTCGTCGTACATCGAAAAGACAATCATTTGCACGTCGGGAAGCTGTGCACGCACGTTCTGAACGAGGTCGAGGCCGTGCGCATCGTCCAAGGAAATGTCGACGACCGCCACATCGGGCGACAGTTTTTCCATGAGGTGAAAGGCCTCATCCGACGAGCTCGCCTCGCCAACAATTTCCATATCCATGGTGCCTTCGATGAGGTCGGCAATGGCCTCACGGATGGCCGGATGATCGTCAACAACAAAGATGCGTACGTGGTCGGTGGAGCGGGCGTTGGATTTCTTAGCCATGGGATTGGTAGATCGATCAACGAAGGGGATCCGAACAGCAGACGGAAGGTACAGGGCGCGTGGCACGCGTCGCGTAGACGTCATGGTACAAAACGCTAACGACAGAAGCACGCAGGAGTATGGTACGGAAGAAGCAACACCTAGAATATGCGCCAGTGACGGGCTGTGCGTGGTAGATTTGGAGCATATCCACAGCCCGTGGCTCCACCTCAATCACACCCAAGTCAAACGCTCTCAACAGCCGAAGGGCGCCACGTACACGCAACGGTCGTTCCGTTGCGCCGAGAGGACGTGATGTTCAGTTGGCCGCCGATGGCGCGCGCCCGGTACCGGATGCTGTGCAGGCCCAGTCCATCACTCGCGGCCCGCGGGTCGAATCCGTCGCCATTGTCGGCAATGCGGAGCAGCAGGCGCCCGTCGTCTGTGCGACGGAACACCACCTCGATGCATGTGGCCTCGGAATGCAGGCGGGCGTTACGCAGGGCTTCTTGGGCAATGCGGTAGAGCTGCATCTTGGCGTAGTCGTCCGTCACCTCGGCGCTGCCGTCGTGCATGTAGCAGCACGTTACGGCGTCGCGCTCCTGGTTGCAGCGCGTGGCGAGGTCGCGCAGCGCATGGGCAAGGCCGTCGCGCTCTACCTGCATGGGCAGCACGCCCCGCTGCAGGTCGTTGACGTGGACGATGGACGTTTGCAAGTGATTAGACACGCGCTGAATGGCGTGGTAGCCATCGGTTGCAGGCTCGAAGTGGCGCTCGCCAATGTTTTGCAGCAGCATGCGCGTACCGGCAAGCTGCTGCCCAATACGATCGTGCAGGGCGCGCCCAATCCGGCGGTGATGACGCTCGACGGCGGTCACCATCCGCTGCTCCATGTGCACGCGGTCGGTCACTTCGGTGCTTCCTACCCAAATGTCATGCAGCACTTCTTCTTCCGCAACGCCCACCGTGTTGATCACAAAGTGCCGATGGGGGGCTTCCAGCTGTTCCATCACGTGCTCGTAGCCCTGCAAGCGGAACTGCGCGGCCACCGCCTTCTCCAGAATCTTTCGGCTGTTGTCGGTTAGCAAGTCGCTGAGGGCGCGTCCGGTGAGGGCCTGTGCGCTCTTGTAGTTGAGCAGCCGCGCTGCGGCGGTGTTGCATTCCGCCACGTAGCCCGCGCGCAGTACATGGTCGATCTGCGCTTCGGACGCTTTTCGGAGCGACAGCGGCCGCGTCAGCCCAATGCGCAGGATGGCCTCGGAGGTGGCATCCACAAACTGCTGGTACCGCTGCTGGCTGCGCCGGAGCGCCCGGTTCGCGGCCCGCCGCTGCAACGAGGTGCACAGCAGGTCGCCCAGCACGTTGAGCAAGCGCGCATCGCGCGACCGGTAGGCGCTGTGGCCCGGCCCGTGCTCAATGCCCAGGTAGCCCAGCATGTGCCCTTCGGCCGTCAAGATGGGCACCGCAAACATGGCTCCGGGCGGCGGCTCGCCCGAGGGGTGCCCCCACTCGTACTGAACGTAGGATTCCAGCGGCACGGCATCGTCGGCGGCCGACGCGGCCTTTTCGTCTCGGAGGCGCGCGATGCGCTCGGTGGGCAACACCATCAGAAACGCGTACTGGGCTCCGGTGGCCGTACCCACGATCTCGGGGAGCGCGTTCAGGTCGCCCGGGGTTTCGGCGACGAGCAGGCGCGAGGCCTTCACCAACGCCTCTTCAACCCCGCTATCGGGCATTGCGGCCGGGCCCATCGTCTCGGTCACCCAGCAGACGGCGCCGTGCAGCGTGCCCGCTGGTTGCAGCGGCGTAACGTGCCAGCGGACCATGCGCCCGCGCAGCGGAATGCGCCCCGTCCATGCGCGGCCTTCGGCAACGGCGGCTGCGATGGTCTGCCGGTACTCCTCGTGGGTCACGGCATCCGTTAGGTGATGCACCGGCCGGCCGTACAGCTCCCGGAACGCCGTGGAGGCGCGATGCACGCGGCCGTCGGGCGCGATTGTAAGGGCCGGGTGACTCAGCGTGCCGCTGCTGCTTGCGCGCTGAATGAGGCCATCGACGGCGGCCAGCACGCCGGGCGTGGATGCGCCTGTTTCCGTGAGGTGCATCCGCAGCATCTCGCCGAAGTGCTCCAGGCGCGCCATGGCGTCGTGCCCCCAGTGCACCACGCTATTGAGCGACCGAAACCGCAGGCGGCCCCACAACCCCACAGCCGGATCGGAGATGGGCACATCCATCGAGAACGCGGCCTCGTTTACATCCACCGCCCGAAGCCCGGAGCTCACATACGGCGTCTGCACCGACGCGTGATGGACAAACAGCGCCCCGTCGGCCGCGCCCAGCGCACGGGTCACCCGTGCAAGCGCTTGCTGCAGGGCCGATCGCGCGCCCGGCGCCGCGGCAATGCCCGCCACGCCCAGCGCGATAGCGTCCCACAACGGCGCCACAGAGGCCTCGGAGGGCCGCGATCTTGTAACAGCTACAGGTAAAGACTTCATATGTGCACAGGAGAGCTGCCTGCGGGATGCGATCCCAAACAAGCAGCGCGTTAGGTGGGGATGGTGGGGATTGGAGGCGTTACGCGCAAGGTCGTGTCCTCCAACGTGCATCTATTACGCATAGTAAAGGATAGGGCAACATCCGTCAGTCCACTCTTCGTCCGTTTGTACTGCGCCTCTGGTGCATCATCCGGTAGGCGAAGCGTGCTAGGCCGTGCGTTTTCAGTATCATACCGCCTGATGGATGCCCGCGCGTCAGGGGGAGCGGGGGCGATGGGTCATGGAGACAACTGCTGTGCCACACGACCCACCATCCGAGATACAAATATCAAGAAAATAAAAAAGCGCGGAACAAGCTTTTCATAGCTTATTCCGCGCTTCGGAGCGGGTGATGGGATTCGAACCCACGACCTTCTGCATGGCAAGCAGATGCTCTAGCCACTGAGCTACACCCGCATAAGGCAATATGTTGGGAGCAGTTGCTATTTTCGCAACTGCGATTTCGGTAAATACGGACGCTAACCATCGGTTCCCTCAAAACCCAATCTTCGCGGATCCTTTGCGCGCGTCTTCGGCATCGCCCGACGCGCGCGTTTCAAGCGGAAGGGTAAACGTTTGCGCATACGGCGTGGCGCCCTGTGCCTTCCAGAAGGCCTGCCCGGCCCCGTTGGCCTGCAACACCTGCAACCGAACGCGGGCCACGCCCTGGTGCGTGGCCCAGTGGGTAACCGCGGCCACCAGCTGCCGGCCAATTCCTTGGCTCCGCACCGCTGGCACCACGTACAGCTCGTCGATAAACACCTCATCCACGGCGGCATAAATGGGCGGCGGCCCCGTCCGGCGCGCACTCACAAACCCCACCACCGTGCCTTCGTCCTCCGCCACAAACAGCCGCTGCGTCTCGTCGCTCAGCCAATACGGCGCGTCGTTGCGCCAGCGCTCGGCGGCATCCTCAGAAAGCGTGAGGCGCTCGTCTTGGGCGGCCTGCTCGCGTTGCAGCGCCAGCCACAGCGCCTCCAGGCGCGCCAAATCGTCCGTCGCGGCGCGGCGAACATCGGGAAATGCTTGAGCATCGGACATGGCAAACGAAGAGATCGATTCAATGGGCACACGGACGGCAAACAACGCCCGACGGCTGCAATGTATCCACCGGTTACGATCCGGCCGCTGCTCGTTCCTCTTTCACGAGCGTACGCCGCAGGATCTTGCCCGAGGCCGTCTTCGGAATCTCTTGCACAAACGCCACGCGCCGGACCTTTTTGTACGGCGCCACCTGGTCGGCCACAAACGCCATTACGTCCTCGGCCGCTAGGCCGCGGGCGTTCGGCTTGCGCACGATAAACGCCTTGGGCACCTCGCCGGCTTCCTCGCTCGGGCTGGGCACCACCGCGGCATCGGCAATGCCCTCGTGCGCCTGCAAGATCGCCTCCAGCTCGGCGGGGGCCACCTGGTAGCCCTTGTATTTGATGAGCTCCTTCACGCGGTCGACGATATACACGAAGCCTTCCTCGTCGGCGATGGCTACGTCGCCGGTGTGCAGCCAGCCCGCCTCGTCGATGGTGTCGGCGGTGGCGTCGGGGCGGTTCAGGTAGCCCTTCATCACCTGGGGGCCGCGGACCCACAGCTCGCCGCGCGCGCCAGTCTCCACGTCGGTGGTGCCGTCTACATCTACGATCCGAAATTCGGTGTTGGGCACGGCGCGTCCTACCGCGTCAATCTTGTGGATGTCGGCCCCGCGGGCCGCGAGGTGCGTGACGGGGCTCGTTTCCGTCATGCCGTAGCCTTGCTTCACGACACAGCCGATCCGGTCGCGGCAGCCTTCGGCGACGGCCGTGGGGAGCGGCGCGGCCCCCGAGGTGATGTACTGGAGCGTCGAGAGGTCGTAGTCGTCGACGACCGGCTGCTTGGCCAGGCCCAGGATGATGGGCGGCACGAGGTAGGCACTCTTGATGCCATGCGCCTGCACGAGCGCGCAGAAGTCTTCCATCTCGAAGCGCGGCATGGTCACCACCGTTGCGCCGCAGCGCAGCGCCATGCTCAAGATGACCGTCATGCCGTAGATGTGATAGAACGGCAGGATGCCCACCGTTACCTCACCGGCTTCGAGGCCTTCCACCGGCACGCACTGGCAGATGTTGGCCACGATGTTGCGGTGCGTAAGCATCACGCCCTTCGGCAGACCGGTCGTCCCGCTGGAGTAGGGCAGCACCGCCACGTCGTCTGCGGGATCGACCGTCACCGTGGGCGCCGCGCCGCCGGTTGCCAGCAACGCCTCGAAGGACGTCCCGCCCGTATCGCCGCCGCCCAGTACAAACACCTCCTCGATCTCTGCAGCGTCCGCTGCCGCCTTGGCCTTGTCGAAAAACGGCGGGACGGTCAGCAGGAAGCGGGCGTCGGCGTCCTTCAGCTGATGAGCGAGCTCGTCGGCAGTGTAGAGCGGATTGATGGTCGTGACGATCCCGCCGGCGCGGATGGCACCGTAAAATGCGATGGCGTACTCGGGCACGTTGGGCGCGTAGATCGCAAACACATCGCCGGGGGCAAACCCGCGGGCCGCGAGGGCCCCGGCCATCTGCTCGATGCGCGCCTGCAAGGCCCCGTACGTGAGCGTGCGCCCCGAGGGGCCGTCGATGAGCGCCGGGCGGTCGGCCCACGTGGCAAAGCGCTCCGTAACGAACGCGGGCAGGCTTACGTCGGGGATGGCAACGTCGTCAAACGGGCTGGTGTAGATCATGGGAGCCGGGCAATAGCCAATGGAAGCGCTTCGATGCAGTATCCCTTAACGTAAGGAGGCGCTTCCGGCTTTGCAACTGCTTCACACCGATCGCAGGGTAATCGCTCCAAGCGTGCCGGTTCGCGCTGATGTCGCTCAGGAGGGATTTACAGCGTGATGACGACGTGCCCGGGAGCAAGAGGGGCCGGGGGTCATATCTACGATAGGGCCTTGGTCATGCTCGTGGTACGATCTCCATCTACGGCCAGGAGTGCCCCATTGCGGAGATTGCCCTTTCAGCATGACCTTGCGCCTCCTTCCAAGAAATCCAGGGTTGTTGCATCGACCTTTAGGGGGCGCGGTGACGCCGATCGGGGCCCGCAGCGGCGTCGTTACCAGCCGGGCGAAATGCGGAGGCCCCACTCCCATCCGCTATCGGGCCGTTGAAACGGATACGCGTAGTACATCTCCAGTATAATCGCGCCCAGCACGTTAAAGCGTGACGTGATGCCCATGCTCGTCACCGGCACGCGCTCGTTGGTGCTCGTGTCCCATTTGAGCGTCGGTGCATCCTGACTCGTCCACGCCAGCCCGGCATCGGCAAACACGCCGACCTGCGTGGGCAGGTACTTAAACGGAATGACGGCCAGCTGCTCGGGGCCAAGGAGCGGCAGCCGCACCTCCGCGCTTAGCTTGGCGACCCGCGTACCAAAGAGCCGGTCGATGGCCGGGCAGCCGGTCAGCGACTGTGCGGGCGATACGCTGCCTTGTTGAAGCGTGGTGCACTCGCTCGGACTGATCTCCCGCACGTTGTATCCGCGAATGAACCCGCGGCTGTACGGGTAGCCGATGTATTCCGTCCCGAACAGATCGTTGAACGACGCGCCGTAATTTCCGATGTGTAGGATGTGCCCGGCGAACGTAAACGGCTTCACAAAAACGTACCGGCGCAAGTCGGCGAGGGTAGAGACAAACGACGTAGAACCCACTTGGGACGACACCTGCAGCCGCATCCGCCCGCCCTTGATGGGCGACGTGAGCCCCATGTACGAGAAGTCTTGCACGTAGGCGGCCGAGGATTGGGCAAAGTAGCGTGTTTTGGCCTCGCCCGGGAGCGGCTGAAAGTTGTTTTGGCGGAGGAAGTTGTTGATTTCCGCGAGGGAGAGATCTTCGTTCAGCGCGCGGCCCGTGAAGGTTTGCGACTGCACATCGACGTCGAAGCCGTACCGCACGCCGCCCACACCAAACTCGAACCGCCGCGTGCGGTCGAGCGGGTAGATGAGGTCGCCGCCCACCTGGGTGATGAGCGCGCGCCGGATGATCTGGTTGTAGATGGGCCCGGCGTTGGATGCCACCGGCACGACGCGCGCGCCGTAAATGACGGGGAGATGGCCGCCCGAGACGCCGTAATCCCACTGGTAGCGCTGGTTGAGGTACTGCACCTGCCCGCCGATGTCTTTGAAGCTGCCCTGCGCCTGCACCGCAACCGTCAGCTGCTGATTCCCCAGCATATCAGAAAATTGCAGCGCCACGCCGCCCGAAACGCGTGATCCCAGCGGCCCGCCGACCGAAGCGCCCACCGACGGCGGCACGATGCCCGTGAGCGACAGGTCGGGGTCGTAGGGCTGCGTCTCGTACGTGTCGGGCGCATTGGGAAATCCGAGGCGCGGGTTATCGAGCAGCGTGGCCACGAGGCCATCCTCCGTTGGCGTGTAGGGCGGCAGCACACCGGCTTCGGGCGGCACGGTCGCGGCCTCCGCCACACGGTTGGCCGGCGGAGCCGCCTCGGGCACGGCGTCGGTCACCGACGCTGGATCGGGCGCGCCCTGGGCCCCCGCCGTGGCCGCTGCATTCATGGGCGTGCCCTGGGCCTGGGCCTTCGTCAGGCGATGGCCGGTGTACGTGTCCTTGGCAAACACCGACACCATCATGGCCCCGCTCTGGCGCGCCACCGACATGGCTGGCGAGAGCGCGGTGATGCCGCTTATGCCCGTCTTCAAGCGCGTCACCCGAAAGAGGGCGTCGCTGCGCAGCACCAGCCGGTACACATCCTTAAAGCCGTCCTGGTCGCTAATGAAGTAGAGGCTCTCGCCGTCCGGCGAAAATTGGGGATTGTGGTGCAGGGCGTCGCCAAAGGGTTCGCGGATGGTGATCTCGCCCGAGGACACGTCCACGAGGCCCAGGTTCATGTTGGTCGTGGGCGCAAGCAGCCGCAGGTTCGTGTCGCCGCGGTCGGTGGCGATGGCGATGCGGTCGCCGCTGGGTGACCACGCGGGCTGCAGGTCGGCGTAGCGGTCGTTGGTGAGCTGCCGCACGTCCTTCGTCTGCAGGTTGAGCACGTACAGGTCGCTGATGCCGCCGTTGGTGCCGGTGACGGCGAGCTTCGTGCCGTCGGGCGACCACGCCGGATTTTTGAGCGCGGTTACGTTCTTGATCTTAAAGCTGCGCTCGATTTCTTCCGTCTGCACATTCCAGATCGTGATCTGGTTGTCGCCGTTGGCGTACGACACGAAGGCGAGCTTTTCGCCGCTGGGCGACCACGTGCCGGCCGAGCTGATGAAGCGCAGCGCGTTGAAGTGGGCGGTGGTGCCGGCATTGTCGAGCTCGGCAATGATCTCGCCCGTTTGCGCGTCGGCCACGTACAGGGTGAGCGAAAAGAGCGAGCGCGCCGAGAAGAACGCCACGTACTGCCCGTCCGGACTCAGGCGCGGCGCGATGTTGATGGAGCCGCCGGTGAGCACCGTCTTGCCCAGCGAATCGGCCGGGGTGCGGCCGGTCATGAGGGGCGCGTAGGTGTTCTCGATGGTTTCAGTCCACTCGGTGACGAGCGAGTCGCCCGTGATGCCAAACAGCCGCGGGATGGCTTTCTTCACGCCGATCTGCCCGCCCAGCTTGAAGAGGTTGGTGACGGCGCGGTCGCCGTATTTGCCGCCCACGTAAGCCAGGAAGGCCTGCCCGTAGCGGTACGGAAAGAACTTTTGCGTATTCGACAGCTCGCCAAACGACGGCAGGGCCTGCCGCAGCGCCGCGTCGCGCATCCACATGGCCGTGTGGGGATGCGCGCGCCCCAGGGAGAGGTATTCCGCCATGCCCTCCACCAGCCACAGGGGCAGGCGTTGCAGCTGCAGGTTCAGGCTGTCGCTGTTGAGGGCCAGGTCGTACTGAAACGAGTGCACCAGCTCGTGGCCCAGCACGTGGTTTGTTTCGCCGTATGCAGGCGAGAGCGGCATCACCACCCGCTCGCGCCGCGGCTCGGTAAACCCGCCCGTGGCCGGACTCAGCGCCTGATCGATGACGTTCGTCTGCTGGAAGTCGGCATCGTTGGCATACAGGATGATCGGCTTGTGGTCGAACGTGTGCAGGAAGACCTGCGAGTGGCGTTCGTACCAGCGCTCGGCCATCCGGGCCGCATCGCGCACGGCCTGTTCCTCGGCCGGATAGTAGTAGAACGTGAAGTGATCTGTGCGCAGCGTACGGAAATTAAAATTGTCGTACGTCACCTTGTTGCGCCCAAAGTACTGCGCCTGCGCAGGCACCGCGACGAGCACGAGCAGCAGACCTATCAGGGTCGTACGAACAGACGACCGATCCATAATATACGCATTGCTAGGAAGAAGGCTACGCGTGGTCTTCCCAACCGCCCCTAAAGCCAAAGCGTTCACGCCCGCTGCCGACGGTCGTTACGCGTCCGCAACGAGGGAACAAATCGTTACACGACCGGCCGCTGGAGCGCGTGATTAGGCGGCAGCTCCTTTCCATGAGCCGATCAGCGTGGTCGCGACACCGCCGAGCTCGTCTTGCGTTCGGTGCCGGTAGCATTCACCGAAGACAACGCCGCTGAGGCTGGTCAGAATCTCCACGCGAAGCGGCGGATGGCCCATGCGGATAATCTGATCTTGCTTTGTGAACAGAGCGGGCTGTAGGGCCGGAACGTTGAAGCCAAACTCAGCCAACGCGGCCACGATTCGCTTCCCGTTGTTCTCCGTCGACTCGATCCAGATGTCGATGTCGCCTGTGGTGGGGGGATAACCGTGGTAGGCGACAGCGTAACCTCCGACGATGAGGTATTTGACCTCATGAGCGTTGAGCAACTTCAACAGTTCGCTGAATTCGGTCGGAAGCTGGATCGTAGCCATAGTTGATTTGGCGCATTTCCTCGAGTGCCGCGATACGGGCCTTGGGATCCAGTGACAACCAGTAGGTGCGGTCGTCGTCCTCAGCTTCAGCGAAGGAAGTCACCGAAAACGCTGAGGTATCCAGCTTGAAACGAGAATTTGCCATACGAGCAAACGTTTGGTATTGGACGAGTGTATCTGTGTTACCGACTCGTTTGGAACAGGCTCCTGGGTGGTATAACGGGATAGCTCAGGTGCGATGGACGCCATGAACTTGCGATAGTAGCGGGATCAGTGCAAGCTTTAGAATTTGGCGTTGGCCCATCGTCAGCTGTAGCGTTTTGTTATGCCGCGTGATTGCCAAACAAAGTAGATAGCATAACACTTCTTTTTCCATATGTGCGCTTTTTCATTTGTCCGTAAGGCCGCGATGAGGGCGGTCAAACTCCGATTCTTCGAGATCATACCTGACATGACCGTCTGAGCAGTGGAAATGCTCGGGGCGTCGCTCTTCCATCTCTTTCCCGCAGACGTAGCAAAAGTGCTGGGCTCGCTCCAAGTGGCCAACCTTCTCGTTGATGTCCCGAATCAATCCTTTTGGAACGTACTGCCCGACCTCAATGAGCCGGTCTCTTCTCTTGACCATCTCTTCATGTGAGCAGCACGCTCCGCAATTTTCGTTCGTGCAAATCCACCATCCATTATCACATTGTGATGAATCCCTACTGTCAATAACAGAACGGCATTTCGGATTGAAGCAATGGTGTAGGTACACCTCTTGGCCATGCTTTGCGCACGATTTGTTTCCGCAGTGAAAGTGCGTCACGCGGTAGTATGCATAATTGCTACTTCGCGTCGAATCGAGAATGTGGTCACATTCCCGACAGTACAGCCGGTCCAGCAACTGCGCGAATCGATTGACCCAGCCGAGAAACCGGTGGTACTGCCCCATCTCAATGGTTTCGTACGGAAGATCTTCATCGACGGACAGATTAAGCAGGACGAGGAAATCCTCGAGGGTGTAAGATTCCCAATTACTCTCTTCATGGCGTCCGTGACAACTGGCGTAACACTTCTTGTTGCGACACCACCAGAAATCATGGACGCCAAAGTCTTTACGCTTCGCTTTTCGACCCTCGCAGTACGTCGGGTCATCAAGACAACTCTCTCGTTCCGTCTCTACCAGATGCTTGCTGTTGGACCAATGCTTCTCGTCCTGGAGGTTGATAAAGAAATCATGGTTACGTGCAAACTGGAAGACGGCTTCCCGCTGGTTTTCGTTCTCCGCCGGAACAGTCCAAACCTTCCGGTTGGGGTCGTAGCGTCGTCTAGGGAGACGCTTGACATTAGCAACGAGCTGCTTGTCGTACTCAAATGAGATAACGAATAGCCGCCGCTCGTTCTGCATGACCTCCTCCACCTCGCCCTTTCCTGGTCGCATCTGAAGTTCGGCTCTACCTTCACAACGATTAAAAATGTCCTGAATCCGAAGACGTCGACAGGGATTGTCTCTGGTGACGTGTCTCGCAATTTGAATCAGGTACCCCTCTCGAGGAAATTCTCCCGTTCGAGCGGCATGCTGAATCGTCTGGATGATGAGCTCGGCGGAGAGGCCCAGAGGAGGTGAAGCACCGGGAGGACTTTCGTTTCTGTCTCGCTTGTTTTCCTCCTCAAGTTGAAAGGACGAGCAGGCAGCTAAACGTTCCGGAGTGAGCGTCACGCGTTCCTGGGCATGCAGGTAGAACGCCTTCCGGAGGGCCTTCACTTGATCCGAATCCGAGAGCCAGGAAAGACCCTCCTGGAGCAGTGGTAATTCAAAGTCAGCGTCCTCCTGCCGATCAATCTCATCGTCAATCCACCAGGTAAGACGGACCACGGCACGGGCGGTCTCGGAAGACAGATTAGAAAGAGTCAGGCGGCCGGGGGCATGGTCCACCAGTTGGCGTGCCGCCTTTTGCACACAGCGTGCGGTCTCTCGATTCCTAACCTGAATGTCCTGCAGGTACGTGCACAGGGTGTGTGCGAACGCACTGACTTCAAGAGCTCCGTTCTTGACCCAAGACTCACCAGTATCAATCGCATCCACCGTGAGACCGTCCAGATACTCCAAGATTCGAGGTTGTGGATGCACGTCGAGATGTCCCTCCTGGTAGAGCTGAACGTGGGTGGGGACATCTACGTGCTCCACCAATGCAGACTCGAAATTTGCACGCCGCGCATCGGCCAACGTCTGTTCGGCTGCAGCGAGAAGCCATCGGGCTTCTGGGTAGCACTTCGACTCCTGCGATGTGTAGATGACCGGGAGGAAATCGGACCCGCGGATGCTCGTTTGGTCGGACTCAGCGATCATGGGTAGATCCTCCAGGCGTGCCCTCAAAATCCTTTCTGCGATGGTTGGGTCTACCTTTTCGAGCACCGGCTCCAGGTCACTTCGGTCAAACTTGCTGGCATTCTGCAAGAGCCATTCTTCCGGAACTGCGGACAGGCAGCCTTTGCCGTAGAGAACAACCTGCGTTTTCTCTGTCGCCTCCTGCTGTAGAACCATCTCGCATTGATCACGCAGGGACTCTGTAGTCGTATCCCTGGTCTCACTCTCGAATGTCTCCGAATAGGACTGGACATCCTCAAGCCATTGGGAAAGAGTATCATTTCGCTCCTCAGTAGAGTCTTCCCAGGCCTTCAAAAGCTCGTTCGTTCGGCAGATAGCAAACCGGCGCCGTTGCTCGGATTCCAGGTGCTGGAGCAGATCGACGCGTGTCTTCTTTTTCCAACAGTCAGAGTAGCCATTGACGAACTCCGAGTATCCGATATCGACGAGGAAACCATCTTCCCATAGCGAAAACGCCCGCTCTCTGCTCAGTTCGCTCTGCTTGTAGCAATGCTGTACGAGGCGTTCGACAGCCCCCACGTACCCGTCAATATCCTCGGGGATCTCCCTCTCGTGCTCCTTCCGAAGCGCCTTCAGAATCTCATAATGCTTATCAAGGAGAGAGACAGCGTTTGCATCCGCAGTCAGGAGGGCTTCATTGATTATCTCGGTATGTCGATCAACCCAGCTCGCAAGATCTTCCTGTGAAAAGCGTCGAACAATGTCTCGAAGTTTTGTCCCTCGGATAGATCTCGACCGATAGGAGTGATAGGATAGATCGACAAGCTGGTCGGACCAGTCATCTTGACAGGCTTGGTCTACAAGCGTGTCAATTAGACCCGGTTCAAGCGTCGGGAGAAGCCCCTCCAGCCAAAGCATGGAGGCGACGCTACCTGGAATGACGTCGTGATCCAGCAGACTTCGGACTTCTTGACAGTACTTATTCCAAATACGCTCCGTCCACTCCGAGGGCAAAACTGCCTTTTCCAGCACGTTGCCGAGCAGCCGGAGGGCCGTTCCCCGTTTTCGGTCGGACCGCTCTTCGTTGCTCCAGGCAACCATCTCGATGAGATCCAGCACCCCGCTGACGTCCGACTGTGGCACCAAGTGAGCCATAACGGAAACATTAGGTCTCAGACTTACACCCCCGAGCATCCAAAAAGCCAAATCCTCCGCAAACGAAACTGAAGGCCGGCCGAACTCTCTTAGGGATTGAACTCCGACGGCTTGGTACTCTCCCGGCTTCCGAGAGGGAACAATGCGAAACGCGACGTACATGTCATCGGAAATAGATTCAGCCTCGACATTCCGCTCGTTGACGTATGCGTCATCGCCGTCCAGCACGTCGAGCGGCTTCAGCGGCTGAATGAAGCCGAATCCCTTGTTGGAGTCGAAAAACTTGACCTTTCCGATCTGCCAGTTCGCGCGCTCACTCTCGAGGTAGCTACGGAGCTCTTCGTGTTCGGAGGTAGAGGCAACCTCTTTGATAAGCGGTCCAAGATCATCAGGGTGATCGTGAAGAAGACGAATGTCTTTGGCCTTGAAGGTACCCGGCTTTCTTGAGGACGGAACTTTCTGAAAAACAATGTATGCATCGTCGACGAGTTTGTGGGAAGCCTGTACATCGCCCCCGATGTAGACGTCGTCCTCGTTCTCCGTGTAATCGGCAACGGTCAGATCTCGCGCGAAGCCAAACTCCTTCTTAGCATCGTAGAACTTTACTTTTCCAAGGCACCACTTTGATTTCTCTCGGTCAATACGTGTAACCATTACAGAAAATGCAGTCAGCACGGATGAACTGATGATGGAGCTATTAGCACAGAGCGGCATAACGGGGGAGCTCTGCGGCGGCTTGCCGTCCGCAGCAGCGTGAGGTTATGTGGCTTTCCCGTCTTGATTACGACTTGACGAAAGCTGCTTAACTTTATAATCGAGTTCGTAGATGTAATTCAATAGGTCCTCGCAGATCTCAATCGCGATTCGGAGATCATTTTCCGAAGGAGCGCCCAGTTCGTGAACTGCTTCGTTACCCATGAATCTGAACTCGTGGAGGTCTTCCACGATGTGATCAGGGAGTATCTGGTCCAGCTTCTCTATTCTCTTCTCTAAGTTGTCACCGGACTGACCTATGTCTTGATCTTTGCAGATTCCCTCAACGAGAGACCTAAGCCCAACAGCCGTTAGGATTCTGGTCTCTAAATTGAAGGCCTGAGCTGTCTCCCGGTAGATTTTGTTCAACTTCTCTGGTAGCTGCTTAAAACGCTTTGCATCAACTAGCCGCTTTTTCCTCTTCGGATAGTAGCTAGATGACCATAACTGTTCACCACTCTCAGGATCGTGATCACCCGCACGTGTCCAACTAACTTCAAGCGTTCCCTCTTCGCAGCCAGCACAAATGAGGAGTCTCTGCCTACGCCTTTCCCAGAAACCCGTGTAACGTCCAGCACGGATATCAGGGTACTCTGTGGTATGCTCAGCCTTGATTTGATGATTTGTCTCTGAACCGCAGTTATTGCAAAAGACTCTCATGTCCTACTGATATGAAGAATAATCTTGGTTCCTCGAAACCACATAACCTATACTTATATCAACATACTTGACATAGCACGCATCCATCATTTTGCGCAAACACCTGAAAGTCAGTGCGATGGGTGTATCGGGCCCGGTGCTATGTCAACAAAGTGGGCATAGCGCGTTATGCGATATCGCATGTAGCCACGGGCCAGCATGCGAGGGTAATGCTTACAAAATGTACAGGCGATCTGAAAGAACTGCAAACGGAAGGCCCTGGCAACGGTCCGCGCGGGCGACAGCCGCCCGCAAACGGAGCCATTGCTAGGAAGAAGCCCGCGTCTCGCCTGCTTCGGCCGGGTGCATGTAGCCGCGAAACAGCATGTCGTCGCCCACCGGCTCCCACGCGCCGGCCGCGAAGGTCCGGGCCTCGGCCATGGCCTCGATGCCTAGATCCCTGAGCGTAGGCCGCCCGGCGCCCACGAGCTTCGGGGCGATGAAGAGAAAGAAGCGGTCCACCAACGCCTGCCGCACGAGGGCCGTGGCCAGCCCGGGCCCCGCCTCCACCAGCAGCGACTGCACCGGACGTGCCTCGCCGGCGCCGTCGCCCAGGTGCTGCAGCAACACCGACAGGTCGAGGTGCCCGTCGCGCTCGGGGATGCGCAGCACCCGTCCGCCCGCGGCACGCAGGGCCTCGGCGTAAGGGGGCGCGGCGCGCGTTGCGCCAAGCACGGCTGTCGTCGTGGCGGCCTGGTCGTCGCTAAACAGGTGCAACGACGGATCGAGCGTGCCCCGGCGGTCGAGCACCAGGCGCTGCGGCTGCGGCCCCTCCACATGGCGCACGGTCAGGCGCGGGTTGTCGGCCGCGGCCGTACCGGCGCCCACCAGCACCCCATCGGCCGCGGCCCGCCAGGCGTGCACCATGGTCCGTGCCTCGGTGCCCGAGATCCACCGGCTGTCGCCGGTGCGCGTGGCAATGCGCCCGTCGAGCGTCTGCGCGATCTTGAGCGTCACCAGCGGCCGCCCGGTGCGCACATGGTGCACAAACGCCTCGTTGAGCCGGTAGCAGCGCTCCGGCAGCACGCCCACGGTCACGTCGACCCCCGCGGCGCGCAACCGCTCGATGCCCCGTCCCGCAACCGCCGGAAACGGATCGACCATGCCCACCACCACCCGCGGAATGTCGTGCGCCAGGATGCGGTCGGTGCAGGGCGGCGTCTTGCCGTGGTGGTTGCACGGCTCCAGGTTCACGTAGAGCGTGGCCTGCCGCAGCGCCGCCGCGTCATGCGTGGCCCGGGCGTCGGCCAGCGCGCGCGCCTCGGCGTGGGCCTCGCCATACCGCGCGTGGTAGCCCTCGCCCAGCACGGTGCCGTCAGCCCCCACAATCACGGCGCCCACCCGCGGGTTCGGACTCACGAAGCCGGTGCCGCGGCGGGCCAGCGTCAGGCAGCGGGCCATCCAGCGGGCGTCGGACGAGGCGGGCGCTACAGTTCCGTGATGTACGTCGGAAGCGACGTTAGCTGCCATTGCTCAAAGTAAAACTTGGATTCAGATCGGGCTTTTTGGTACGGCAGCACAAACTGCCGCATCGTGGGATGGGTGAGCGCCCCCAGGACGTCCACAACCGTCGCACGCAACGGATGGGCGGCAAACAGGCTCCAGTCGGATCCGTCATGGGCGGGCTCGCGGAAGCACACGAGCGCATCGTCGTCCAAAAGCGTGCGCAGCGCCGCCAGCGTGTCGCGCCGCGGCCCGCGGGCCACCGTGGCGAGGGCCTCGGGCGCGGGCGGCGTCGGACCCGTCGCCAGCACGGCGCTTCCGGTTGGGGCCATCCATTCGGCAATCACCGCCTCCGGTGACAGCGCGTCAACCCCTTCATCAGCCCAGCGCGTCCACCGGTCTTTTGGGAAGGCCTCCACGAGCGCCCGCGCCACCTCCTCCGCGTTCTGCAACGCCGTGAAGCCAACGCGCCCCGTCGACAGGTTGGTGCCGGCCAGGTAGCCGCGGTGGTAATCGGATGTGCGCAACAAGGCGTCCAGCGGAAGCTGTGGGCCCTCGCGGCGCCGGGCATCCGCGCTCGTATCCGGCGTCACGGGCTCCACCAGCACCGGCTCCTCGAAAAAGTACTTGACAATGTCCACAACGATACGTCATTACGATGGTAGAACAAGGCAAACGGCGCAGCACAGGCTCGCGTTTCTGCCATCATGCGCTGCCGCGTGCCGTTGCTTTTTCGTTTCCATTGATACGCAAGCCCATGTCGCTTCCTTCCGCCGAAGAACGTGCCGAATGGTCGTTTGACCGACGCCGCGAACGCCTCGTGCGTACCCTGCGCGAGCGGGGGATCGAAGATGAACGCGTGCTGGAGGCGATCGGGCGCGTGCCCCGGCATCGGTTTGTGGAGCCGGGCCTGCGGCACCGGGCGTACAACGACGAGGCGCTGCCCATCGGGCGCGATCAGACCATCTCCCAGCCCTTTACGGTGGCCTACCAGACCATGCTGCTGGGCGTTACGCCGCGCATGAAGGTGCTGGAGGTGGGCACCGGGAGCGGCTACCAGGCGGCCGTCCTGTGCGAGCTCGGCGCCCGCGTCTTTTCCATCGAGCGGCACGCCGATCTGTTGTCGCGCACGCGCGACCTGCTCCGCACGCTGGGCTATCGCATCACGGCCAAAAGCGGCGACGGCTCGAACGGCTGGCGGGCCTTTGCCCCGTACGATGGCATCATCGTAACCGCCGGCGCCACCGCGGTGCCCGACGCGCTGGTCGATCAGCTGCGTGCGCCGGAGGCCGAAACCGAGGACGCGCGCGGCGGCCGCCTTGTGATTCCGGTGGGCGACCGCGAGAGCCAGGAGATGCTGCGCATCACCCGCACCGGACCGGAGGCCGTGCAGCGCGAATCGTTTGGCGACTTTCGCTTCGTTCCGCTTGTCAGCGATGGGGACTAACCAGGCCCACCCGGCACCCGCTACGCCCGGTAGCTGCCGTCGCGCGCCATTTCTTCGAGGCGTGCCACGCGCTCCTCCGTGGCCGGGTGCGTGGAAAAGAGCGACCGCAAGCCGCTCAGCGCCCCGCTAAACGGGTTCACGATGAACAGGTGCGACGTCGACTCCTGCGCCTGCGGCATTGCATACCGCGCCGCGCCCGCCTCCAGCCGCTGCAGGGCATGGGCCAGACCCATCGGATTCTGCGCGATGCGCGCGCCCTCCCGGTCGGCCGCGTACTCCCGCGACCGCGAGATGGCCATCTGGATCATGACGGCCGCGAGCGGGGCCAGAATCAGCATGAGGAGCGACGTGAACACGCCGTCGCGGTCGCCGCGGTCGAAGAAGATGCCGAAGCGCGCCAGCAGCGTAATGGCCGCCGCCAGCGTGGCCGCAACCGACGACGTGAGGATGTCGCGGTTTTTGATGTGCGCCAGCTCGTGCGCAATCACGCCCTCCAGCTCCTCATCGGTGAGCTGCTGCAGGATGCCGGTGGTAACCGCCACCACGCCATGCGCCGGGTTGCGCCCCGTGGCAAAGGCGTTCGGCTGATCCGACGCGATGATGCACACCTGCGGCATGGGCAGGTCGGCCCGTTGGCGGAGCCGGTCGACCATGGCGTAGAGCTCCGGCGCCTCGTCGGCCGACACGGGCTCCGCGCCGTGCACCTTCAGCACGATGCTCGCGCTAAACCAGTAGCTAAACGCATTCAGCCCAACGGCCACCAAAAGCGCCACCAGCATGCCGCCGGGGCCGGCGAGGGCGCGCCCAATGAGCGCAAACAAAACAATGAGTGCCGCCATCAGGGCGGTGGTACGAAAAGCATTCATTGCACTACGTGAGCGTAAGGAGGGAAACGTCGGGCGATACGAAGGTCAAAGGGTGTGCCAGCCGCAGGCGGGCTGCCGAAGTGTCAGCCCAGCAGGCCGAGCGTAAGGAAAACGTTGTACAGGGCGTGCGTCCAGGCCGCTACAGCAAATCCGCGCCACAAAAACAATCCGTTGAGGACGAGCCCAAAGAGAAACCGGAAGGTGAACGATGCGAGCGCGAAGGCATCGCCCATGGGGCCGAGGTAATGCACCGCGCTAAACACGAGGGCGCCGATAAGCGCGGCCAGCGGGTAGGCCCACCCGCGGCGGGCCATCAGGTGGCGCAGCGTCCACGCGAGGCCGCCCACCAGCAGCACGCGAAAGACGAGCTCCTCGTACACCCCGGCGCCCACAGAGAGCGCGAGCCGCGTGCCGAGGGCGCCCCCGCCCGGCGCCCACTGGCCCAGCACAAGCCCCACGGTTCCCGAAACCAGCGCCGCCCCCACCACCGCGTAGAGGCCACTCTCGGCCACGACGAGGCTTGCAACGTCCCACCGCAACGGCACCTGACGGCCGCGCTCGGCCCACCACACCAGCGCCGCCACGCAGCCCACGGCCACCGCCAGGGCCGCCACGCCCCGCAATCCAACCACCGCCAGCCCCTGCCACATCCACACCTCCGCGCCCACGCGCACCCCATGGGCCCCAGCCGTCCACCGCAGTCCTTCGTACAGCAGCACCAGCAGGATTCCGTGGATGAAGCCGTAGGTGGGCGACCGCGTCGCGCGATGATACACCGTCCATGTCATGGGTGCGTCCTCCGTTTGGTCTGGATCACCGAGCATAACGTGCAACACGAGGCTTCGGTTACACCCCGTGCGCCCAGCGGGGCCACAATAGACCGCCGCTGCATCCTGCGTTAAGAACGTGTGGGGTATTGCGCGCGGCCTCTCCCTTCTGCATATTACAAATGTACGTTGCATGCAAAAACGCCCACGAGCCCCGCTGCTCGCATACCGCAGCGCCCCGGCTGCACAGTGCTTCCCCGGAAGGATTTCGCGTCGTTATGGCAAACACCCTCATTCCTGCCGATCAGATTCGTCTTGCGGCGCGTCGCTTCAAGATTCTGAGCGAACCGGTACGGCTTGAACTCCTGAACCAGTTGCAAAAGAAAGGCGAGATGACGGTGAGCGAGCTGGTGGACGCCACCGACCATCAACAGGCCAATGTAAGCAAGCACCTGGGCCTGATGGCCCGCGAGGGGCTGCTCCATCGCCGCAAGGAGGGGTTGTACGTGCACTACTCCATCTCGGACCCCACGCTGTCGGCCCTGTGTATGCTGGTATGCGGGCGCTTGCGTGACGAATCGGACGCCGACGATGCGCCGTAGAACGATGCTGCGGCTCTGTTAATCCCTGTCGAAACCAGGCGGGCAGCGGATCCTAACGCCCAATGCCTCGTGAGAAAGCGCCGACATTACAACACCCGCCAACGTAGCTCAGTTGGTAGAGCAGTCCCCTCGTAAGGGACAGGTCACCGGTTCGAGTCCGGTCGTTGGCTCACCACAAGCCCTGCAGCGTTCGCTGTGGGGCTTTTTTGTTGCTCATGCGCCCCCGTTTCTTCGTATTAACACGACGCGCCCGTTATGTGGACCCAGCGCACCCTGACCCTCGACCCGCGCCCGCGCGGTTTTCACCTCATCACGGATGCCGTGCGCGACGCCCTCGACCTGTCAAACGTCGCCGTGGGCGTGCTGCACGTGTTCATCCAGCACACCTCCGCGGCGCTCACGATTAACGAAAACGCCAGCCCCGCAGTGCGCGGCGACCTAGAGCGGCACTTCAACGAGATGGTTCCCGAAGGCCAGCCCTACTACGAGCACACCCTAGAGGGCCCCGACGACATGCCGGCGCACATCAAGGCGTCCATGCTCAGCCACACCCTTACGGTGCCCATCAACAACGGCACGCTGCAGCTTGGCACCTGGCAGGGGTTGTACCTGTGTGAGCACCGCACCCAGGGCGGGCCGCGCACGCTGGTGCTTACCGTGCACGGCCAGGCCCCCGAGGCCGCCTAATGGTGCCCACACATGGAAAAGGCAACCCATGGGCCGGGTTGCCTTTCAGGGGCTACAGCGCCACACCGTAGCCTCCACGATGCTTCAAAACAGGTTCTCAGAACCGCAGCGTTAGAGGCGCTTCCGGCTCCGGTTGCGGTGCCGCCGCCGACGCGCACGCTTCGCCTTCAGCCGCTTCTCCTCCGACGGCTTCAGGTAATTCATGTTTTGGCGAAACTCCCGCAGCACGCGGCTCCGGTTTACCTGACGCCGAAAACGCTTGAGTGCACGATCGATCGATTCGTTGTTACGAACTTTCACTCCAACAGCCAAGATGGATCCCTCCTTGCGATGTCTGGTTACGATGATTAACTTAGTTGGGCCTCACACCCGAGGTAGTAGCTGAGTTACAGGCCCTGTGCCGACATGTTTCTCCGTCCTCGTCCTTGCGTACCCCTCGTTGTTCATGCAGATCCCTCGCCGCCTGGTGCTGGCTACCGGAAACCCCGGAAAGGTCCGTGAAATTCAAGCCCTTCTTGCCGATCTGCCCATTGCTTTAATGACGCTCGATGCGCCGCCCGCGGTGGATGAGGATCGGGCGACGCTGGCGGGCAACGCAATCAAAAAGGCCCGCGCCTCCGCCGAGCAGTCGGGGGCTGTGGCGCTGGCTGACGACACCGGCTTGTTTGTGGATGCGCTGAACGGGCGGCCCGGCGTGCGCACCGCGCGCTTTGCGGGCGATGCGGCCACGGCCGATGACAACAAACGCCACCTGCTCTCGGTAATGGATGGGGTGACGGAGCGCGCCGCCCGCTTTCGGACCGTTGCGGCGCTGGTTTGGCCCGACGGCCCCGCCCGCACGTTTGCGGGCGTTTGCGAGGGACGCATTGCCGCGTCGCCCCGTGGCGAGGGCGGCTTTGGCTACGATGCGCTGTTCATTCCCACCGGGCACACGCGCACCTTCGCGGAAATGCCGGAGCACGAGAAAAACGCGATCAGTCACCGGAAACGGGCACTCGATGCCGTTCGCACCTTCCTTTCCACCCACGCTTCGTCGGAATGATTGCTCTCGTTCAGCGCGTGTCATCGGCGGCCGTAACCGTTGACGCCTCCACCACCGGACAGATTGGCGATGGCTTGCTGATTTTTCTTGGCGTGGCCACCGGCGACACCACCGACGAGAGCGCGTGGCTCGCCCACAAGTGCGCCCACCTGCGTGTCTTTTCGGACGCCGATGGCCGCATGAACCACTCCGCCTTGGATGTGGGCGCCGAGGCGCTGGTGGTGCCGCAGTTTACGCTGTGCGCCGACGTGGCCAGCGGGCACCGGCCCTCGTTTACCGACGCGGCCCCGCCCGACCAAGCGAAGCGCCTGTACCGGCACTTTGTCGAGGAACTGTCCGCCCAGCTCGACCGCCCCGTTCCCACCGGCGTCTTTGGGGCGATGATGGACGTATCGCTTACCAATCACGGACCGGCCACCTTCTGGCTTGAGCGCTCGCCCACCGACGCCTAAGTTTTCCTACCCATTGCTTCTACACTCCATGCGCTATCTGCTCTCGCTGCTTGCTCTTTTGCTCATGCCCCACCTGGCTGCTGCACAGGCAACGTACGTGTTGCACAACGCCACCATCTACACCGCCAACACCGAGCAGCCAACGGCCGAGGCACTTGCGGTGCGCGGCAACCGGCTGGTGATGGTGGGCTCCGCCGCGGATGTGCTGGCCTCCTACCCCGAGGCCCGTCGCATCGACGCGGGCGGGCGCACGGTGGTGCCGGGCCTGATTGACGCGCACGGGCACCTGATGGGCCTCGCCACGAGCCTGATCCAGGCCGACCTCGTCGGCACGCCGTCCAAAGCAGCCATTGTGGATACGCTCCAGGCGTTTGCAGCCACGCTCCCCGAGGGCGCGTGGCTGCGCGGCCGCGGCTGGGACCAGAACGACTGGCCCACCACCCAATTTCCCACCCGCCAGGTGCTGGATGCGGCCTTTCCCGATCGTCCGGTGTACCTCGAACGCATCGACGGGCACGCGGCCTGGGTGAACACGGCGGCCATTGAAGCAACGGTGGGCCTCGGCAGCCTGCGCACGATGGACGATCCCCCCGGCGGCCACATTGTGCGCACCGACGACGGCGCACCCACCGGTGTGTTTGTTGACGCAGCGGCACAGCTCATCAGCGACCAGATGCCGCCGCTCTCGGACGAGGCGCTGGATGAGGGGTTGTCGCGCGCGCTGGACGTCACCGCTCGCAACGGCCTTACCGGCGTTCATGACGCGGGCGTCGACCGGGCCACGGTACAGCGCTACCAGGACTTTATTGACGCGGGCGCTTTTCCGCTGCGCCTGTACGGCATGATTGCCGGCCGCGGCGACACGTTCACGCACTTCTGCCAAAACGGCCTGCTGCACGACTACAACGGCCGCCTCACGGTCCGATCGGTGAAGTTTTACATGGACGGCGCGCTGGGCAGCCGGGGCGCTGCGCTGCTGGAGGACTACAGCGACGATGCGGGCAATCGCGGGCTGCTGCTGCAATCGCCCGATACGTTTGCGGCCAACGTGCGCGCTGCGCTTCGGTGCGGGCTGCAGGTCAACACGCATGCCATTGGCGACCGCGCCAACCGGGTGGTGCTCGACACGTACGAAGCGGCCATCGACTCGCTGGGCGCGGGCCCCGGGCGGCATCGCATTGAACATGCGCAGATTTTGCATCCCGACGACCTGCCACGCTTTGCCGCGCTGAACGTCATCGCGTCGATGCAACCCACGCACGCCACGAGCGACATGCCCTGGGCCGATGAACGGCTGGGCGACGAGCGGCTGCAGACGGCGTATGCGTGGAATTCGCTGCTCGAAAGCGGCGCGCGCCTCGCGTTGGGCTCCGATTTTCCCGTGGAGGACGTGAGCCCCATCGAAGGCTTTTACGCGGCCGTCACCCGGCAAGACGCGCAGGGGCAGCCGGCCGGCGGCTGGTACCCCAGCGAACGCCTCTCGCGCACCGCGGCGCTGCACGGATTTACCATCGACGCGGCCTACGCCGCCTTTCAGGCCGACGACCGCGGCTCGCTCGAAGTGGGCAAGTACGCCGACTTCGTCGTCCTCTCGCAGGACCTGATGCAGGTGCCCGCCCAACAGATCCTCGACACCCGCGTGATTGCAACCTACGTGGGCGGCGCGCCGGTCTACCACGACGACGCCTGGCCCCACACCCCGTAACGGCTTCCACCCCGCTCACCCATTCCCCGCTGCTCATGCCTACCTTTCGCGCCACGGTTGACGACCAAACGTTTGACCTGTCCCTCGACGACGGATCGCTCACCGTCGACGGCGAACCCGTCGCCTACTCGTTTGAGCAGATCCGTCCCGGCTACGTCTCGCTGATCGTTAACGGCCGCAGCATTCCGCTTGCCATCGCCCCCACCGACACCGACGGAACGCTGGCGGTGACCATTGCCGGTCGCCGCACCACCGTTGCGGTCCAGGACGAGCGGGCGCTGCTGCTGGAAGAGTTTGGACTCGCTGATGCGCTTGCGGCCGGACAGCAGGAGGTGCGCGCGCCCATGCCCGGCCTCGTGTTGGACCTGCTCGTTTCGGAGGGCGACACCGTGGCGACCGATGACGGCCTGCTCGTGCTGGAAGCCATGAAGATGGAAAACGAGCTGCACGCGCCCGCCGATGGGGTTGTGGAAGCCATTCATGTGGCCCCGGGCGATGCCGTCGACAAGAACGCCTTGCTCCTCGAAATTAACGCGGGATAGCCTGTGCATGTACTTGTAACCGGCGCCACCGGCCTGCTCGGCTCGGTGCTCACGCGCCAGTTGGTGGATGACGGCGCGACGGTGCGCATCTTTCGGCGCGCCACCTCCTCGTTGGAGGCGCTGGGCGACTACAGCGCGCAGGTGGAGCACGCCACGGGCGACCTCCGCGATGTGTACGCCGTGCAGGAAGCCATGCACGGCATCACGCACGTCTACCACACCGCCGCCGTTGTCCCGTCGGGCACGCTCCGCGAGGAAACGTTGCATGCCGTGAACGTGCAGGGCACCGCCCACGTGGTGGACACCGCGCGCGTTGCGGGGGTGCAGCGGCTCGTGTACACCTCAAGCATTGCCGCCCTGGGGCGCCACGGCGACCAGACGGTCTCCGAGGAGACGGTTGCAGCGCACGCGGCCCTGTCGGGGTACGGCCAATCGAAGCGCGCGGCCGAGCGCGAGGTGCACCGCGGCATTGCGGAAGGCCTCGACGCGGTCATCGTGAACCCGTCGCTGATGTTTGGCCTGGGGCGTCCCCACGAAAATACGCGCCGGATTGTGGAGCTGGCGCGCCGCGGGTGGCTGCGCGTGGTGCCGCCGGGCGGTACCGGCGTTGTCGATGCGCGCGATGTGGCCGCCGGGCACCGCCGCGCCATGCGCCACGGCGCCACCGGCACCCGGTACATCCTGTCGAGCGAAAACCTGTCGTGGCACGCGATCGGGCGCACGCTCAACGCGGCCTTCGGGCAGGCCCCGCCCCGCTACACGCTGCCGGCCGCCGCGCTGCACCTCACCGGCCGCACGGCCGGACTCTTGGCGCGCGTCGGGTTGCCCACCAGCGCACTCCGCGATCAGGCGCGGGCTGCCACCCGCCGCACGCGTTATTCCAACCGCCGCGCCATCGAGGAACTCGGCTGCTCGTTTCGTCCCTTTGCCGACACGGCCGCCTTCCTTGCCAACGCGCTGCCTTCGGATACGTAGCCCCTGGATGCGCGCCCAATAGCACAATGGTAATCTCCGATTAACAGTATCACGAAAACGAATGCTGGCGGAACGCATACGGGCTGTGTCCGCGATATGTCTGGGACGTGCCCCGATGCTACGATGTCTACAACGCGTCTTTTCTGCTTCCTCTTGCTCATCGGCCTTGTGCCGCTCGCGGGGCGCGCGCAATCGGGCACGGGCAGTGTGCGCGTGGCGCGCGTCCTGGAAGGCGACATGCTGCAGCTCGCCGACGGCCGCCGGGTGCACCTTGTGGGCGTCGATGCCCTCTCGCCCTACACGGGGCTGCAGCTTCGGCGCTGGGCCCGTGCCTCCGGCCGCTCCCTGGAGGATCTGCAATCGCTCGGACGGCTGGCCCGGGGCTATGCCCGCCTGCTCCTTGACAGCGCCCGCGTCCAAGTCGTACCGGCCGCCGCCCGCCCCACCAAAGATGCGTACGTCTGGGTGACCGACGCGCAGGGCACACGCCGGTTTATGCTCAATGCGCGGATGATTGTAGACGGCTACGCCTACGCGCGCTTGACCCGCCCCTTCAAACAGCTAGAATCGTTTTGGGCGTACGAAATCGAGGCGCGCCAGAACAAGCGCGGCCTCTGGGGCAACACAACGCTGCCCGCACTGGAAGCCACCACCCATCCCGTGCCCCCGCATGTTGCCACCTCAGCCATCTCGTGCCAGACGTTTCCGTCACCGGCCTTTGCGCAACGGTTCTTTCGCCGCTTTGGCGGTCCGGCCCGCGATCCTTATGGCCTGGACCCCGACGGCGACGGCGCGGCATGCGGCGCGGCATCCATTGCACGTCCGTAACGCCTTGCGCCCCGCACGCGCCCGGCACCGCAGAAACCCCGGCGCCCGCTCTCCATAGGAGCGGACAACACGGCGCGCCCCCCGCTCCTTCAACGAGGAGCGTTCGCCTACCCCCTTTGACGAAATGCATCATGTGCCATGAGTGGCTCCTCGACGCTTGCCGCGTCAACCCAGCACCTTTCATCCGAATCGTCCGGCGGCGAAGGCATCCGCACGGCGGTTGCGCAAGGACGCGTGCTGCTGTCCACCGAAGCGTTTGAGCAGCTCCGCGAGGGCACGATTCAGAAAGGCGATGTGCTTACCGTGGCCAATATCGCCGGCATCATGGGCGCCAAACAAACCAGCACGCTCCTCCCCCTCTGCCATGACGCCCAAATCAACGGCATCGACATCGACTTCTCGCTCGATGCCGAGGCCGAAGCGGTTGTCATTCGTGCGTACGCCAAGTCGCTGGGCATCACCGGCGTGGGTATGGAAGCTTTAACCGCCGTTTCGGTGGCCGCACTCACCGTCTTCGACATGTGCAAGTCGATCGACAAAAACATCCAGATCACCGACATCCGCTTGTTGGCCAAAACGGGCGGCCAAAGCGGTAGCTGGAAGCGCGCCGTCGACGCGTGATGCCCGTTGCTCCCGTCCCTTCACCTGCGTGTGCACCTATGCCTTCGCTGTCTCCCGATACCACCGCCCGCTACGCCACATTCGCCACCGTGGGGGCGCTTGGCCTTACGCAAGACCTGACCCACACGATGCTGCGCTCGCTTGGGGACATAGAGGGCGCCGATCCGGAACTGATTGCAGAAGAGACGCTCTGCCTCGTCGCGACTGCCACAGCGCGTGCCGTGGCGGTCGCGCTTTCGAAGCGCACCGACGATGCGTCGCTCCCCGATGCGCTGCTTGCCCTGCCGTACACCTACCGCGATTACCTCCTGGGGCTGTCGATGATGGAAGCGCCCGACGCCCCCGGCGACGCCAACGCTACCGATGCCATCCACGCGCGGCTGGAGCGGAAGCTCTCCTTCTATCGGACGCACCTGCCCGACGGACGCTTTCCGGGGCCGCGTGCGTTATCTGACAAGATGGAGCTGTGGATGGGCCGCATCAGCCCGCCGGGCCTTCCCGAATCGCCGCAAGAGCGCCTCGCGTCGCTCGACCTGGTGCCGCCCGTCGTGCGCCACCTCAAGCTCGTGCTCGCGTACGGACGGCAGCCCGAAGCCAGCACAACGTAACGTACAAACGCGGGCTGCGCCTGCGTAGTGCGTAGACACAGCCCGCGCGGCGGGTTCGTGAAAACGGTCGTTTCTCAAGGCGTGCGCGACGTCAGCTGATACGCCTCCTGAAGGTTCATGCTCGTGCGCAGCAAGAACCACGGCAGCAACTGTTGGCGGCATTCCTCGGGATTGTCTTGCATCCGTTCGAGCCACCACGCGCCGGCATCCGTGTCCTCGTCGGTGCACTCCAGGACGTACTTGTAGAAGAAGCGGATGGACCGCTCCAGCTCGCCATACTGTTCGTCCGATAGACGATACAATGTGCGTGCAACCTGCAGGTAGGCACGCGCATGCGCCACCGAGACCTCGCCCGGCGTCACCTCTGCATAGTACTGGCAAAAACGACGCACCCAGTACAGCATGGTCTGTGTGTCCTCGGCGACGATATTCTCCTGTGTCGCCGCAGCCTGCAACGCTTCTCCAATAGTTGGCAGTTGGTCGATGAGATGCGCGTCATCAGCGATCATTTCCCCAGGACGCTGAGCCGAGTCGAAATAACGGAGCGGATTGACAAGCTTCATGATGAAATCTCAAATCTGCTTCGATGAACGGAATCCTCCCTCCAAGCCTGTGGCGTCCACCGCAGCCGCCGCGAGGCGACGATCGATGTACAGCAACGACTTGCATACACTGTCACCATGAGTACGAAAGAGCAGTCATAAGTTCCAGTGCAGGTTACATATTTGCTCCAAAAGATGATGTTTTGCCGCCAACAATAATCATGCCCGTATTGTATTCCCGAACAAAAAAAGGGCTAGAATGGCGTGAGTCCGTGGTTTTGTGAAGTGAAGCGCACTGTCGTCGCCATGACTCCCCACACCGCTTGATTTAATCTTTACATTCTTAGGACTTGCCAATCGACGGACAACGGGGTGTTTTGTACCTCTTGCACCCTGTGGGCGTTAGATGTGCGGGGGCGTTTTATCCATGAACGGATGGCTCGCGCCTGCTTGCCCCGATGGGATCTGGGAAGTGATGATGGTGGGCCGGCCACAGAACCTGAGCGGCCGCATAGCCGCCCCCTGCGCCCCCTTCTCGTGCCACGACCGCGCATACGCGGGGCCCGCGAACAGCCGGGCGTTATCTGCCCTCTGCGGACGCGCTTGCATCCTGACGTTTCGAACAACGCCTACACGACCGATGCCCTCATCTAAAAGATGATTCCAAGACGCAACGGGAGCACCAGGTCGACGGCCGTTTCGCCAATGACGAGTGACGGGTCGGCTTCGACGAAGAACGAGCTGTCACGCAGCAGCCAAGCCCGCCCGAGGCCCAGATGAAACGTGGGGCTGCCGCCGGCTTGCGTTTCTCCAAACGGCACGTACGCGCCCACACCGCCCATCACGTACGTACCTACGGCGTTCCCAATGGGCACCGTGACAATCGCCGACACCTGCGGATTGAACGCATATGAGGCTTCGTCTTGTCCCTCCAGCACGTAGCCCGTGAACGACGATCCAATAGCGAGCGACACGTCGGCATTGATGGGCGCCGACATGCGCAAGAGCACGCCCGGCCCCACGCCCTGCTCCGTGCTCGCCTGCACATTTAACCCTAAGCCGACCCGCGGCCCGCTTTGTGCCTGGCTCGCCGCCACTTGTAGGCCCCATAGAAGAAAACATACGAACAATGTGCGGGCTGCGTATCTCATGTAAAAACCAGAAGTCGTTTGATGAATCATGGGGGTGCACGAGCCGTACATACGGCGTCTGTTCGGGTCGGCTCCTTGTGGGCTTGGCGCCCGTTAGCATAGCCGCCGCCACAGCGCACAATAGAACGTAGGCGGTGGCCCGTAGAGGGTCAACCACCAACGCGCCGCCCCCGAACGATTCAGCACGTTTGTGCAGTGCTTTCACCAAGCCGCCTTCATTAAGCCCCTGGCTGCATGCCTGACGCCACCCCTGCCGCGCCCCTCAACGGAACCGCTTCCGCCGCTTCGTCCACCTGGGACCCCGCGGCCTACGAAGGACTCGACTACTACGCCCTCGACGACCTGCTCCCCGCCGACGCCCGCGCCATCCGCGACCGCGTGCGCGGTTTCGTGACGGATGCCGTCCTTCCCATCATTGAGGATTACGCGGAGTCGAAGACGTTTCCCGAGCACCTCATTCCGCAATTTGCCAAGCACGGTCTGCTGGGGCCGCACCTGCCCGCGGCCTACGGCGGCGGAGGCCACAGCAACCTCGTGTATGGCCTTATGATGCAAGAAATTGAACGGGCCGACTCGGGGCTGCGCTCGTTTTGCTCGGTCACCGGCTCGCTCGTCATGTATCCGATCTGGCGGTACGGCAGCGACGCGCAGAAGGACCGCTGGCTGCCGGCCCTAGCCGCCGGTGAGGCTATCGGCTGCTTTGGACTCACCGAGCCCCATCACGGCTCAAACCCGGCGGGGATGGAGACGCGCGCCGTGCGCGACGGCGACGACTGGATACTAACGGGCCACAAGCGCTGGTCAACCAATGCCTCCATCGCCGATGTGGCAGTCATTTGGGCAAAGGACGAGGCGGGCACCGTGCACGGGTTTCTTGTGGAAACCGATCGCGACGGCGTCTCCACACCGACCATCGACGATACGTGGTCATTGCGGGCCGCGGTGACGAGCGAGGTGATCCTCGACGAGGTGCGCATTCCTGATGCGCATCGCCTGCCCAACGTGGAAGGACTTCGCGGCCCGCTCTCGTGCCTGACGCAGGCCCGGTACGGCATTTGTTGGGGCGCTACGGGGGCCGCAATGGCTTGTTACGACGTCGCCCGCCAGCATGCCACCAAGCGCAAGCAGTTTGGACGCCCCATTGGCGGCTTCCAGCTGATTCAAGAACGCCTCACCGACATGGTGCAAGAAATCACCAAAGCCCAGCTGCTCAACTGGCGCCTAAGCACCCTGAAGGACGACGGCACCATGCGCCCGCAACAGGTGTCGCTGGCGAAGCGCAACAACTGCCAGATGGCGCTGGACGTCGCCCGCTCGGCGCGCCAAATTCTGGGCGGCAACGGCGTTACCGGCATGTATCCGGTGATGCGCCACATGGCCAACCTTGAGTCGGTTATCACGTATGAAGGCACGCACGAGGTGCACACGTTGGTGGTTGGCCAAGACGTAACAGGCGAAAATGCCTTCACGTAAGGCACGCTGCCCTCACCCCTTTCTCTCTTTGCCTGATTTGATGTTTCCCTCTGTCTATGGATGAACCGCGCGGGCGTGTCCGGTTGTATGCCGGAGCTGTCCTGGTCGTGCTTTGCCTTCTCTTGGGCCGCCTGGTGCAGTTGCAGCTGGTGAGCGGCGACACGTACTGGGGCACGGCCCAGAGCATTGCCGTACACGAGCGGTCGGTGCCCTCGGCGCGAGGTGCCATCTACGGCCGTAACGGCACGCTGCTCGTTGACAACCAGCCGGCGTACACCATCACCCTCACGCCGCGCTACTTCGACCGCTCGAAGCTGCCCCTGTTGGCGGACCTGCTGCGCGTGCCCGACAGCACCGTTGCCCGCAAGCTCGCCGAAGCGCGCGCCTGGAGTCCCTTTCGTGCCAGCCGTTCGTTCAAAAACCTGCCGTTTAAGACCTTCAGCCGCGTCCAAGAACATCTGTACCGGCTCCCCGGCGTTTCCTACGTCATCGATCAGCGGCGGCGCTACCGCACCGAAGCAAACTTCACCCATACCCTGGGCTACGTCCGCGAGATCGGCGACCGCGCCCTGCGGCGCCTGCGCGATGACGGCTATCGCCTGGGCGACCGCATGGGGATTACGGGCCTGGAAGAATCCTACGAGGAACAACTGCGCGGGCGCGACGGCACCGAGTACGTGTTTGTGAACGTCCGCGGCATGCCGGTGCAACCGTACCGCAACGGCGCGATGGACCAGGCCCCCACCAGCGGCTTCAACCTGCACCTTACCCTCGACCCGCAGGTGCAAGCCCTGGCCGAATCGCTGTTTGTGGGCAAGCGCGGCGCTGCCGTGGCGCTTGACCCGGACAACGGGGAAATTATCTCGTTCGTCAGCCACCCAGACTTTTCGCTTGAGCGCTTTTCGCAGACCATCGATCCGGCCGTGTGGGACAGCATCCGCACCGCGCCGTCCGATCCGCTTTACAACCGCGCATCGATGAGTGGCTTTCCGCCGGGTTCTACCTGGAAACCGTTCATGTCGCTTGTGGCCCTGCAGGAGGGCATCCTTTCGCCCGGCGAAACCCTCAATTGCCCCCCCGCATGGCGCATTGGCCGGCGGTATTTCCATAACCACGGCACCAAGGATTACGGGCGCATCACCATCCCCAAAGCCCTGGAGGTGTCCTGCAACACCTTCTTCTACCAGGTGATGCTCAAGATGGACGTCAACACGTGGCACGACTGGGCCCTCAAGTTTGGGTTTGGACAGCGCGCGCCCCTCGACATCGACGATCAGTTGCCGGGCCTCATCCCCGATTCCTCGTACTTCAACCGAACCTACGGCCGCTGGACCCGGGGCTACACCGTAAACCTGGGCATCGGCCAGGGCGACATGAGCGTTACGCCGCTGCAACTGGCGCGCTACGCGGCGGCCTTGGCCAACAAAGGCACGCTGGTGCCCCCCCATTTTGTGCGGAAGATGGTGCACCCTGAAACCGGCCGCGTGATACGCCCCGATCACCCGCCCGAAAAATCCATTCCCATAAAAACGGACTACTTTGACATTGTGCGCGAGGGCATGCACCGGGTGATGCTGAACGGCACCGGCCAGTGGGTGCAAATTCCAGGCATCCCCAGCGCGGGCAAGACGGGAACGGCGCAGAACCCGCACGGCAAAGATCACTCGCTGTTCATCATGTTTGCCCCGTTCGACGATCCCGAGATTGCCATCGCCGTGGCGGTCGAGAACGCGGGCTACGGCTCTACAGCCGCTGCGCCCATTGCCAGCCTCATGGCCGAGCAATACCTGACCGGCACCATCGCCGACACCTGGCAGCGCCGCTACTGGATCAAGCGCTTGATGAACGAGGTACGCAGCGCGCCGCTCACGCCCCCCGACTCGGTGCAGCCCCCTCCTGCGCCGGAGGAGGCCCCCGCGTCGTCCGTCACGGCGGCCGCTACTGTTCAAACCGACTGACGCCCCATGGCCCGCGCTTATACCCAACGCCTGGATCTGTTTGCGCTTGCGGCCTGGGTGGGCCTGGTGGCCACCGGACTCATCGCCATCTACAGCACCACGCATGGCCCCGCGGCGGCGTTTGCGCCCGAGGGAACCGGCAACAACTTCCAACGACAGCTGATGTGGGCCGGGCTGTGCATCGTGGGGCTCGCCATTGCCCTCACCATTCCGGTGCGGTACTACCGGCACCTGGCGTTTCCGGCGTACGTCGTGTCGATCCTTCTGCTTATCGCCTCACTCGTCATTGGCGTAGAGGTGAACGGTGCAAAGTCCTGGATTGCCCTGGGACCGGTGCGGCTGCAAGTCGCCGAGATTGCCAAAGTGGGCACCGTGCTGGCCGTCGCCCAGTTGCTCTCTGAGCGCCGCATCAACAAGGCACGGAAGGTAAACGCCGCCCTGCAAGCGGTGGGGCTGCTTCTGCTTCCGGCCGTGCTCATCCTCATGCAAAACGATACCGGCACGGCCCTCGTCTTTTTGGGGCTGGTGCCCGTCGTGCTGTTCTGGAGCGGCATGCCGCTGTACATCATCGCGCTCATTTTGTCGCCCGCCGTGACGGGGTACATCGCCCTGCTATCGCCGCCGGTCGCCCTCGGGTTCGGGTTGGTGTTTACCGGAGGGCTGTACTGGTACACCCGTCAGCGCTACGTAACGGCCCTGGCGGCGCTCCTTACGGGCGGCGTAGCTGCGAGCCTTTCCGTGTTGATGACGTACGTCTTCCAGCCGCACCAGGTGGCCCGGCTGGTGTCGTTCACGAACCCCGAGGCCGAGCAATGGCGCCAGGGCGTAGGCTTTCACCTCGTGCAATCCAAAGCGGCCATCGGGTCGGGCGGCCTCTGGGGGAAGGGCTTCATGCAGGGCACCCAAACCCAAGGCGCCTACGTGCCCGAACAGTCAACGGACTTCATATTTAGCGTGATTGCCGAAGAGTTTGGGTTTGTGGGCAGCGTGGTGCTGCTTGCGCTGTTTGCTGCGCTGCTGCTTCGCCTGATCCATCTCGGCAGCAAGGTCAAGCACCCGTTTGGGTCGATGGTGGCCGCCGGCACGGTGGGCGTGTACCTCATTCACATCTTCGTGAATATTGGAATGGCCACAGGCCTGCTGCCGGTTATTGGCATTCCGCTCCCGTTCGTGTCGTACGGCGGCAGCGCCCTGGTAGCCAACACCGCCATGCTGGCCATCGTCCTGAACACCCACATGCGGCGCGACGACCTCTCCATCTACGGCTATTGAGCAGGCTCGCGTACCTGCGTAACCACGAGCACCACGGCGCCCACAGCCAACGCGGCGCCCACGGCAAACGGCACCACAAAGCCAAAGCGCACCATGTAGCCCGCCACGATCTGTCCGAAGCCGATGCCCAGGCCAAACGACACCGTGAGCACCGAGAGCTCGGCCCCCGACTGCCCCTTGCGCGCCAGGTCGCCCGCCAGCGCAAGCGACGGCGCAAACACCATCGCCCCGGCAATGCCCTGCAGCGCCCGCGCGGCAATCATCGCGGCCGGCGTCGTCACCAGCCCCTGCGCCAGCGTAGTGGGCACAAGGCTCACCAGCCCAATTACGATGAACACCTTGCGTCCCCACGTGTCGCTGGCGTTGCCAATCAATGGCTGAAAAAGAGCAAGCGACAGCACCAGGGCTGCAAACTCGATGGAGAACAGCGTAGGGCCTTGCGACAGGCGGGCGTTGAGCTGCGGCTCTAGCGTGGCAAGCATCGAAAAGCAGAGCGACAGGACGAGCGTTCCGATGCCCAGCACAAAGATCGAGTCGAGCCATGTGCGGCCGGACGGGTCACGCACGCGCAGCGGCACGGACCGATCGGGCGGCTCGATGTCGTCCGGGTCGCGCACCAGCAGGCCCACCAACCCGGCGCTCACCAGGGCCGAAGCCCCCGCCACATAAAACGCTGCCTCGAAGCCCGACACCTGCCACGCGGCCACCGCATACGGACCGCCCTCAATGAGAAGGCTTGCGAGCAACGGCCCCGACCCAAAGCCGACGAGGCGAAAGGCATTGTACACGCCCATGTTGCCGCCACGGTCGCCGCCTGTGCTCACCTCGTTGACGAGCGCCAGGCTGGCCGTAATGGTGAACGCCGCCGCCAGCCCCTGCACAATGCGCAGCCCAAAAAGAAAGACGTAGGTGGTGGCCCACACGAAGGCCACATTGGCCACGCTAAACACGAACAATCCGGCCAGCACAAACAGCTTCCGCCGGCCCACGCGATCCGAAAAGCGCCCCGCAAACGGCTGAGCCGCACTGCTCGCAAAGCCAAACAAGGCAAGCACCACGCCCGTCACCAACGACTCCGACAGCCCAAATACCACACCGGTCACCGTGCCACTTGCGATGTACAGGGGCAAGACAATAATGAGAAACGAATTGCCCAGCGCGTCGGCCATGCGCGCAAACGCCAGCGCCAGCACACGCCGATCCATGCCCAACAAATGCGTCGGCGAAGTCGCTATAGAAGCCATACAGTTGTTATACAAGTGATACAGTGCGGTAGGGCCTCTACGATACCCCAATTTGAGAAGTGCCGGCCCTTCATCCGGTGTACACGATAAAGGCATTTTGTTGCGGAATTTTGGCGAGCGCCGCGGGCGCTACCGGCGGTTTGCTTGACGTTTCACGTTCTTCGCCCGGCCGCTTTTGTAGTGTAGAGGTGCGCTCTGTTTCCCAATGTATGGTACTTCATGGCTATCGACGTTCAGGATCTGAAAGACCGCATCACCGCGCTTGTGGCCGACGACGCGCCCGACGGCGGCGCAGCAGGCAACGCCGTCGCCGACCTCCTGCGCGCGCTGAACAACGGCACGGTGCGCGCGGCCCAGCGCACCGCCGATGGCACCTGGCGCGCCAACGCCTGGGTGAAGGAGGGCATTTTGCTCGGCTTTCGCATCGGCCGCATCGTCGACTATTCCACCGACCACTTCCCCTTCTTCGATAAGAACACCTACCCGCTGAAGCCACTCCAGCTGGGCGACGGCGTGCGCGTGGTCCCCGGCGGCTCGTCGGTGCGTACCGGGGCGCACCTCGCCTCGGGCGTGGTGTGCATGCCGCCAATGTACGTCAACGTGGGGGCCTATGTGGGCGCCGACACGATGATCGACTCGCACGCGCTCGTCGGCAGTTGCGCCCAAATCGGCGCCCGCGTGCACCTCTCGGCAGCGGCGCAGGTGGGCGGCGTGCTGGAGCCGGTGAACGCCACGCCCGTGATTGTAGAGGACGACGTGTTTGTGGGCGGCGGCTGCGGCCTCTACGAAGGCTGCGTGGTGCGCGAAGGCGCCGTACTGGCGGCAGGCGTTCGCCTTACGGCATCGACGCGTCTCTACGACACGGTCAACGAAACCGTCATCGCAGGCACCGCCCAGGAGCCGCTGGAAGTGCCTGCAGGCGCTGTGGTTGTGCCCGGCACCCGCCCCATGACCTCCGACTTTGGACGCGAGCACGGGCTGTCGCTGTACGCGCCCATCATCGTGAAGTACCGCGATGCGAGCACCGACGCGGCCACCGTGCTCGAAGAGGCGCTGCGCTAGGGCGCTGGTTGGGCCCCCGCGGGCCGCGCCTGGCCGAGGGGGGCCTTGGTGCTACGTGGGCAGGGCAAACGACCCGCCGAGATCGAGCACGTGCAGGCGATCGGCGATGCCGGCCGCCTGCGCAGCCTCGCGCGCCCGCTCCGGTGGCTCGTGCAGCGGTTCATCGGACAGCGCAAACGTGCCCCAGTGGATCGGGACGGTTGGCGGTGCGCCCAAATCGGTCATGGCCTGCACCGCCTCTTCTGGACTGACGTGTACGGCCTGCATCATCCACCGCGGCGCGTAGGCGCCAATGGGCAACAGCGCAGCATCGGGCGTGCCCCAGTGCGCGTGGATGGCCTGAAAGTGCGGGCTGTAAGCACTGTCGCCCCCAAAGTAGACGGTCGCCTGCGTCGCGTCGGTGGGCTCCAGCCACCAGCTGGCCCACAGCGTTTCGTTGCGGTCGGTGAGCGTGCGCCCCGAGAAGTGCACCGCCGGCGCGCAGCGTACGGTCATGCCCCACGCGGGCACCTCGGCAAACTGCCACCAGTCGAAGGGCACCACGCGGGTGCATCCCCACCCGATCAGGTGGTTGTGCGCGCCGAGGGGCGCAATGAACAGCGGGTTGTCGCGCGCGGCTAAGAGCCGGAGCGAGGCGCGATCCATGTGATCGTAGTGGTCGTGCGAAAGGACAACCCCGTCGATGGGCGGCAGCCCGCGCGGGTCGAGCGGCAGCGCCGGAATGCGCTCGGGGCCGGCCCACGCGGTGGGGCTTGCGCGCGTGCTAAACACCGGGTCGGTAAGCAGCGTAAGGTGCGGCCACTGAATCAGCGCGGTGGCATGGCCAAGCCACGTGATGCGCAGCCGCTCGGGCGGTGGGGCAAGCGCTTCGGACGTGGGGCGCACCACCGCAGGCGGCCGGTGGTAGGTGCCGTCGACGGCCTTCCCGGCCATCCAGCGCATGGTCTTCCAGAGAGAAGCGTCACGCGACGGGCCCTGCAGATTGTAAAACCTGCCGTTGTGGTGATGGTGTTGGGTGTACCACGCGTGCGATCGAACGGTGGGAAGCATACAGTACACAGCATTAGGAGCATAAGCCGCTAAGAAACAATCAAACGCCCGGTAAAGTTTTCCGGACGGCTTATCACCGGGCCTTGCTTGCTCTCTCCCCACTTTTTCTTCCGGCTTTTTATGGAGTTTATCGCACTGGGCGATACCGACGACGTGGCGGCCAGCTGCCATTTCGTGCGCATCCACAACACGGGCCTCGTGCTCGATGCGGGCGTCGACCCGCGACGCGACGGCCGCGCTTCCCTTCCCAACTTCGACATCATCCACAGCCACCGCGACCGCTACGTCAACCATGCGCTGATAACGCATGCCCACCACGACCACCTGGGCGGATTGCCGGTGCTGGTGCAGGAGTTTCCGAACGTGGTAGCCCACATGACGGAGGCCACGCACCTCCTGGCCGAGATGCTGCTTCCGGCCTCGGCGCGGCTGCAGCGGCGACAGCGCGAGGAGGGCACCACCGATGCCGATCCGCTCTTTACCGAGGACGAGGCCGAGCTCTACCAGCAGCTGTACCTCACGCACCAGCTGCAGCAAACCTTCGACGTAACCGGCCACAGCCCCACCCCCGTGAAGGCCCGGTTCTACGATGCCGGGCACATCCTGGGCTCGGTGGGCGTGGCGCTGCAGTTTGAAGAGGAGGGCCAAACGCGCGACGTCTTTTACACCAGCGACACGAACGTCAAGCCGCAGTCGATCATTGCAGGGGCGTCGTACCCCAACAGCACCGACGTGCTCATCCTGGAGTCGACGCTGGGCAGCGACCCGGAAGCGGAGCAGACCACCCGCGGGCTGGAGACGAAGCGGTTTACCGAGCTGCTGCAGCGCACCCTAAAGCGCGGCGGCACGGCGCTCATCCCCGTGTTTGTGATGGGCCGCGCGCAGGAAATGATTGCGGTGCTTGGCCAGCTGAAGCGGCAGGGCAAAATCCCGGACGACGTGCCCATCTACACGGCCGGCTCCATGCGCGGCGTGGCCGACATCTACGACCGCACCCGAAACAACACGCCCCGCCTCGATTCCGACTTTCGCGTGTTTGGCGTTTCGCAAGAGCGTCTGCCCTACAGCGATAGCGGGCTCCGCGAGGCGCTTAAGGAACCCAGCATCATGGTGGTAAGCAGCGGGATGATGTTTGAGCCCACCCTCTCCAACCGCCTGGGCCGCCGCCTCATTGAGGACGAAAAGAACGCCGTTCTGCTCGTGGGGTACTCCAAGGAGGACACCCCGGCGCGCCGCCTGCTCGATGCCGCCGCCGAGGGTCCCGGCACTGAAGTGGTGCTCTCGGAGGCGCGCGGGCCCCAGCCCGTTCGCTGCGCCGTCGAGCGCTTTCGCTTTTCGGGCCATAGCAACCGGCGGGAGCTGCTCGACATCGTTGCGACGCTCTCCCCCGACACCGTGGTGCTGGTGCATGGCGAACCCGCCGCCCGCGCATGGATGCAGGAGCAGATTGAGGAGCGCCACCCCACCGTCACGGTGCACAAGCCCGACGGCGGCGAGGTCTTGACGCTGTAACGCGGCGCCCGCGCACGGGCACCGCTCAATAAGCAATCGTTTGAAGGGCCAGCAGGCGATCGGTGCCCAGTCGCGGATCGCGGTAGTAGGCATACGCCGTGTACAGCGCGCGCCCCGAGAGCGTCCGCGCCATCAGCGCGCGGTCGTCCGACCGGTAGGCGTACGCGTAGAGCCCCTGCTTTAGCAGCACGTTGCCCTCGTAGCGCGCCTGCTTGGCGTCCCAGGCCAGCCGAAAATCGGTGGGGGGCCGGCCTTCCGTAAAGCTCCCCTGCAGATACACCGAGCGGCGGAGCGGCTGCCGGTTGGGGGGCACAAAGCGGAACGTGGTCCGAACGTACTCGGCCCTCCGCGCAGGCGTTGCCAAGGCATCCACCACGCCGCCCACCACAATTTGTCCGCCCAGCAGCGGCGCAGGCAGGCTGCCCGAGAAGTCGGCAATGTCGGGCTCCAGCTGCACCTGAAACGGCGTTACGGTGCGGTCGATGCGCTCGATGGACGCTCCTATTTGCAGCCGGCCAAGATCCAACCGATACTGCGGCGGGGCGGGCGGAAAGGCTTCGGCACGGTCCAGCACAAACCGCAGCCCGTCTTGTAGCGACAGGCGCGGGCGCTCCATGCAACGGCGCATCGGCGCGTTCCCCTGGCGCACCACGCACACGGTAAACCCAAACGCATCGCCACGTATGTCGCCGGGCGGGGTGAGCTGCACCACCGGCCGCATGGCGTTCGAGGATTGTCCGGTCATCACCACCTCGTCCATCGACAGCTGAAGCAGGGCGGTACCGTCGGACACATAGAAGGGGCGCTCCAGCAAGACCCGGTCCGGTTCCCCCTGCGCGGTGACGCGCACGAGGTACCGGCCGCTCACCCGAAACTGGATGTCGTCGTTTGGGAAGCGGTACGTGTAGTGCACGTACGGCACGCGCGTGCCGAGGGCCGCGTCGTACGAGAGGATGTTGTCGCGCGTGAAGCCGTCCATGTACTGCACGGGCGACAGGTCGGGACGGCCCTGGCGATCGGTGTGAATGAACTGGACCGATAGCGGCCGTCCGCGCGCCTCCATCAGATCAAACGCGAGCGTGAGCGACTGATCGCTGCCCAGCGTAAGGTGGGGCAGGGCGCGCTCATCGGTGCCGCGGTACAGCTGCACGGTGCGCACGGCCGGACTGGTGCGGGCCGGCGCGGGCTGCGAGGAGGGGGCCGCGGCGCTTGACGCTCCGGCTGCGCCCCCGCCCGACGTAGACTGCGGCGCCACGCACCCAGCCAGGCTGCCCCCAACGAGCCCACCGATGACGAGCAGCCAGGCGACGCGACGAACAATCATACCAGAAGAGAAACGTTGAAGGTCAGTCGGCCGCGAGAGCTACAGCGAATCGGGCACCGGATGGCCGCCCGCCGCTTCGCCCCACAGGGCGCGCAGCCGGGCATCGCGCCCACACCCCACGCGGTACGTCTTGTAGCGCTTCGGGTTTTTCTTGTAGTAGTTTTGGTGGTACTGCTCGGCGGCATAAAAAGCGATCAGCGGCTGCACCGGCACGACAATCGGCTGATCGAAGTCGTCGGTGAGCGCTTGCTTCGACGCGCGGGCCAGCCGGGCCTGCCGGTCGTTGAGCGCAAAAATGACCGGACGATACTGCGATCCGCGGTCGCAGAACTGCCCCTGGTCGTCGAGCAGGTCGACGTTGCGCCAGTACACGTACAGCAGCTCCTCGTACGACACCTGCGACGAGTCGTACACCACCTGCACGCTCTCGGTGTGGTCGGTGGCGCCGCTGGCCACCTGGCGGTAGCTCGGGTTTTCGATCGAGCCGCCTGCAAAGCCGCTGATGGTTGACTGCACGCCCGCGAGCTTGTCGAACGGCGGCTCCATGCACCAGAAGCACCCGCCCGCAAAGACGGCTGTGTCGGCCAGTGCCGGGCGCAGCGTAAGGGCCGCGGGGTCTGCCGGCACGTCCGTGCGCGACGCGGCCTCCGAGGAGGTCGAAGATTGGCAGCCGCCAAGCAGGGCGGCGCTCATAAGCACCGCGGCGAGGAAACCGCCGAAACGGTTAGCAAAGAGGATGCGCATAACGTGTATTCTACTGGTTCGGTAAAAGGATGGCGCCGTGCACGCTTGGTGCGATGTCCCCCCCCCGCTGCGCGCCTTCTGATGCAGGATCAGCACGGGGTCTTAAAGGCTTCGTAGCGCCGGGAGCGCCTCGTGCTCTGGAATGAAGTTGAGCGCAAGGCCATTGTTGCAATACCGCAATCCGGTCGGCTCGGGGCCGTCCATAAACACGTGGCCCTGGTGGCCGCTGCAGCGCGCGCAGTGGTACTCGGTGCGCACCATGCCCAGGCTCGTGTCGCGCGACGTCTCGATGTACTTCTCGGTGAGGGGCGCCCAAAAGCTCGGCCAGCCGGTGCCGCTTTTGAACTTCGTCTCGGACGAAAACAGGGGAAGGTAGCACGCCGCGCAGATGTACGTGCCCCGGCGCTGCTCCTCCAGGAGCGGACTCGAAAAACGCGGCTCGGTGCCTGCTTCAAACAAGATGCGGTACGCATCGGCCGGCAGCACCTCTTTCCACCGGGCCGTTGAAACCTGCAGCGGCTGAAACGCCTCCACCGGCGGGTGCACGTAGAAAGTGTCGGGCGGCGCGGCAGACGCTGCCGCCGGCGCCGACGCACGGGGGGTCGACGAACCACGCGTGCAGGCCGCGAGCGCCGAGGGCACGAGGGCCGCGCCCAACAGGCCCTTCAAAAAGGTTTTACGATCCATAATGCCAGACCGGTTGGTGATTGCATAAACTACGCGCTGGGTGAACCGCCACGCAGGAACATAAGCCTGCGAAGGACGACAACCAACGCATGTTTTCTAACGACAGCGTGTGCCAAACGATGCCCGCACGGTGTTACGTTGTCGTTGGTGGTACGCCCGGTGCGTCCTCTCGGCCGCCCAAGCAGCCGCTCACCGGGTCCCGTACGTGTGCTCCGAACGTTCCTCCACCCGATCGGTCGCGGGCGGCGGCGTGGGGGCACACGCAGCAATGGCGTCGTACAATTCCTCGGTCATGTCGATGTCGAGGGCGCCGAGCGAGCCTTCCAGCTGCTCCACCGAGCGCGCGCCGATGATTGGGGCGGTTACGCCGGGATGGTGCATCGCCCAGGCCACCGCGAGGCTCACGGGATGGAAGCCGCGGTCGGCCGCAAGGGCTGCAAACCGCTCGGCAATCTCGTAATGCACCCGGTCGCCATAGCGCGTCTGGTACATCTTGTTTTCCACGAGGCGCCCATCATCGGGCCGCTTATCTACGCCGTACTTCCCAGTCAGCAGCCCGCCCCCTAGCGGACTGTACGACAGCACGCCCAGGCCTTCGTGCTGCGCAAGGGGCAGCAGCTCCACCTCGGCCTGCCGCTTCGCCAAGTTGTACATCGGCTGAATGACGTGAAAGGGCGTCCAGCCGCGCGCCCGCTGCATGCCCAGCGCCTTCATCACCTGCCACGCCGCAAAATTACTCGCGCCCAGGTACAGGACCTTGCCCTGTCGCACCAGATCATCCAGCGCCCGGAGGGTTTCCGCCAGGTCGGTCTTTTCGTCGAAGCGATGGACAAAGTAGCAGTCGATGTATGCGGTGTTCAGGCGGCGCAGGCTCGCCTCCACCGCCCGGCGGATGTGGTAGCGCGAGCTGCCGCGGGCGTTAGGGCCGGCGCCGGTGGGAAAGTACACCTTGCTTGTGATGAACACCTCGTCGCGGCAGCCGGCCATGAGCCCGCCCAAGATTTCCTCCGAGCGCCCATCGGCGTACACATCGGCGCAGTCGAACGCGTTGATCCCAGCCGCGCGGCATCGATCGAACATGCGCGCTGCCATCTCGGCGTCCGCGGCATCGCCAAACGACATGGTGCCCATGCACAGCGGGGAAATTTTCACGCCCGTAGTGCCCAAGTATCGGAAATTGGTCATACGCGCAAGAAGCTTTTGACAGGGCAACCGATGGGTGGACCCCAAAAGAAGCAGGTCGTCGGAAGGTAGCCACCGCGCGGCATAGATCCAAACGCGCACGACACAGCGCGGGCATGGAGCGATTGCTCTGCTGCGCCGTTTCACTGCTTCCAACGTTTGATCTTCTGCTTCTTGCTTCCGTCCGTATGCCTTCGATAGACGACATTGCGGCCCCATTTGAGATGGTAAACCGCGACATGCGCATTGAGCTGCTGTTGGAGTACGCCGATAAGCTGCCGCCGCTGCCGCCCGATTACGAGGAAATGCGCAACGCCGGGCTCAACATGGTGCACGAGTGCCAGTCGCCCGTCTTTTTACGGCCCGAGGTGCGCGATGGCACCGTCCGCGTCAATGCCTACGCGCCCCGCGAGGCCCCCACCGCCCGCGCGTTCGTCTCCATCCTGCACGACGCCTTCGATGGCGAGCCGCCGGCCACCCTCCTCAACGCGCCCGATGACCTGCTCGACCGCCTCGGCCTGCGCGCGCTGCTGGGCGCGCGGCGCCTCCAGGGCTTGTCGGCCATCTATCAGCGGCTGCGCCAGGCGGTGCGCGCGCACGTCGACCAGGCCGCACCGGACGCCTCCTAAGCGCAACCAAATTTCAACAGTTGTTGGCGTGCGTGCGGCGCCCGCGCGGTAGCTTTTGGCCTCGCGGATTCGTACGTTGTACTGTTTCGCATTCGACGACGCCCCGCAAAAAATAGGACGGGGCGCGACGGTAGCTTTGTGTACGCATTTTACTTGACGCTTTATGGAAGCGGACAACTCCCGCATCATTCCGATCAACATCGAGGAGGAAATGAAATCCTCCTACATCGACTATTCGATGTCGGTGATTGTGAGCCGCGCCCTGCCCGACGTGCGCGACGGCCTGAAGCCGGTGCACCGGCGCGTGCTGTACGGCATGCACGACCTGGGCCTTACCGCCGGCGCGGCCTACAAAAAGAGCGCGCGCATCGTGGGCGAGGTACTCGGAAAGTATCATCCACACGGCGACTCGTCGGTGTACGATACGCTCGTACGGCTGGCCCAGGACTTCTCGATGCGCTATCCGCTGGTGGATGGCCAGGGCAACTTTGGCTCGATCGACGGCGACTCGGCAGCGGCGATGCGCTACACCGAGGCCCGCATGACCAAGCTGGCCGAGGAGCTGCTGCGCGACCTGGGCAAGGAAACCGTCAACACGCAGGAAAACTTCGACGGCTCGCTCGAAGAACCCACCGTGCTGCCGGCCGCCTTCCCCAACATGCTCGTGAGCGGCGCCGATGGCATTGCCGTGGGCATGGCCACCAAAATTCCGCCGCATAACCTGGGCGAGGCCATCGATGCCACGGTGGCCTACATCGACAACCCGGAGTGCTCCATCGAGGATCTGATGGCGCATTGCCCGGCGCCCGACTTCCCCACCGGCGGCATCATCTACGGCTACAAGGGCGTGCACGATGCCTACCACACCGGCCGCGGCCGCGTCATCATGCGGGCCAAGATGCACGAGGAGGAAATCCGTAAGGGCCGCCAAGCCCTCGTCATCACCGAAATTCCGTACCAGGTTAACAAGAGCAACGAGCTGGAGCGCATTGCCAAGCGCGTGCGCGATGACAAGATTGAAGGCATCTCTGACCTGCGCGACGAGAGCGACCGCGACGGCATGCGCATCGTGGTGGAGCTGAAGCAAAACGCGGTGCCCGATGTCGTCAAGAACCAAATCTACAAGCACTCGCGCCTGCAAGACACCTTTGGCGTGAACATGGTGGCGCTCGTCAACGGCCGCCCGCGCGTGCTCAACCTCAAGCAGGCGATTCAGCACTACGTGGAGCACCGCCACGAGATTGTGGTGCGCCGTACGCGCTACGACCTCGACAAGGCGCAGGCTCGGGCCCACACGCTGGCCGGCCTCACGCGGGCGCTCGATAACCTCGACGCCGTCATCGCGATTGTGCGACACTCGCCGGATTCCGACGCGGCCCGCGAGAACCTGATGCGCGGCGTGTATCCCGACACGCTCTCCGATGCCGATTTGGAGGACCTGGGCGTCTCCCTCGCCCCGCCGCACACGCGCCCGGACCGCAACGAAAATGCCCTCATGCACCGTCCCGACGAGGGATGGATGACCGAGGAGCAAGCCCGCGCCATCCTTCGCCTTACGCTCAACCGCCTCACCGGCATGGAGCGGGAGAAGATCGTGGCCGAGTACGACGACATCCTGGGCGAGATCGACCGGCTGCAAACAATCTTGGACAGCCGCGAGCGGCGCCTGGCCATCGTCCGCGAAGAGCTGCTGGAGGTGAAGGACCGCTTCAACGACGAGCGCCGCACCGCCATCGACTATACCGGTGGCGACATCATCATGGAGGACCTGATTGAGCGCGAGCACGTGGTGGTTACGCTCACGCATCAGGGCCTCACCAAGCGCACCAGCCTCGACGTCTACCGGGCGCAGGGCCGCGGCGGCGTGGGCCTGAAGGCCACCGGACGCCGCGACGACGACTACATCGAGCATCTGTTCGTGACGCACTCGCACGACATGCTCCTCTTCTTTACCGACCACGGCCAGTGCTACTGGCTCCGTGTGTTTGAAATCCCGGAAGGCAGCCGCACCGCCAAAGGCCGCTCCATCCGCAACCTCATCGACATTGCGCCCGACGACCGCGTGCGGGCGGTGCTGTCCGTGAGCAAAGACGACTTCGAGGACGACGACTTCCTTAACAGCCACTACGTCCTCATGGCCACCCGCAAAGGGCAGGTCAAGAAGTCGGTGCTTGAAGCCTTCAGCCGGCCGCGTACCAACGGCATCATCGCCATCTCGATCGACGAAGACGATCAGCTCATTGAGGCCGCGCTCACCGGCGGCGACAACACCGTGGTGGTAGGATCCTCTGGCGGGCGGGCGGTGCATTTCCACGAAGACGATGTGCGCCCCACCGGCCGCAACACCCGCGGCGTGCGGGGCATCACCCTGGGCGACGACGAACGAATGGTGGGGATGGTCTCCGTGGCGCCCGACATGCGCGAGGCGCTCGACATTTTAGCTGTGGGCGCCAACGGCTACGGCAAACGTACGGCCCTCACGGAGTACCGCACCCAAAGCCGGGGCGGCAAGGGCCTCATCACCATGAAGACGACCAACCGCACCGGTCCGCTCGTGGCCCTGAAAGGCGTGACCGACGACGAAGACCTGATGGTGATCACCGAAAACGGCATCATGATTCGCACCGGCGTGGAGGGCATCTCCACCATGGGGCGCAACACGCAGGGCGTGCGCATCATCAACCTGAAGTCGAAGGATGCCATTGCCGACATCACCCGTGTGGTGGTTGAGGAAGAGGCCGACGGCGCGGAGGAAACGGCCGATGAACGCGCGGCCGACGAAGACACAGATCCAACGGTGGCCGTCGATACGCCAACCAACGGACAATCGCCGGAGGCGTGAGCGCGCTACGGCGGTTTGCACCGGCCGATGCGGATAGCGCCTGGGCACGCACTACGGCTGCGCTATGGCGCGTGCGGCGTGCTGTAGCCGCGGCGCGTCCTTCATCGAAATTGGGCGCATTTTGTGCATTGCAGATGGACAAGCTGTCCCTCATTTTGTATCGTGGTGGTGCAGTATGCACCATCCGCTGTTTCTGTAGCTCGCTCACATAAGACTTCATATTATGGCTGAAGCAACGACGTCCCACATCGCCGACCTTTTGGGCGACGAAGCCGCCTCGCTCCTCGATCATACCTGCGACAAGATCAGCAAAGACCAGTTGCATCTGCCGGGTCCGGACTTTGTGGACCGCGTGTGGATCGACTCCGACCGCAACCCGCGTGTGCTGCGCAACCTCCAGCAGATGTTCAACACCGGCCGCTTGGCCGGAACGGGCTACCTCTCCATTTTGCCCGTCGACCAGGGCATCGAGCACTCCGGCGGCGCGTCGTTTGCCCCGAACCCGATCTATTTTGATCCGGAGAACATCATTGAGCTGGCCATTGAAGGCGGGTGCAACGCGGTGGCTACCACCTACGGCGTACTGGGCAGCGTGGCCCGCAAGTACGCCCACAAGATTCCGTTCATCCTGAAGTTCAATCACAACGAGCTGCTGTCGTACCCCAACACGTACGACCAGACGCTCTACGCATCGGTTGAGGACGCCTTCGACATGGGCTGTGCCGGCGTGGGCGCCACCATCTACTTTGGCTCGGACAACTCGACGCGCCAGATTCAGGAGGTGACGCAGGCCTTTGCGCGGGCCCACGAGTTGGGCATGTTCACCATTTTGTGGTGCTACGTGCGCAATTCGGCCTTCACAATTGACGGCAAAAACTACGAAGCCTCGGCCGACCTCACCGGGCAGGCCAACCACATCGGCGTAACCATTGAGGCGGACATCATCAAGCAGAAGCAGCCCACCCTGAACGGCGGCTACAAGGCGCTTAACATGGGCGATTCGAGCTACGGGAAGCTTGATGAGCGCATCTACACGAAGCTCTCGGGCGATCACCCGATCGACATGACGCGCTATCAGGTGGCCAACTGCTACATGGGGCGCGCCGGGCTCATTAACTCGGGCGGCGGCTCGGGCAAAAATGACCTGCAGCAGGTGGTGCGCACCGCTGTGATTAACAAGCGGGCCGGCGGGATGGGCCTCATCTCCGGCCGCAAAGCCTTCCAGAAGCCCATGGAGGACGGCGTTGAGATCTTGAACGCCATTCAGGATGTGTACCGCAACGAGGACATCACCGTCGCCTAACCCACGATATCCTTGCATCCAAGCAGCAGGGTCCCGCAGGTACCTGCTATCCCGAAGCGCACTCTCTGTCTGAGGGTGCGCTTTTTTGTGCAATACGTCCACCGTTCAAATCTCAACAAGCAAACAGCCCGTCGGCCGCGTGTGGACCGACGGGCTGCTATGTATGGTACCCAAACGTGAAGCGTGCGGCTACTGTGTAACTTTGTAGATCCAGGCCGTGAGCGTCCCGTAGCCCGCAAAGACCAACGCCACGGCAACGTGCTGCCCTACCCCCATCGGCTCGGTGTTCAGGATGAAGTACGTCAGCGCGTAGAGCGACAGCCCAAAGCTCGTGCCTAGAGGGAGCGCCAGGCTTTTCGATCGGCGATGGATGAGCCACCCCAGGGGCACCGTCACAAGCGTCGCAATCACAAAGTGGATGAACAGGATGGGCGCCAGGTACGTCACCAGCTGCGGGCCCGGCTCAAAGTTAAGCACCTTCGGAATGAAGTGCGTGGGGCCCATTGGGTTGTCGGCCCCCATCCAGTGCGTGGCGTACTCGAAGAAGATGAACGCACCGCCGGCAAGAAACGCTGCGCACAAAATGCCGCGCAGGCTAATGTCGGAGACATACTCGGCACTTTCGCCGGTCGAACCAAGCTGCTGAGGAGGCTTTGCCTTGGTGGTAGCCATAACTGATGAAGCAACGGTGAAAAAATAGCATATGTTGTACCTACCGCTGCTCGTCTTGCCGGTTGCAGCAGACGCTGTCTAGTTACAAAGTCCGTACATCCACGAAGCCCCGCATCCATGCGCTACGGCGGACATCACGCGGGTGCCGGGAGCTCCGCCTTTTTCGTTTTGGGCGCGGCCGTCTCGGAAGGAAGGGAAGCGCTGGGAAGTTGAATGTCCGGGGCGTCGGGGCGAAAGTTGAGGAGCACCTCCAGCACCTCGTCTTTGGTGTCTTGCTGCATGAGCCGGTGCCGCAGCTTGCTGGCGTTACGAAAGCCTTTGAAGTAGCCGCTGTAGTTTTTTCGCATCTCCAGCACGCCGGTCCGCTCGCCCAGCCACTCGCACTTCATCGACAAGTGCTCGGCCACCACCTGCACGCGCTCTTCCCAGCCGGGCGGCGGGGGGACCTCGCCCGTTTCCATATACGTTTTTGCCTGCTGAAAAATCCAGGGGTTGCCGATCGCGCCGCGGCCAATCATCACGGCATCGACGCCCGTCTCGTTGAACATGGCATCAATCCGCTCGGGGTCGAGCGCGTCGCCGTTGCCAATGAGCGGGATGTTGGTTACGCCGTCCGTCTTAATACGCCGCAGCCACGGCCAGCGCGCATCCCCGGTGTACTGCTGCTCGCGCGTGCGGGCATGCACGGCTAGCGCCGCAATGCCCAGGCGCTCCAGCCGCCGGGCAACCTCCACAATGCGAATAGAGTCGTCGTCCCAGCCCAGACGCGTTTTGACGGTGACCGGACGGTTCGAGTGCTCGAGCACGGCGGCCGTGATGGCTTCCATCTTGTCGAGGTCGCGGAGGATGCCCGCGCCGCCGTCCTTGCGCACGATTTTACGCACCGGACAGCCGAAGTTGATGTCGATCACATCGGGGCCCGCGGCATCCACGAGTGGGGTTGCCCGGCGCACCTCGTCGAGCGCGCCGCCCCACACCTGAATGCCGATGGGACGCTCCGCCTCGTAGATGTCGAGCTTCTGGTGCGCATCGTCTACGTCCCGCAGGAGCCCGGCCGACGAGACAAACTCGGTGTAGAGCATGTCTGCGCCGTACCGCTTGCACAGGATGCGAAACGGCGGGTCGCTCACGTCCTCCATGGGCGCGAGAAACAAGGGGCGGTCGGAAAATTCGAGGGGGCCAATGCGCATGGCACGCGAAGCACAGAACCGGGATGACACCGAAACATGGATGCGGCCCAACTTTTTTCCTCAGCGGGCTGTTCCTTTGCAGGGGAAGCAGACGCGACCGTTTCTTTTGTGCGACGCCTGATCTATACTTCAGCGCAACCGCCGCTCACCGTTACCCTCGTGCCTCATGCGACGCCTCGTTGCCGCCTGGTGTGTTCTCCTCCTGATGCCCGCCGCCCTACCCGCGCAGCCCGCGCAATGGATCGAACCGTTTGCGCGCGACTCCACGCGCCTCGTCCTCTCGCGGCCCGCGCAAAAAGGCGCCTTCCTGGATGTGGTGGGACGCCGCGCAGCACTGCTCGGCTACGAAAACGAATCGTTTGAGGTGTGGACCTATCCGCTGAAGCTGGTGCACGACTGGCGGCTGAAGTTCTCCATTGCGGGCTACCCGCTGGCCTACGACGGGCGCGACCTCATGACCCGCATCACGGTGCGGCCGGAGGCGACAACCATCACCTACACCCACGCGGCGTTCACCGTGCGGCAAGTTGTGTTTGCCCCGATTGACGCGCCCGGCGTGGTGATGCTCCTGGATGTGGAAAGCGTGCGGCCGGTGACGGTACACGGCGTCTTTCGGCCCGACCTGCGCCTGATGTGGCCCGCGGGCATGCCGCAAGACAACATCGCGTTTGACGCGGCCCGCGATCGCTACCAGCTGACGGTGCCCGGCCATCCCTACGCCGGGGTCATCGCGGCCCCCGGGGCGCGCGACGTCTCGCTGATGCCGTACCAGGAGGAGCCGCGCAACGTGCCCGCCGAGTTTGTCATCGAGACGACGCCCGCTACGACCCGTAACCGGTGGCTGCCCATCGTCTTTGCCGGCAGCATGGACAGCCTCGCCGCTGCCCACGCCACCGCCGACCGGCTTCTGCAAAACGCTGCCTCGCTCTATCAGCAGAATGTCGCGCACTACCGCGCGGTGTTGCGCGAATCGGTGCAGCTCGACACGCCCGACGACCGCCTTGACCGGGCCATGGACTGGGCCCTGATTGGAATGGACAAGGGCTTTGCCACCAATCCGCAGCTGGGCACCGGGCTCGTGGCGGGCTTCCGCACGGCGGGCGCGAGCGACCGCCCCGGCTTTGCCTGGTTCTTTGGCCGCGATGCGCTCTGGACCGCCTTCGCCCTGACGGCCGCGGGCGACACGGAAGGGACCCGCACGGCGCTCAACTTCCTCCAGACCTATCAGCGTGCCGACGGCAAAATTCCCCACGAGGTGTCGCAGAGCGCTGCTCTTGTGGACTGGTTTGCCGACTTTCCGTACCCCTGGGCCAGCGCCGATGCGACGCCGTTGTTCATCATTGCGCACGCCGATCTCTACCAGACCACCGGCGACCGCGCCTTCCTCCAAAAGCACTGGGAGGCCCTCCGGAAGGCCTACCGCTTCTCGAAACGCACCGATACCGACGGCGATCATCTCATCGAGAACACGAACGTGGGCCACGCCTGGATTGAGGGGGGCCTGCTGTACCCGTCGCACGAAGAGCTCTACCTGCAAGGGTTGTGGGCCGAGGCCGCCCGCAGCATGGCCACGCTCGCTACCGTCATGGACGCTCCGGCGTTGGCCCGCGAGGCCCGCGCGGTGCACGCGCAGGTTGTGGCGGCGATGGAGGCCACCTACTGGCTCCCCCGACGCGGCCACTACGCCCTGGGCACCCGGCGGCCCGCCCCCGGCAACGAGCGCTACACCGCAAGCAGCGTGCTTCCGGCCGTGCCGCTGTGGTGGGGCCTGCTCGACAGCGCCCGTGCGGCCTCGCAAATTGACCACCTGGGCAGTGGCGCCCTGGCTACCGACTGGGGGCACCGCATTGTGGCACAGACGAGCGACGTGTACGATCCGTTGTCGTATCACAACGGATCGGTGTGGCCCCTCTTTACCGGATGGGCCGCGATGGGCGCCTATCGGTACACGCGGCCGCACGTGGGGTACCAGGCCCTGATGAGCACGGCCCTGCTCACCACGCAAGATGCCCTGGGCTACATCACCGAACTGCTGTCGGGCGACTTCAACACCGCCTTTGGACGCACCTCGCACCACCAGATCTGGTCGGAAGCGATGATTGTGACGCCGGCGTTGCGCGGGCTCCTGGGCCTGCGCGTGCGGGATGGCGGACGCACGCTGCACGTTGCGCCGCAGCTACCGGCCAACTGGGACCACCTGCAGGCACGCAATGTGCCGGCCGGCAACGAGCGCTACACGCTGACGCTGCTTCGCACCGACAGCACCTATCGCCTCACGCTCGCGCCGCAATCCCCGGCAGCGGCCCTTCCGGACGTTGTCTTTGCCCCGGCGCTGCCCGGCGACGCGACGGTCCGTGGCGCGCGCGTGAACGGGGCGGCGGTGGACGTTCGGACGCACGCGGCCGGCGATCGCATGCGGGCGGTCGTTCGGGCATCGAGCGCCGCCGATACGCTGACCCTCACGCTGCAACGCACGCGCGGTACCGATGCGCTGTTGCCCGTGCACGCGCCGGCCCAGGGGGCGATGAATCGCGGGCTGCGGGTGCTGCGCGCTGCCGCCACCACGGGTACGCTGCGCCTCGTGCTGGAGGGCCGCGCCGGGCGCACCTACCGCGTGCCCATCCGCTCGCCCCACCGCCTCACGGCGCCCCCGGGCACATCCATTGTAGAACGCCGCGGCGACATCACCGTGCTGTCTGTGCCTTTTCCGCCCGCCGACACGCGCTACGTGCGGCAGACCCTTCGCGTGCGGTGGTAGACGCGCCCGTCGGCAGCGCGCGGAACGTAGCCGGTAAATTTACGGTTAGATAGGCATCCGACTATTGAAATAAGCGCACCGGAGGCTGTATTATGGCAACAGAGGCAATGAACGAAAGCTGGCGTCGCATTCGCGACCAGATCAAAGAAATCTGGGAAGAGGCCGACTTCGACGACAAAGAGATGAAGCGGGCCCGCGGCGAGATGCACAAGATCGTCGGGCTGATTCACGACAAGACCGGCGAATCGCGTGAGGAAATCCGCCGCAAAATGGGCGCAATCCTGTAGCTTTCGTCCGCGCTCGCTTGCTTTCTTGCGCACTGCGCACCGGCGCCTGTCTCGCACTTGCGGACAGGCGCTTTCGTTTGGTTTTTACGCACACACCCTTGCTGTTGCATGTCTGATGTTGACGCTACATCCCTTGGCGCCGCTGCCGATCATGAAAGCGCTTCCTACCAGGAGCACGCGGCCCGCTACGAAGCCCTGCTGCAAACCATGAACGAACGCGCCGCCGCCGTGCGCGCCGGCGGGGGCCAGCGGCGCATTGACCGCCAGCACGAGCGCGGCAAGCTCACGGCCCGCGAGCGCATCGAATACGTGCTCGACGATCCGGACGACTTCAAGGAGCTTGGGCTCTTTGCGGGCTACGAGATGTACGAGGAGGAAGGCGGCTGCCCGGCCGGCGGCACCGTGATGGGCCTCGGCACCATCAGCGGACGCCTCACCCTGGTGGTGGCCAACGATGCCACCGTAAAGGCCGGCGCGTGGTTTCCCATTACCGCCAAGAAGAACCTGCGGGCCCAGGAAATTGCCCTGGAGAACCACGTGCCCATCGTGTACCTCGTCGACTCGGCCGGGGTCTACCTGCCCATGCAGGACGAAATCTTTCCCGACAAAGAGCACTTTGGGCGCATCTTTCGCAACAACGCCCGTCTCTCCAGCCGCGGCATCCCGCAGATTGCCGCCATCATGGGCAGTTGCGTAGCGGGCGGCGCCTACCTGCCGATTATGTCGGACGAGGCCATCATCGTCAATGGCACCGGCTCGGTCTTTTTGGCCGGACCGTTTTTGGTAAAGGCGGCCATCGGCGAGGAAGTGGACGAGGACGAGCTGGGCGGTGCGGTAACGCACTCTGAAATCTCGGGCGTGACCGACTACACCGCCGCGACGGACGAAGAGGCGCTCGACATTGTGCGCAACCTGATGGACCACATGGGGCCGGTGGAGCGCTTCGGCTTTACGCGCGCGACGCCCCAAGAACCAGCGTTTGCCGCTGATGAGCTGTACGGCCTCTTCCCCAGCGCAGGCACGCCGCAGTACGACGCCCGCGACATCCTGGCGCGCATCGTAGATGCCGAGTCGTGGACGGAATACAAGGCGGGCTACGGGCAAACGCTCGTTACCGGCTACGCCCGCATCGACGGCTGGAACGTGGGTGTTGTGGCCAACCAGCGCAACATCGTCCGTAAAAATGTGGGCCACGAGAAGCGCGGCGAAATCCAAGTGGGCGGCGTGATCTATGGCGACGCAGCAGACAAGGCCGCACGCTTCATCATGAATTGCAATCAGAAGCACATCCCGCTGGTGTTCTTCCAGGACGTCACCGGCTTCATGGTGGGCAAGCGCGCCGAGCACAGCGGCATCATCAAGGACGGCGCCAAGATGGTGAACGCGGTCGCCAACAGCACCGTGCCCAAGTTTACGGTGGTCATGGGCAACTCGTACGGCGCCGGCAACTACGCCATGTGCGGGCGGGCATACGACCCGCGCTTGATGCTCGCCTGGCCAACGGCCAAGATCGCCGTGATGGGCGGCACACAAGCGGCGAAGGTGCTCAAGCAGATCCAGGTGCGCGCCCTGCAGAAGAAAGGCAAGGAGCTCTCGGAAGAAGACGAGCAGGAGCTTCTCTCAACCATCGAGGACCGCTACGAAGAGCAAACGACCGCCTACTACGCCGCGGCCCGCCTCTGGACCGACGCCCTCATCGATCCCACCGCCACGCGCGAGTGGCTGTCGTTAGGCATCGAGATGGCCGATCACAACCCAACCATGGAGCCGTTCAATCCGGGCGTCATCCAAACCTGATGATGGCCGTTCGAAGCTCACTCGTGCCTTGTTATCAGGATTTGCCGCCGAAAGTCGCACTTACCGTAAGGCCTCGATGCGCGCCCGGTCGACGCGGGTCTATTGCACGAGCGCACCGCGCTGCTGTCCCAGCTGCTTATCCAGACTGCTGAAGAAGGCCTGCACAACGTCCGCCGGGGCTTCGTCGCCGTCGGCCGCGAGAAGTTGCACGGTTACGCGGGCGTTGGTACGCGTCGTGGCTTCTTTGTCTGCGATAACGACGCGATACGGCGTTCGCGTCTTGGCGTCCTGGCGAACAAACGAGAGTTCGTAACGCGATCGCGCGGGCCGGGCGGTGCCCGCGAGTTGGAAATTGGACGCACGGATGACCGCTTGCGCGGCCGTTAGCACCTGCCCAACGGACGACTGGCTGTACGTACGCATTGCGCCCTCCCCAGCGCCACCCGATAGGGACTGCGTGACCGAACAACCAGCAACAAGAACAGACACGCTCAGAAGAAATGCAGCGAGCACGTGATTCATAAAGGTAGCATGTAAGCAATAAAGGCCAGGTACGTCAGGATACGCACTGCGCTGGATGAAGACAAGCCGCGTCACTCGGATGTGCGCAGGCTGCGGGGCAGAAGGCCGCGCTGCACCCCTTCCAACACGGCAAGCACCGCAACGGTGAGCACGGCCGCCGGCACGGTGCCTTCCAAGATGAGACCTACGTCGGCGCGGCGAATGCCGGTGAGGATTGGCTGCCCATAGCCGCCGGCGCCAATGAGGGCACCGAGCGTGGCCGTTCCGATGTTGATGACGGCCGCGATTTTGATGCCCGCCCCTATCGAGCGGGCGGCCAGCGGAAGATCGACGCGCAGGAGCTTAGCCGTGGGAGAGAGTCCGAGCACCGCCGCCGATTCCTGCAGCGACGGTTCGATGCCGCGCAGTCCGGTGAAGGTATTCCACACGATGGGCAGCAGGCTATAGAGCGTAAGCGCCAGCACCGCCGGCGCGTAGCCCAATCCGATGAGCGGCACCATGAGGGCCAGCAGCGCCAGGGAGGGAATCGTGTAGGTGACGCCCACGAGCAACAGCACGCCGGGGCCTACCCACCGCACGCGGGCCGCGACAATACCCAGCGGAATGCCCAGCACTACGGCCACGGCCAGCGAAACGCCCACCAGCCCCACGTGCTCGCGCGTCCGCTGCCACACGCGATCGACCCACGACGCGGCCGGTGGCGGCGTTACGCGCAGCGACGAGAAGGTACGATTGAGGAAGCGCGCCGCGACGACGGTCTCCCGCTGCCCGTCAATTTTGGCGCGCCGGTTGAGCCGCTGCATGGTGGCCGCATCGATGCGGCCGGCCAGCCGCTGAAGGGCCTGTGCCGCCGCAGCCGGCAGATCGGCCCGGTAGACGTAGACGGCCTGGTATGCCGGAAAAAAGTTGCGGGTGTCCGCAAGCACGCGCAGATCGTGGGCCGCCAGTTCGGCATCGGTGGTGTACACATCGGTGACGTCGATCGCCCCGCTGCGCAGCCCGCGATAGGCCAGCGCGTGGTCGACGCCCTGCGCCGACTGCGGCAGCTCGTAGGCCCGCTTCAGCGCCGGCCAGCCATCGCTGCGCTTCATAAACTCGTTGGTGAACGCAAACGTGAGGTCCGGATGCGCCCGCAGGTCGGCAATGGACTCGATGCCCAGGCGCCGGGCCTGCGCGGCGCGCATGCCGAGGGCGTAGGTGTTGTTGAAGCCGAGCGGCGCGGTCATGCGCAGGTTGTAGTGCGCGAGCGTATCGCGGAGCGCGGCCCGCGTAGGGGCAGTGCCCGGCAAAATTTCTTGCGTAAGCGTGCCCGTGTACGCCGGATACACATCGAGCCCGCCGCGCAGCAGGGCCTCCCACAGAAAGCGCGAGCCGCCCAGTTCCGCTTCGTGGCGCGCCGGTAGCGACGTGGTCGCTTCGATGAGGTGCGTAGCCATCCAGCCCAGGATGACGTTCTCGGTGAACTTCTTCGAGCCCACCACCACGCGCGTGCTGTCGGCCGGTTGAGCAGATGTGGGCGCCGGGCCAATCGCCAGCAGAAGCGCCAGCCCCCCGATCAGGCTCCACCGAGATACTTCGGGAGGCCGGGGGAGGCTAAAACGAGCACGTTGAAGAAGCCAGCGGACGGGTTGCATACGGATCATGAGGCGCATCGGGACTTGCGAACGGCCATTGGGCGACAAAGCACCGTGCCTTAACACCGATAGGCCGGCGGTTGTGGTCCCCTCCGTCGAGGATTGGGCAACGGCGTTTCAAGTTGTCAATACGACCGAGCACATAAAAAGCACGCCCCGCCGTTTTGCCGCAGCAGCCGGCTGGGCCCCATCGCCGGTTCCGGACACGGCTGGACCTCCCGCCCGGCTCATATCGTACAAGCGGGGAACGTTTTTCTCATCTCAGCCCGAACGACCATGGTCACCATCATCGACTACGGGATTGGCAATCTGCGGTCTATCGAGAAGGCGCTGGAGCGCGTGGGCGCGTCGGTCACGCGCACCGATGATCCAGCGGCCATTGCAGCCGCCGATCGGTTGGTCCTACCAGGCGTGGGCGCCTTTGGGGCATGCGCCGACGCCATCCGAAGCCGCGGCCTGGAAGCGCCCCTGCAGGAGGCGGTGGGCCGCGGCACGCCGCTGCTGGGCGTATGTGTGGGCATGCAGCTCCTGTTTGATGTGGGCCTCGAACACGGCACCCACGAGGGGCTCGGCCTCCTGCCCGGCCGCGTGGTGCACTTCCACAAGGCGCCCGCCGGAGAAGCCGACGCCCTCAAGGTGCCGCACATGGGCTGGAACCAGTTGGCCATTCGGCGCGCAACGCCTCTGACGCGCGACCTGGGCGATGCGCCGTACGTCTACTTTGTGCACTCGTATCACGCCGTCGCCGACAGCCCGCGCGATGTCGTGGCGACGGCGACCTACGGACACGCGTTTCCGGCCATCGTGCAGCGCGACAACGTGTATGGCGTCCAGTTCCACCCCGAAAAGAGTCAGTTGCCGGGGCTGCGCATCCTCCAAAACTTTGCCACCCTGGCGCCGGTGCCCGCATAGAGGCTTCCGACAGGGCATGAGCAGGGCCCGGACCGCTTCACCCGTAATCGGTTTGCGCGTCGGCGCGCCGGCGGCTATATTTATCCCGCGTATCGTTCAGCAACCCGCCGCCCGCTTATGGCCGAGCGCTATCTCGTAAGTGCCCGCAAGTACCGCCCCCGCCAGTTCGACGAGCTGGTGGCGCAGGAGCACGTGGCGAGCACGCTCAAAAATGCGATCCGCCGCGACCGGCTCAGCCACGCCTATCTCTTTAGCGGACCGCGCGGAGTGGGCAAAACCACCGCCGCGCGCATCCTGGCCAAGGCCATCAACTGCGAGACCCCGCGCGACGAACGCCCCGACAACGCCGAGCCGTGCTGCGCCTGTCCGTCGTGCAAGGCGTTTGAGGAGGGCCGCAGCCTGAACGTATTTGAGGTCGATGCCGCCTCCAACAACAAGGTCGACGACATCCGCGAGCTGCGTGAGAAGGTGCGCATCCCGCCGCAGGGGAGCAAAAAGAAAGTGTACATCCTCGACGAGGTGCACATGCTCTCCACCCAGGCCTTCAACGCGCTGCTGAAGACCCTGGAGGAGCCGCCGCCGCACGCGCTGTTCATCTTTGCCACCACCGAGCCGCACAAGGTGCTGCCCACCATCTTGTCGCGCTGCCAGCGGTTCGACTTCCGCCGCATCCCCGTCGCAGACATTGTGGAGCGCCTCCAGGAAATCTGCACGGCCGAAGACATCACGGCCGATGATGAGTCGCTCATGCTCATCGCGCGCAAGGGGGAAGGCGCCCTCCGCGACGCCCTCTCCGCGTTCGATCAGGCCCTCTCGCTCTGTGGCACCACGCTCACGTACGAAGCGCTCGCGCAGGCGCTGGGCGTGGTCGACCGCGACCTCTACTTCAAGGCCACTACCCACGCGGCCGGGCAAGACAGCGCCGGAATGCTCCAGCTGGTGCAGCGCGTGGTGCACGAGGGCTACGACCTCCGCGAATTTCTCAATGGACTGGCCGAGCACCTGCGCCACCTGCTCGTGGTGGAAACGCTGGGCCCCGAAGCCCTTACCGAAGTCGCCGCGGGCGCCCGCAGCCGCTACGTCGCGGCCGCCGCCCCGTTTGGGGAAGCCGATCTGTTGCGCCTGCTCATGGTGGCCAGCGACGCCGAAGCCGACGTCAAGGGGAGCCCGCAGCCGCGCCTGAAGCTGGAGCTCGCCCTGCTGAAGATGGCGCACATGCAGCGCGCCGCCGACCTTGAGCGGGCCCTGGACGCGATCGATGCCCTGGAAACGTTGGTAGACGAAGGAGAACTGCCCGATACGTGGACGGCCCCCGACCGCCCGTCAGCCTCCGACCCCACACAAGGAACAACCGGCGCTTCAACCGAATCGAGCGCTTCGAACTCCGACGCAGCATCGACGCCGCCCGCAACGTCCACCGAAAGCGCTCCGGATGCCGGAGACGCTTCGGACGTTGACGAGGACACCGAGGCATCCCCCACCGACGATCCAATTCCGGGCCCCCCCACGCCGCACGCACCGGCCGACCCGTCCGCCGCACGTGATGATGAATCGGAGGCCGCACCGGCCGATCCCGACGATGAACCTGCGGATGCGCCGGCGCAGGATACGACGCCTGCGGCCGATGCAGACGCTTCTGACCCGAAGCCCGCGGAGGACGAAACGCCCACCGCGGCGCCAGGCGACGAGGCTTCCTCGGGCGAGGACGGAACCGGCGCGGACGACGGAGCGGACGACGCCCCCAGCAACCGGCCTCCGTCGGACGACACCGCACCGCCTGCAGCAGGTTCCTCACCGTCCGATCGCAGCGACGACCTGTACAACGACCTCTTTAGCCAGCCCGCCCTCTCGCCCGACGACGAGACTGCCGGCGAGGCGGCGAGCGGCGACGACGCCCCACGCGATGACGCAAGTTCCACAGCCACGGCGGTAGCTGAGCCCCCCGCCCCCACCGCGCGCTACGATGCGGACGCCCAGGCGCGCATCGAAAAGGAATGGCCACGCATCGTGCAGTCGGCCACGCAGGGGCACATTGCCGTTCGATCGGTGCTCAAAAACGTAGCGCCCGGCGCACTCTCCAACGGCGTGCTGACGCTTACGGTGGAGGACGACCTGCAGCGGCGCACCGTCCGCGAGCAGCAGCAGGCCCTGTTGACCGCCATCGCCGAGGAAACGGATGTGGATGTGAAGCGGCTGAACCCGGAGGTGCACACCGCCCCCGCCGACACCTCGGCTGCCACGCCCGACGCGTTCCTCTCGCCCATCAAACGGCTCGAAAAATTGCGGCCCACGTACGACGCCCTCGACGCCCTCTTTGAAGGCTTCGACCTCGAATCGGCCTGGTAGCGCATGCCCGCCTCCGTTAACCCGCGCACCGCGGGCGGGCTGCCCCGTCAATGCCTAACGATGGGTTCACATCGTTTCGCCCGTGGGAGCGGATCGGCAGGAGCACTTCCTCGTACACTACCCGCTTGTACGCACACAATTTCTTAAGCCCTACCCCTTTTATGTCCAACGGAATGGATATGTCGAAGATGTTTGGCCAAATGATGGACATGCAGAAAAAGATGTCCGAGGCCAAGGAATCGCTTGGTAAGAAAACGACCACCGCGGAAGCCGGCGGCGGCATGGTGAAGGTTACCGCCAACGGCAACCAGGAAGTCACGGCCATCGAGATTGACCCCGATGCCGTTGATCCTGACGATCTCGAACTGCTCGAAGACCTCATCATCGCGGGCGTGAACAAGGCGTTGGAAGAAGCCGGCGACCTCGCGCAGGAAGAGATGAAAAAGTCGATGGGCAACATGCTGCCGCCGGGCATGGACCTGAGCCAGCTGGGACTGTAGACCGAACCGCGTTGTGATGGTGTAGGCGCCCCGTCGCGTGTCGCTTCGGGGCCGCTGCGCCGGTATTGCTGATAAGTGGGTGCACTATGCAATTTACATCGGAGTCTGTGGAAGCGCTGGTGGAGCAATTCACCAAGCTCCCCACCATTGGGCAAAAAACGGCACGCCGCCTGGCCAACTACGTGCTCAAGATGCCCGACGATGAGGTGGCGGCGATTGCGCAGGCCCTGCTCGACGTAAAAGAGCGCGTACAGCGGTGTTCAAGGTGCTACGTGGTTGCGGACGCCGATCCGTGCCCCATCTGCCAGTCGGAAGAACGCGACCGTACCACGATTTGCGTTGTGGAAGAGTCGAGCGACCTGCTGGCCATTGAGCGCACCGGCGAATATCGCGGGCTGTACCACGTGCTTGGGGGCGTCATCTCGCCGCTCGACGGCATAGGCCCCGACGACCTGCGCATCCGCGAGCTGGCGCAACGCCTCGATCCGTCGTTTGGCAACGGCACGGCCGAAGAAGAAGCCCCCGCACCGGAAGACCTCGCCATTCAAGAGCTCATTTTGGCGGTGAACCCCAACGTGGAGGGCGACACCACGGCCTACTACATCACGCAACTGCTGGAATCGTTTGACGTCCGCATAACGCGCATTGCCCGCGGCCTGCCCATTGGAGGCGACTTAGAGTACGCCGATGAAGCCACCCTCTCGCGGGCGCTCGAAGGACGCGGCCACGTCTAAGGGCGGTGCTGCGTTCCCCACGTGTTCCTCTCCCCTTCGGAACTGCAACGGTATGAAAATTACAGTCATCGGCGCCGGCTCCATCGGCGCAGCCGTCACCCGTCACCTGTGCGCGCACACCGATGACGTCTCGCAGGTGCAGGTGTGCGATACGCATGCCAGCTCGCTGCAAAAGCTGCACGACCAGACCGACGCGCCGGTGCTGCGGTCGTTTCAGGCCGACGCGCGCGACACCAACGTGATCGACCAGATTATTCGGGGCAGCGACTGCGTGATTAGCTGCGTGCCGCCTGAGCTAAACCCCGAGCTCGCCGAGCTCTGCGTGCACCTTGGCATCAACTTTTGCGACCTGGGCGGCAACGACCAGATTGTGAACCGCGAGCTGGCTCTCGACGAGCAGGCCCGCGAAAAGTCGATATGGGTGGTGCCCAACTGCGGCCTCGCGCCGGGGCTCATCAACGTGTTGTGCATGCGCGGGCTGGCGCAGTTCGACACCCCGCAGGCCGCGCACTTGCGCGTGGGCGACGTGCCCCTGGAGCCGCAGCCCCCGTTCAACTTCCGCATCTCGTGGTCGGCACAGCGCATCCTCGACGACTACACCAATCCTGCGCAGCACCTCCGAGGCGGCACGCTCACCACCGTCGACGCCCTCTCGGGCGCCGAAGACATCACGTTCGATCCGCCGTTTGAAGGGATGCAGGCCTTTTGCACGCAGGGCGGCCTCTCCACGCTGGCCGAGTCGTTGGCCGGCACCATCGAAACGTTTGATCACAAGACGATCCGCTGGCCCGGACACCTCTCGCAGATGCAGTTTGTGCTGGGCCTGGGCCTTGCCGAAGATCGCAAGATTGGCGTCCAAACGCATCTCACGTACCGCGATGTGCTGGTGCGCAAGATGCGCGATCGGCTGGGGGGCGTGTACAAAGACGCCGTGCTCTTGCGCGTGGTGCTCCACGGCGAAAAGGACGGCGCCCCGCACACGCTGGTCTACGAGATGGCTGAGCGCTTCAACGACGACACCCACGAGACGGCCATGATGCGCAGCACAGCCATTCCGGCCATTGCCTCAGCGCTCCTCATCGCAAGGCGCGACGGGGCCGTTACGGGCGGGGGGGCTGGCGTCCTTGAAGATGTGGTACCCCTCGATGCGTTCTACGACATGGTGTGCGAGCAGGGGCTGGGCATCACCGAGCGCTGGCACGAGGGCTTTGTTGACGTGGCCACGGCCCGCCCGATGGAGCAAGCCTAAGCGCTCGACCGAGCCGGGCGGCTTACATGGGCGGCAGCGGCCGCCGATCGGGCGATGCGCTGTGCGGGTTGGCGCCGTGCACGGTGTAGGTGGGGTAAGCGATGGCAATGTTGGGGTGCGTCTCGAAGCGTTCCAGCAGCTCGATGGTTAGGCCATGCCGCAGGTTGCGACGGCCGCGCGTGTGTGTGAGGTGGCGCAGGGTGAGCCGCACGCCATGGTCGACCATGTCGACATACACGTACGGCGTAAGCACGCGGTAGCGCACCAGGTAGTCCCGCGTTACGGCCTGCAGCTGCTCGCGCGCCTCGCGCGTCACATCAGGCAGCAACTCCTCGGCCACTTCTTCGACGATGCCGCGCGCCGCGCGCCAATCGCTCTGAAACGTAACCACGACGCTCACCTCATTCCAGATGAAGTCGAACCCGTCCGTGTAATTCTTAACGGCGTGCACAAAGAGCCAGCTGTTCGGAATGTGCACGATGCGGCCCGTGCTTTGGTCGGCCGCGACCCACTCGCCCACCTCCATGACCGCCGTTTGGAGCGGCCCGATGTCGACAACGTCGCCGCGCACGCCGTTCACCTCGATGCGGTCGCCGTGCGCAAAGGGCACGTGCCACGACAGCCGCACGCCGCCCACAAGGCTCAGCAGTACGTCGCGCAGCGCAACGGCCAGCCCCGCACCAATGATGGTGAGGAGGGTAAACACGCCGCTTGCGCTGGGGGACCACAAGGCAATGGTGAAGACAGCAGCCAGCAGCACCGTGCCCCGCCGCACCCATTTGGCGGCCTGGTAGCGGTGCGTCGCGTCGTGCACGTAGCGCTTAATGAGCCGATGGCCCAGGCGGATGAGTCCGTAGGCCGCCCCCAGCACAGCAGCGGTAACCACCAGCCGGTAGATGAGCGTAGCATTGAGCGGCAGGGTGGAGAGGTCCATGGCCTAAGAGACGTCGGAAGCAGCACGCTGCCCTGAAGGAAAGCGGGCGGCGGGAGAGATGCAACTGCTGGCGTGCGGATATTCTGCACGGGCAATTACTCGTGTACGCACGGCCTGGATGACCGCCCCACGGTAGCAAAAGAGACGGTGGCGCAGCGCAAGCATGACACCGCAATGCGCCCAACCTCCGTCACTCGTTGGGTAGGAACGACCGTGTACGCCCCTGCGCCATCGTGTAGGTTATGCGACGATGAAACAACCGAGGTTGGTTGTCCTCACGCATGTTCTCGTTGCCTCATGGGCCTACCGGCAGGCTGCAAGGCTTTTCTACCTACTAAGCGTGCACACCTGTTCGTATGAACGCACCGTCTCAACATCCACACGACTTTAGTGCTTCGACGCCTGATGAGCGCGTTCGCGTCTTTATCGTGGACGACCACCCCGCCATTCGCGAAGCACTCGCCTCCACCATCACTCGCACCCTTAACTTCCGCCTGATCGGAGAGGCCGGATCTGCGCAGACCGCGCTGGAGCTCCTGCGGCGACGCCCCCCCGACGTGGTCATCGTCGACCTCTCGCTGTCGGACGGCCACGGCTTTGACCTTATCGAGACGCTCCGCAACGAGATGCCCGACGTGCAAGCGCTCGTCTTTTCGATGTACGACGAGACGGTGTACGCCGAACGCGCCATCCGAGCCGGCGCCGCCGGATACGTGATGAAGAATGCCCCCACGCAGGATGTCATTCAGGCCATCGAGACGGTGATGCAGGGCGAGGTGTACCTGAGCCGCCGCATGTCGTCGCGCATCCTCAACAAGGTGATCCATCAAAAGGATTACACCTTAGGGGCCGCCACCGAGCGCCTGACCGACCGCGAAATGACCGTTTTCCAGATGTTGGGTGCCGGGCATAACGTCACCGACATCGCAGACCAGCTGGACTTGAGCCGCAAAACGATTGAGACCTATCGCCGACGGGCCAAGGAAAAACTGGGTTTCGATACCGTCTCCGAGCTGCTGCAGTATGCGGTGCAATGGACGTACGGCCGCGAGGCATCGTCTTCCTCAACCGAGACACATCCGTGAGCGGCCCATTGGCGCGCTCCGTGGTTCGCGGCGCGCGCCTGGCCACCGCCCGGCGCGCCGCCCGCGGACGGTGGACCGCAACGATAGGTCGGTATGCTACTTTTGGCGCATCCCGTCTCCAACTCTGGTAGGGCCTGCACGCACAGGACGGGTGAAAAGGCGCGGTGGGGATGCGCTGCAACCGCACCATGCCTCCTAGGGATGCGCCGTATGCTATGGATCAACTGCCGCACGCCTCCTCCTGAACGTTTTGTTGGTGCTTCTATGCCTTCATCGTCAACATCGCTTACCGCCTCTCATCCGGATGTGGCCGCCTGGCTGACCGGGGGCGATGGCCAATCGGGACTTCCAGCCATGGGATTCGTCCACGATTGGCTGCCTGTGTACGCAGGGGCTGAGCGGGTACTGGAGCAGATGCTTGTGTCGTTCCCATCGGCCGAGCTGTACAGCCTCATCGACTTTCTCCCCCCCGATCAGCGCGACTTCCTGCAAGGGAAGTCGGTACACACCTCGTTCGTTCAACACCTTCCCTTTGCTCGCTCAAAATACCGCTACTACCTTCCGCTGGCCCCGCTGGCCATTGAGCAGTTCGATCTGCGCGCGCACGACGTCATTGTGTCCTCCAGCTATGCAGTCGCCAAAGGCATCCTCACGCAGTCCGATCAGCTGCATATCAGCTATGTGCATAGCCCCATGCGCTACGCCTGGGACCTGCACCACGATTACCTGAAGCAAAACAACCTGACGAGCGGACTACGGGGCTGGGTGGCGCGTGCGCTGCTTCACTACATGCGCCTCTTCGATGCCTGTAGCGCCCCGCGGGTGGATCTTTTTGTGGCGAACTCGCAACACGTAGCACGGCGCATCTGGAAAACGTACCGGCGCCGGGCCCCCGTGCTGTATCCGCCGGTGGATGTGGATGCTTTCTCGCTGCAAACCGACAAGGATGAGTACTACCTCACCCTCTCGCGGCTCGTCCCCTACAAGCGCATCGACCTCATCGTGGAGGCATTTGCCGCGATGCCCGAGAAAGAGCTGATCGTCATCGGCGACGGCCCCGAGGCCCAGCAACTGCGCCAGCTGGCAGGGCCCAATGTATCGTTCTTGGGCTACCAGCCCAACGAAGCCGTGCAGTACTACATGCAGCACGCCCGCGCGTTTGTGTTTGCCGCCGAAGAAGACTTTGGCATCGTGCCGGTGGAGGCTCAAGCCTGCGGCACCCCCGTCATTGCCTACGGACGCGGCGGCGCCCGCGAAACGGTTGTGCCCGGCGAAACCGGCGTGTGGTTCGATCGCCAGACGACCGAAGCCCTGTGCGAGGCCGTCCGCACGTTCGAGAAGCGCCGCGCGTCGTTTGTCCCCGAGCGCATTCGTGCGCACGCCGAGCAGTTCTCCGTTCCTCGCTTTCGGCAGGCGTTCCATCAACTGGTGAGCGACACGCATGCCGCGTTTAACGACGACCCCTTCACGCTTGAGGATCACCTAACGTAGCGCCGCTCTCCCCTTACGTTTTGTTCTCATGATGCCCTCCGTATCTGTATCACCTACAGCGCCCTTTGCCCCGAAGGGTCTTACCAACCGCAGCCACCCGGTACCGGTGTTGGCAGAAACCGCCCATCGCTCCGCCGCCTCAAGGGCCACGGTGCAGGTGCCGTGGGCGCCGCGCTACCTCGTAGCCGCGCTCATGGCAACCGCCGATCTGTTGGTGCTGAGCATGCTCGCCCTGGGCGTGCGGGCGGCCTTCCAGGTTCCCGGACCATCGCTGGTGGTGGCCACGGTGGCCCTGCTCGTGTTGATCGGCCTGAATGGCCTCTACCAGCAAGCGGCCCAGCACCCGGTGCACGTCATGCAACGCATGGCCATGCTCACCCTCGTGCTCTCGGTGGTTGCTGCCCTCTCCGTAGGACTCGCCACCGGGTCTACCGAACAGGCCCTGGAGCTGATGGTCTGGGGCCTGATGGCAACCCTCGTGCTTCCATTCACGCACGGCCTGGTGCGCATCCTGTTGGCCCAACAGTCGTGGTGGGGCATTCCGGCGGTCATCATCAACCGGAGCCAGTCGGCGCCCGCGGTGCTCGACACGCTGCGCCGGTGGCCCGAGCTGGGCATTCGGCCGGTAGCGCTGGTGGGCGACGCCCTGCCCGACGACGCGTCGGCGGCCGCCTCGGTGCCCTATGGCGGTGCCGAGGCCGAGGCGCTGCACCTGGCCACCACCCACAAGATTCCGTACGTGGTGGTGGCGCTGCCCCACGTGCAGGCCGTCGACCGGGCCCGCCTCATCGAACGCTACAGCCGCTTCTTTGACAAGGTCTTTATCGTACCCGTGGCCGGCGAAGGGCCCGCGCTTTGGACGACCGGCGCAACGGCCGATGGGCTGATGGGCGTTGGCATCCGGCGCTACGCGCTGCGCCCCCTCGCGCGCGCCGCGAAGCGAACCGTTGACGTGGTAGGGAGCGCCATTCTGCTGGTCCTGCTTGCGCCAATTGTTGCATTGGTGGCGCTCCTAATCAAGCGCGACGATCCGGGGCCCGTGTTTTATCGTCAGCATCGCATGGGACGCGACGGTCGGTGCTTCTCCGTGCTCAAGTTTCGCACCATGTACACCAACGCCGATGCCATGCTGCGCGAGGTCTTGCTCCGCGACGATGCCCTGCGCGCGGAGTACCAACGGTTCCATAAGCTCCAAAACGACCCCCGCGTAACGCCCATTGGCCGCGTGCTGCGGCGCTACAGCCTCGACGAGCTGCCGCAGCTTTGGAACGTATTGCGCGGCGACATGAGCCTCGTGGGCCCGCGCGCCTACATGCCTGGCGAGTTGCACGAGATGCAAGGCCTCGCGCGCTGCGTCTTGCAAACGCCGCCCGGCATCACCGGCCTCTGGCAGGTGTCCGGCCGCAATCACCTGAGCTTTGAAGCCCGCGTGCACCTCGACGTGCACTACATTCAGCACTGGTCGCCCTGGCTCGACCTATACCTGCTGGCCCGCACCGCGCCGGTTGTGCTGCGTGGCGACGGCGCCTGCTAGGCTGCTACGCCCCTTTGCGCCCCACTCACGAACCCCTTCGGTTCACCCCGTATCGCAATGAAAAAAACAAACGAAACAGCCCTCGATCTGCCCCGGAAAAAGGCCGCGGCCTCCTACGGCACGTCGCGTCCGCACGCCAACACGGCGGCGCCCGACACCGACGAAGCCGCCCTTGACCTGGGCGCCATTTGGAGCACCCTAAAGCGCGGCAAGTGGATCATCCTGGCCACCTGCGTGCTGGTAGCCGCCGCCTTTGGCGGTTACACGCTTACGCTGCCGCCGGTGTACGAATCGAGCGCCATCGTGTCGGTCGATCCCTCGCCCACGCAGCAGCGCGTCATCAACTTTGGCGCGGCCCCCGACCTGGCCAACGAGGTCGGCATCCTGGAGAACTCCGGCCAGCTGTCCCATCGCGTGATTCGCCGGCTCTACGCCATCGACGACACCAGCGCGGCGGCCTTCCCGCTGTTTCGTCCGGAAGACGGCGTGCCGGTTGATACGCTCGTGGCCATCGAACGCATGCGCGAGGTCGTGGACTTCAATGCGAACGATGAGCAGATGATGATCAAGATTACGGCCACGAGCGAGCTGCCCGCCGAGGCTGCGGCCATTGCGAACGTGTTTGCCCATGAGTACCGGCAGTTTAGCCGCGAGATGGCCCGTGTGGGCGTCGTGGCAGCCCGGAAGTTTCTTGAGGATCAGTTGGCCAAGCGGCGCGAGGATATCCGCCAGCTGGAAGACGAGTGGGCCACGTTTGCGCGCTCCAACCAGCTCGTCACGCAGGGCCCCGACGGCCAGCGCGTGGCGCAGGAGTACGTGGACCTGACGACGCAGCGCCAGGAGCTGGTCTTTCAGCTGGAGCAGGAGCAGCGCAAGCTGACGGTGATGCAAGAACAGTTGGCGCAGCTGCAGCCCAACCTGCGGGCGAGCGTGCGCGACGAGCAAGAAGCCGCCAGCCTGCGCACCCAAATTCAGGCGCTGGAGCAACAAATTGCTTCGCTTAAGGCGCAGGCCGAACCGTACTACATCAACGACCCGACGCTGCGCGGAAACGAGGGGCGCGTGCCTGAGCTCGCCGAGCTGGTACGGCGCGTTAAGGGCTTTGAGCAGCGCCGCGCCGCGCTTACCGACCGTCTGGTAGCCCACGCCGCCAACGCGCCCAACAGCGTGCAGGCGGGCGCGGCCATCGGGCAGGTAGGCCTGTTGCGCACACAGATTGAGGAGCAAGAGCTTACGATCGGACAACTGCGCGCCCAAATTCGCACGCTCGACGAGCGCATTGCCAACTTCCGCGGCCGCATTCAATCCATCCCGCAACAAACGGTACAGCGGGAGCAGCTGGAACGGCGCTTGGCTCAGGCCGAGCAGTTCTACAAAGACATTGCCATGGAGCTCCAGCGCACCATTATTGCCGAAGAGTCGGAGCTGGGCTACGTGCAGATGGTGCGGGCGGCGATTGTACCTACGCTGCCGGTGAGCCCCAACATGCAGCAAAACATCATCCTGGGCATTTTGCTGGGCCTGGTGCTGGGCATTGGCCTCGCGTTCGTACGGCAAGCCATGAACTGGCGCATCTACAACCCGGAAGACATCATGCAGCATGGCTTTAGCCTGGTGGGCGTCATCCCACGGATGGATCGCGAGATCAAGGAGTCCTTCAAGGGCAACGAGTCGGTGAAGGTGGACGGGCGCGACGTGAGTACGCGCTTGTTTCCGATCCTGAACCCATGGTCGCCCGTGACGGAGAACTACCGCCTCGTGCGCACCAACCTCAAGTTTACCAACGGCAGCAAGCAAGCGCCGCAGGTGCTTATGGTTACAAGCCCCGAGCCGTCGGATGGCAAGACCACCACAGCGGTGAACATTGCACTTACTATTGCCCTGAGTGGGCGTCGGGTGCTACTGATTGATGCCGACATGCGCCGGCCAAATGCTCACAAGCTGCTGGGCGTGTCCCGCTCGCCGGGGCTGGCCGAAATGCTGTCGGGCGCGGAAGACGTGGAGATCGTTCAGAAGACGTTCGTCGATGGCCTCTACTTTGTGCCGGCGGGTACGGTGAACCACCCGCCCACCGAGATGCTCGATTCGCCGCGGATGCGTCGCCTCTTGGCGATGGGCCGCGAGCGCTGCGACGTTGTGATCGTCGACACCCCGCCGATTCTTGCGGCCAGCGATCCGCTCATCATTGGCGACCTGTGCGATGCAACGCTCATGATTGCCTCGGCCGAAAAAACCGATCTGCGCGCCCTGCGCCAGGTCCGCGAGACGCTCGACGGCGTGGGCATCAAAATTGCCGGCGTCATCTTTAACCGCTACGATGCCGACAAAGGGGATGGCGCCTACCAGTACGGGTACAGCTATGATCAGAAGTATGCCTATGCGCCCGAGGAGGCGTAAGGCGGCCCCTCCGCTGCATGAACCGTAGTTCCTGCGCTGCATAGGGCGGCGCGCCCCAACCCCATTCCCTTCGATGATTCTACCACACCCATGATACGCACTGCTGCAACTTCTCTTGCCACGTTTGTCACCTGCTTCATGATTATGCTGCTTGCGGGCAGCGAGATGGCATACGCACAAACGATTCCCGATGCCAACACCAACCCGAACATTCAGACCTACGGCCGGCCGGGCTACCCAAAAATTACGATCTTCGTGTGGGGCACCCCCACCGGCGGCACGTGGTCTATTGAAGAGGGCACCGACCTCGTGGAGTTCCTAAGCGTGTCGGCCGGCGGCGCCAACATGACGGATCGCAGCCCCGACCGCCGCATCATCTACACCGTGAAGCTGTACCGCCGCGGCCAAACCCAGGGCGACCCGATTTTTTCGGCCCGCCTGGAAAACTTATTCGCACGGCGCATCGATTATCCGAGCCTGCAAAATGGAGACATCCTGGTGCTAGACGCCGAGGCCAAGCGCCGCCTCTCGTGGCGCGACATCTCGCAGGTTACCGGAACCATCGCGTCGCTCGTCTCCACCTATTTGCTTCTCGATCGCCTGTAACCACTCCGTCCATGCTGCTTCGGACGTCCGCGGACGCTGCCCACAAGGTAGCGTCCGTTGTGCGTTTATACGGGCGGTAGCGCGTAGACCCGCGCCGCCCATGGGCCGCCTCTGCCCCCCGGCGTGCGCCAAAAGTCCATGGGGGTTGCGTCGGAATGTGCACGTCTGCCGGATCGCCGCTTCCGATGTTGAACCCGCAATCCACAGTGGCTCTCCGCGACCCGATTTCGTCCCAATGCCTCCTGCTCCGCCGCGTCTCAGCATTGGCTTGCCGGTCTACAACGGCGCTCGGTACCTGCGCACGGCGCTCGATTCGATCGTGCGTCAGTCGTTCACGGACGTTGAGATTATCGTGGCCGACAATGCCTCGACCGATGCCACGCCCGAGATTGCGCAGGCGTATGCCGCGCGTGATGATCGCATTCGCTTTGTGCGCCACACGACCAATCGGGGGGCCGCGGGCAATTTTAACTACGTGCTGCAGGCGGCGCGGGCCCCGCTTTTTCGCTGGGCGTGCGACGACGACGTGCTCGCCCCCGATTGCCTCCAAGCGTGCCTCGACGCGCTGCGCGCGCACCCCCAGGCGGTGCTGGCCTATCCGGCCACCCAAATGATTGACGCCGACGGCGAGCAGCTCCCCAACACCGGCTTCTCCATCCGCTCGCTGCACTTGCCCATGGCCGACCCGGTCGAGCGCTTCCGGCACTACCTGTGGCGGTACCTGCACGGCGGGCTGTGCACCCAGCAGTTTGGCATTGTACGCACCGACGTGCTGCGGCGCGTGGGCGGGTTGGGCGGCTACCCGGCGGCCGACATCGTCATGCTCGGGGCCCTCTTGCTGCACGGACCGATCGTTGAGGCCCCCGGGGCGCTGATGTATCGCCGCGACCACCCCAACAACTCCTCGCACGGCTACGCCACAGCCGCTGCCCGCGCGGCCTGGTTCGATCCGGCCAATACCGACCGCCTCGTGTTGCCCGCCTGGCGGTTTGTGCAGGCCTACCGAGACGCCATCGCCGACGCCCCGCTTACCACAGCGCAGCGCCTGATCTGCCAAAAACACGTCGTGACTGTCTACATGCGGTATCACCGGCGCAACCTGTTCCGCGAATGCTGCACAGCGACGCGTCATGCCATCCGTTCATACCTCGCACCTCGCCCTCCGGTGCACTCTGTACCCTCCTAAATGCCCCTTCATCCAACCCCTTCTGTCCCATGAAAGCGGTTATCCTTGCCGGCGGATACGGCACGCGCCTGTCCGAAGAAACCTCGGTACGCCCCAAGCCCATGGTGGATATTGGGCGCCAGCCGATCCTCTGGCACATCATGAAGATCTACCTTGCCCACGGCGTCGACGAGTTTATCGTGTGCTGCGGCTATAAGGGCGAGGTCATCAAGCAGTACTTTGCCGACTACCGCCAGCAGCGGTCCGACATCACGTTCGACTTTCGCACCGGCACCGAGACGATCCACCGCAACCATTGCGAGCCGTGGCAGGTGACCCTCGTAGACACCGGACAGGACACCATGACCGGCGGCCGCTTAAAGCGCGTGCGGTCTTTTGTGGGCGACGAGACGTTTTGCCTAACCTACGGCGACGGGGTCACCGATCTCAACGTGCGCGCCAGCATCGACTTTCACCGCTCGCACGGCAAGCACGCCACCCTCACCGCTATTCAGCCGCCCGGCCGCTTTGGCGTGTTCAACCTGCCCGACGACGATTCCACCATCACCCACTTCCGCGAAAAACCACAGGGCGATGGTGCCTGGATCAACGGCGGCTTCTTCGTCCTGGAGCCCGACGTGTTCGACTACATCGCGGGCGACGCCACGGTGTGGGAGCAGGAGCCGCTCATGCAGCTCGCCCACGATGCGCAACTAGCCGCCTTCCGTCACGAGGGCTTCTGGCAACCCATGGATACGCTGCGCGACAAGAACTATCTCGAATCACTCTGGGAATCAGACAGCCCGCCGTGGAAGATCTGGTAACCGCCCCCTGCCCCCCCGTCAACCCAAGCACTATGCCTCCCTTCGCTCCTTCCGTGCCCACCGCCACCCGCACCGGTCCCCCGGTGCGCACGCTCGACCTCGACTACATGGCCGACGCGCTGGATGATACCTTCCGCGCCATGGCCGGCACGCGCCTCCTCATTACCGGCGGGGCGGGCTTCCTGGGCTACTACCTGGTGCAGTCGGTCCTCCATTGGAACGCCACCCGCGGCGCCGATGCCCCCGTTGCGGTTGTGGCCGTCGACAACTTCATGCGCGGCCGCCCGCGCTGGCTCGACCGCTGCGCCGCCACCTACGACACGCTCACCGTAGGCACGCACGACATCACCGCGCCGCTGCCCGACACGTGGGGCGCGTTCGACTTCATCGTGCATGCCGCCTCTATCGCCTCGCCCACGTTCTACCGCAAGCACCCGCTGGCCACGATGGATGCCAACGTGCAGGGCCTGCGCCACCTGCTCGACTATGCCGTGGCGCGCGACCACGCCGGCCACCCGCTGCACGGACTCCTCTTTTTCTCAAGCAGCGAAATCTACGGCGACCCGGAGCCCGCGGCCATCCCCACACCCGAGACCTATCCCGGACGCGTATCGTGCACCGGCCCCCGCGCCTGCTACGACGAGTCGAAGCGCTATGGCGAAACGCTGTGCGTCAACTACGCAGCCGCGCACGGCGTGCCGGTGAAAACCGCGCGCCCCTTCAACAACTTCGGCCCCGGCCTCTCGCTGCACGACCGCCGCGTACCGCCTGACTTTGCGCGCGACGTGCTGGCCAATCGCGACATCGTGATGCTCTCCGACGGATCGCCCACCCGCACCTTCTGCTACGTGGCCGACGCCATCATCGGCTACTACAAGATTCTGGTGCACGGCACGCCCGGCGCCGCCTACAACATTGGCACCGATGCGCCCGAGGTGTCCATCGCCGACCTTGGCGCGCGCTTCGTGACGCTCGGCCGTGAGCTGTTCGACTACACCGGCCAGGTGGTCCGCGAAACCGCCGACGACCCGCAGTACCTCACCGACAACCCGAACCGGCGCTGCCCCGACATCACCAAGGCGCGCACGACGCTCAACTACGAGCCGCGCATCTCGCTCGACGAGGGCCTGAAGCGCTCGCTCTTATGGTACGCCACCACCTTCACCGAAGACTTTTGACCCCCATGCATATCTCCATTGTTGGCACCGGATACGTTGGCCTCGTCAGCGGCGTGTGCCTTGCGGAAAAAGGCCACACGGTAACGTGCGTCGACATCGACGCCGCCAAAGTGCAGCAGATCAACCAGGGCGACCCGCCCATCTACGAAGCGGGGCTTGCCGAACTGCTCGCGCGCACCGTGGGCACGCGGCTTTTTGCCACCACCGATCTTCCCGCTGCGGTGCACGCCTCCGACCTCACGCTTATTGCCGTAGGCACGCCGTTTGACGGCACCACCATCGACCTCTCGTACATCAAACAGGCCGCCCGCGACGTGGGCGCGGCGCTGCGCACCAAAGACGCGTACCACGCTGTCATCGTAAAAAGTACCGTGGTGCCCGGCACCACGAGCGACGTTGTGCGCCCGCTGCTCGAAGAAGCCGCTGGAAAACGCGCGGGCCGCGATTTTGGCGTGGGCATGAACCCGGAGTTCCTGCGCGAGGGCACGGCCATCGAGGACTTTATGGCCCCCGATCGCATCGTGATGGGGGGCATGGACGAACGCACGCTCGACCGGCTGGACGCGCTCTACGCCGTCTTCCCGGATACCGATAAGCTGCGCACAACGCCGCGTACCGCCGAGATGATTAAGTATGCTGCCAACGCCTTGCTGGCTACGCTCATCTCGTACAGCAATGAAATCGGAAACCTGTGCAGCGCGCTGGGCGACATCGACGCGCAAGACGTTATGCGCGGCGTGCACCTCGACAAGCGCATGAGCCCGCTCCTGCCCGACGGCTCGCGCATTACCCCCGGCTTTACAAGCTACCTGTCCGCGGGCTGCGGCTTTGGCGGCAGCTGTTTCCCGAAGGATGTGAAGGCGCTCGTCGCCCACGGCTCGTCGGCCCAGGTGCCTATGCCGTTGCTGCAATCGGTGCTCGACATCAACGCCGCGCAGCCGCAGCAGATGCTCCGCTTGTTGCGCGCGCACCTTCCCGACCTGCGCGGCCGCCGCGTGGCGGTGCTCGGCCTTGCCTTTAAGCCCGGCACCGACGACGTCCGCGAATCGCCCGCGCTGCCGGTGATCCGGTCGCTGCGCGCGGAAGGCGCCCACGTGATGGCATACGACCCGGTGGCCGCGCACGAGGCGCAGGCCGTGCTGGGCACCGAAGGCATCACGTATGCCCCCTCGCTTGCCGCGGCGCTTTCCGACGCTGAGGCTGTGCTGCTCATCACGCGCTGGCCCGCGTTTGCCGAGGTCCCCGCGCTGCTGGAGGGCCGCTCGCCCGCGCCGGTGGTGATTGACGGGCGGCGCATGCTGGCCAAAGATAGCGTGCCGCGCTACGCGGCCATCGGGTGGTCGTCCACATCAACGACCGGCGACGGCACGGCCACGGCGGCGCCATCGCTTTCACACACAGCAACGGCCCCGTCATGATCTTTACGCCCCTCGCCATCGCGGGCGCGTACCGCGTCGACCTTGCCACCCACGGCGACGACCGCGGCTTCTTTGCACGGATCTGGTGCGAAGACGAAGCCCGTGCCCACGGCTGCACGCCGCACATGGTGCAGGCCAACGCCAGCTACACCGCAGCGGCGGGCACCGTACGCGGCCTGCACTACCAGCGCGCGCCGCATGCCGAGGCGAAGCTCGTACGCTGCACGGCCGGCGCCCTCTACGACGTGATCGTCGACGTTCGCCCGGAGTCGCCGACGTACCTGCAGCACCTGGGGCTTGAGCTAACGGCAGCGAACCGCACGATGCTCTACCTGCCCGAAGGCTGTGCCCATGGCTACCAGACGCTAGCGCCCGACACCGAAGCGTTCTACTTCGTCTCGGCCCCGTACGCCCCCGCGGCCGAAGCCGGCCTGCGCTACGACGATCCGGCCCTCGCTATCGACTGGCCGCACGCGGTGACGAACGTCTCTGCCAAAGACCGCGCCTGGCCGCTGCTCCACGATGCAACCCCCTCTGCCCCATGACGGCTCCCGTTGCTTTGTTGCCCTGCGCGGGGCGCGCGCGCCGATTGGGGCGCTTGCCGTGTAGCAAGGAAGTATTGCCGATCCGCTATGCCGCAGCCCCCACGGTAACGGTTGTGATGGAGCCCTTGCTGCGGCAGCTTCACGCCGCGGGCGTTGGCGAGGCCCACGTGATTCTACGCCGCGGCAAGTGGGACATCCCGGCGTTCTTGGGCGACGGCGCGGCCTACAACCTGGCGCTGAGCTACCTGATCGCCGCCACCGATTTCGGCACGCCCTTCACGCTGGATGCTGCCTATCCGTTTGTACACAACCGCACGGTGGTGCTCGGCTTTCCCGACATCCTGATCGAACCGGAGGGCGTGATCCGACCACTACTCGACCGCTTTTCGAACACAGCCGCCGACGTCGTGCTGGGATGCTTTCCGGCGCCCGAGCCGTCGAAGGTCGACATGGTACAGGTGGAAGCGGGTCGCGTGACCGACCTTGTGATCAAACCACCGGCCACCGACCTGACCCACGCCTGGGTGCTGGCCGTCTGGGGCCCGCGCTTCACCCAGCACCTGCACGACACCGTCGCCGCGTGGCAGCGCCGGCCGGCCGATGCGCTCTATGCACACGAGCGCTACGTTGGCCACGTGCTGCAGGACGCACATGCCGCCGGCCTCCGCATTGACGCCGTTTCGTTTCCTGATGGACGCTTTCGGGACGTAGGTACGCCCGACGCCCTCGCCCACACCTTTCATTCCGTTACCGACCAGCCATGATTATCGTAGACACCGCCCTTAAGAAGCGCGCCGCGGCCAATAATCCAATTCGCGTTGCCCTCATCGGCGCCGGCTACATGGGCCGGGCCATAGTGCGCCACGTGCTGCACGAGGTGCCCGGCCTGGCGATCGTTGCCATCTTTAACCGCACGCTTCCGCGGGCTCGGGAAGCGTATACCGCCGCCGGACTCGATGACAGCGCGGTTGTTACCGTGAACACCCCAGCCGAGGCCACCGCGGCCATCGAGCGGGGGCAATACGTCGTGAGCGACGTGCCCGAGGCCGTCGTGCAGGCCGGTCCCATCGACGCCGTGTTGGAAGCGACCGGCGCCGTCGCCTTTGGCCTCGACGTAACGCTCGACGCCATCCGCCACGGCAAGCACGTGGTGTTGCTCAACGCCGAGCTCGATGCCACCCTAGGACCGATCCTCAAGACCTACGCCGACGATGCGGGCGTCATCCTCACCAATGCCGACGGCGACCAGCCCGGCGTGGTCATGAACCTGATGCGCTTTGTCGAGATGACCGGCTACCGCCCTGTGCTCGCAGGCAACATCAAAGGACTCATCGACCCCTATCGGACGCCCAAAACGCAGCAGCGCTTTGCCGAGCAGCACAACCAGCGCCCGCATATGGTCACGTCGTTTGCCGACGGCACCAAGATTTCTGCAGAAATGGCCGTCGTGGCAAATGCCACCGGCTTTGGCGTGGGGCAACGCGGCATGTACGGTCCTACGTGCGCGCACGTGAACGACGCCGTCGGCCTGTTTCCAGAAGATCAGTTGCTGGACGGCGGTCTGGTGGATTACGTACTGGGCGCCGAGCCCGGTCCGGGCGTGTTTGTGATTGGGTACAACGAAGACCCCGTGCGCGCGCCGTACATGTCGTACCTCAAGATGGGTGACGGGCCGTTCCACGTGTTCTACACGCCGTACCACCTGCCCATGTGGGAGGCCCCGCTCTCGGTGGCCCGTGCGGTGGACTTCCATGACGCGGTTATCGCACCGCAGGGCGGCCCCGTTGCGCGCGTGCTCACGCTCGCCAAGCGCGACCTACGCGCCGGCGAGACGATCGACGGGCTGGGCGGCTTTATGACCTATGGCGTGCTGGAAACCGAAGCCGAGGCCGCTATGCACAACCTGCTACCCATCGGACTCGCCGAGGGCGCTACGCTCACCCGCGACGTGCCGCAGGATGAAGCGTTGACGTTCGATGCCATCGCGCGCCCCGCGGGGCGCCCCCTCGACCGGCTGTGGAATGAACAGGTCGAGCGATTTGGATCAACAGTCGACGCCTGATTGACGTCGGCCTCGCGGTACCATCGCCCCACAAAAACGTCGGCGAACATAAAAAAGAGGCTCACAAGCACACACTTGCGAGCCTCTTTGCTTTGGTATGCTATGCTGGAATCGTAACCAGCGTGTCAGTCTTGCGGATCGTCGACGATCTGCAGCTCAAAAGTCGACCAGTTCTCGGCCACCACAACCTCACTGGCATCAGCGCCCGTGAGCCTGAGTTCCACGACCTGCGTCGCGCCATCATTGACTCCGCTTTGTACGTTGATGGCCAGCGTGCCACTGCTGCTATCCGCCGGGATCGTAAGGCTATTTCCATTTGGCAACGAGTAGGCGCTTCCGCCCTCTGCCTGGAAGTTCACCGTGAGCGGCGCACTACGTTGCGGACCAACGAGCTCAACGGTCAGGCCAACAACGCCCGATCCTTCAAGCACGGCTGCCGAATACGCGCCGCCAACTTGTGCAAAAGCCACCTGAGGCGGTCCGTCGTAGGGTCCGCTAACTTCGTCAAAGCATCCCGTGAGCAGTAGCATGGAAGCAACCGCTACGGCAAGTACAAGTGTGTATCCTCGAGTTCTCATAACGTCAAAAGAGTTAAGACATACAAAATTGAGCAATCCATGGTACCGTGCTGCGTGACGCTCTCACGCCACGCAGCCTAGCACACCTGGCAACCGTTAGTATCCAGGATTTTGCACAAGCTCAGGATTGCTGTCGACCTGTGCCGACGGCAGCGGCGCCAAGATCCGGATATCAGAGTACGGAAGCGATCCGCCAAGCTGCGGCTTCGGAATGTCGCGCGCATAGCGCTTCAGGTCAAAGAAGCGATGGCCTTCGTACACCAGTTCGCGACGACGCTCCAGCAGGATGCTGTCAATGAGTGCCGCCTGGCCGATGCTCGTTCCGATGCTCCCGACTCCACGGTTTGTGCGGATAACATCGAGGTCACTGCGTGCCCCCGGCAACTTGCCCTGTTGGGCGCGCGCCTCGGCACGGGTCAGGTACATTTCCGATATCCGAATCACCGGGAGGCGATCGGTAAAGGGCGCAATCGTCCCCGTGTACTTCGCCAGGTACGTGGCACCATCGCTATCCGTTCTGAGCAACTCACGACGCACATCATTTGCGGCGTACGTGCTGATCAGGTCTTGGGTCGGAAGGACCTCGTACGTGAATACCCCAGGCGTTGTAAGCGCAGTCAACGCTTCATTGGAGTTGGTTACAGCTCCATCAAGCCCGGAGGTTAGTGTAAGCTCGAAGATAGACTCAGGATGCGTGCTGCTCGCCCAGTCTCCTGCAAACGAAGACGGCGTACTCACTGTGACGCCCGCCGCTTCAGCGAGGTCAATAGCACGCGTGGCCCACGTTTCTGCTTCCGCCCACAAGGGATCGTTAGCAGCCGTGGGATCAGCATGGTACAAGTATACGCGGGCAAGCAGTGCTGCTGCCGCCGCTGCCGTCGCACGATTAGGAAGCGGCGCAGCCGTCGGATTATCCAGGAGAAGGTCGTACGCAGTGCTCAGGTCACTCTCTATGAGGGCATAAACTTCTGACACTGGCGCCCGAGGCAGAAAGCTTGCATCTTCAACCGTTTGGGTTGGCTCCGTCCGAATGACGACGCCTGTTTGGGGCGTCCATCCCTGTGGTGCATCCGGTTGCTGAACGCCACGTCCTGGCTCATAGGCCTTGGTCCGCACGAGATCGAAATAACTCAGGGCGCGGAGGAAGCGCGCTTCCCCTTCGATGCGATCACGAGTCGCTTCCGCGTCGGTGCCGGTAATTTCCACATCTGGAATGGCCGCCAGGACATTGTTTGCTTCGTTTATCGACGCATAGGGGCCGCCGTAAGTAGTCAAGTGCGTAAACACTGTATTTGCAACTACCCCTGGGTAGCGGTTAGAGGTTGACCCCTGCTTAATTTGAATGTTGTCTGCCAATGCAGACGGGTACAGCAAAAAATGTTGCCCATACCGTGTTACGCCCTGCAAGCGATCGTAGACACTTGCAAGAATAGACTCAAGCCCTTGTACGGTCGAGAGCGCCTCTCCAGGAACGACGCGGTCTGTAGGCTGCGCCTCATCGAGCGCAATAGTATCGCATGCACTGAACAAGCCAATGGCCAGCGCGGCTATTAGTGTTAAACGTGTAAGCTGTCTAATCATAGTCAAAAGCTTCTAAGGAAGCGAGGATGTTTCTTGAACGTATCGAACAGAGACTTCTGGCACTGCATTTCTCCGTTGAGGAGAAATCAGGCGCAGCCGCATCATGCGCTACCGGGAAGCAAAATGCCTCCCGGTAGCTTCCCATGATACGAATCATTTAGAAGCCAATGTTGATGCCGCCGGTGATGGTCTTGGCCTGCGGATAGTCACCAAGGGCCGTACCCACGAGCTCCGGATCGGGGCCCGTAAAGTTCGTCCACGTTACCAAGTTTGCTCCTGCACCGTAGATCTCAACCGAACGGAGACCCGTACCTGCAAGTAGCGAGGACGGCAGGGAATATCCTAACCGGACACGCTTCAAGCGGATGTAGGAGGCGTTCTCGACAAATCGCGTGGTGAAGATTCCTTCAGTCGTTCCATCCGGAAACGTTGTTCCTCCAGCAAGCAGCGTTGTACCGTAAGGCTTCGGGACCTCGGTCACATCGCCGGGCTGACGCCAGCCATCCAGCACGCGATCTGCCTTGTTGAATGAGAAGTACCCAACGTCGGAGAAGAACGCATTATTGTTAAGCGTTGTGCGACCGTAGTCGTACTGGAAGAAAACGCTGAGTGAGATTCCCTTGAACGAGAAACTATTGGTCAAGCCACCCAAGAAATCAGGCTGCGTGTTGCCCACCAGCTTCTCGTCATCGACGTTCGTTCCAACGTAGGTCAGGTCGCCATCCGCATCGTAGTACATGGGCCGTCCGTTGGCCGGATTGGCTCCTGCGTACCGCACGTAGCGGGATTGCGCTACGGGTTCGCCAACCACGTAATAGAGGCCACCAGCAATCACCGTGTCATCACCGGGTAGAAGTTTGTTTACCTCGGTGCGCTGAAAGCTAATGTTGAAGGACGTATCCCACCGGAAGTCGGCATAGTCGATGTTCGTAGTGTTCACGAGCACATCAATGCCTTCGACCGTGATCTCTCCCACGTTGTCGATAATCGAGCCAAACCCGCTATCAACCGGCAGGTCACGATTTAGGAGCAGTTCCGTGCGGCGATCACGCCACACGTCCACAGCACCCGAGATGCGACCGCCAAAGAGGCCGTAGTCAAGCCCAATGTTGGTCGACCACTTCTCCTCCCACGACAGCTGGTTATTACCAATGCTGTTAGGGCGCAACCCAGGTGATCCGTTGTATTCTCCGGCACCCAGGAAGCTCTGACGCGAGATAAAGTTGTTGATGTCGCTGTTTCCAGTGACACCATAGCTCGCACGCAGCTTCAGGTTTGAGAGTGCCTCAATATCCTGAAGGAATCCCATGTTGGATACGCGCCAGTAGCCGGCCACCGTACCGAATGTACCATAGCGCTGGGATTCGCCAAAGCGTGAGTTGCCGTCGCGCCGTACCGTCGCCGAGATCTGATACGTGTTGTCGTAGGTGTACTCTACATTTCCAAACACGCTCAGCTGGCGATACTCCGTGCTGTACTGAAACACACCAGTTGGTTCCGCTGCTTGACTCAGCTTGCGAAACAGAAAGCTAGGAAACCCCTGGGCATTTCCACCAAGACCGGTTTCCAGCTCGCGCTTCACCTCGCCACCAAGAAGGACGGACACGTTGTGTACGTCTGCAAACAGCTTGTCGTACGCCACGGTCTGGCTAATGTTAAAGCTTGTCGTACGCGAGGCCCGCGCAAAACCGGACCCGCCAACGCCTGCATTCGCCGGAAGTCGTGGGTCATCGTAGTTTTCCTCTTGTACGTCCTCGTACTGTACACCAGCAAACGTACGCGATGCAATATCATCCGTCCACTGGTAATCAGCCGACACATTCGCAATAACCGTATTCACCACGGAGTTGCGCGTATTGAATTTCTCCTGCGCTACCGGGTTATAGCTAAAGGTGTTATTGGGCTCCAGATTGAACCCGCTTGCCGGGTTGCCCGGTTCGTTATACAACGAAGCGGTAGGCGGAATAAACTGCGCGGCCCAAAACGGACTATTGATGAATGCACCGTTTCCAATGGTTCCGCGGTAGTGTCCGTTCGTGAAGTTGAAGGTAGACTCCAACGTCAGCTTGTCATTCACATCGTGACTCAGGTTCGCACGCAAGCCGCCTTGCTTGAAAGCCGACTCGATAATTTGCCCTTCATCTCGACCAAAACGCCCAGAGATGTAGAACTGTGTATCCTCGTTGCCGCCACGCACTGAGAGGTTGTAGGACTGCTGAAGTCCGGTGCGAAATACCAGATCTTGCCAGTTCTCATTGACGCTACGTGGTCCTCGGAACGAATTTGCGATCCCGTATCCTGTAAAGTCTCCGTTGCTGTTGAAGCTGTCTTCGAGGTTACCAACGGGAATATTTCCGGCATTTGAGATTGCTAGCGCTCTGTACCGAAGATATTGCGGCGTATTCAGCACGTTAAATGTTTTCGTGCGATCCGCCGACCCGAGCTGCGCACTGAAGTTGACGCGTGTAGCGCCCTCACGACCACGCTTTGTGGTAATGAGCACCACGCCATTGGCCGCCTGGGCGCCGTAAATTGACGCAGCCGCGGCATCCTTCAGAACCTCAATCGACTGAATGTCACTTGGGGCGATGGACGTGAGCGGGTTGCCTGAGGCAAGCGACAAGTTGTCGTTGGCGCTTACTTGGACGCCATCCACAATGTAAAGCGGCGACGTGCCGGCATTCACCGATACCGCGCCACGAACATTCACCTGGATGCCTGCTCCCGGCTGCCCACTAGCAGCGGTAACACGTACACCAGCGGCCTTGCCTTGAATCGCAGCGTCGGGGCTCCGTACACTCACGCCTTCTAGCTCTTCGGAGCCGACAACGACCGACGCCCCGCTCTCTGAACGAGATGTGGTGGGCCGATAGCCCGATACCGTAACGGCATCAAGCGTTGCCGTCTTAATCGACAAGCGGAAGTTGACGTTGACGCGCTGGCCTTCACTTACCGTAATTTCTTTGGTTTGGGTGTTGTACCCAACAAATGAGGCCTGCAAGGTATAGGTGCCTGCCGGAACACTGGCAATGGTATACCGACCGTCAGCATCGGTTGCGGCACCCATGCTCAAACTTTGAATCTGGACCGTGGCGCCGGGAAGGGGTTCTCCCTCGGTGTCGCGCACGACCCCTCGAATCGTAGCATCTTGTGCCCACGCAAGTGCTGGTGTAAAGAGCAACACCAACAACCCGCAGAGGAGCTGTGTAGCAAATCTTCTCATGATGATTCCTCTAATGTAACCGAGAAACGACGAGTGGACTGCACGATGGGTAACGCCCAAGGGCCGCGTGCGCCGTAGGTGGGTCTACGACGGTTGAAAGAGCGGGGGAGTTCACAAACGGCAATCCGTGCGTTTTGCGAAATATTACGTTCCCATCTTATGCGAAGGTCAACAGACTGTCAAGAGAGGGTGACCATATCCCCCGCACTTCGCTCATCCTACAAGCCAAGTTTTTGGTATCTTCACATTTTGGTCGTTATGCGCCTCATCCGTCCGACGCAGCGGGCAACACGATGCGGAAGGTGCTGCCGTGCCCCACGTGGCTCTTGGCAAGCGCCAGCGTGCCTTCGTGGTAGACGTTGATGACGCGCTGTGCCAGGCTGAGCCCCAGCCCCCAGCCGCGTTGTTTTGTGCTGTAGCCGGGCCGAAAGATGCTCTTCCGCTCGCTGCGCGCAATTCCCCGACCGGTGTCTTCCACCTCGATGCGAATCTGCGCGGCCTGCCGCTGTGCCCGCAGGGTGATGGTGCCGCCTGAAGCATCCAGCGCGTCGAGGGCGTTTTTGAGGAGGTTCTCAATCACCCAGCCAAACAGCTCTGCGTTTACCGGCGCCGTAAGGGGCTCTTCTATCGCGGTTTCAAGGCGCACGCGGCCCGCGTGCTGGGGCACCCGGCGCTGCATGTACTGCACGGTATCCTGCAAGATGGGCCCCAGGGGCTGCTCCACCAGCTTGGGCATCGACCCTATATCCGAAAAGCGATTGGCCACGCGCTGCAGCCGCTCAATGTCGCGCGCAATCTCCTGCACGGCCTCTTTTCGCCGGGCGGCCGACAGGTCGTTGGCCTCCAGGAGCTGCGTCCACCCCATCAGGCTGGAGATGGGCGTGCCGAGCTGATGCGCGGCCTCCCGCGCCATGCCCACCCACAGGTTGCTCTGCTCGTTGCGCCGAATGTACGAAAAGCCGACGTAGCCTATGCCGATGAAAAGCGCTACGAACAACAGTTGCACGTACGGAAACCATCGGAGCTCGGTGACCAGCGACGACTCGTCGTAGTGCACGTACTGCGTTATCTGCGCGGGCCCCTGCGGCGTGCCAAACTGAATGGTGATGGGGATGGGCGCAAACGCGGCGTCCATTGCGACCACGCGCTCGCGGAGTTTCTGCAGGGCTTTCAGCGAGTCCTCGCGCGTTAGGGACTGCAGCGACGGCGGCACGCCGACGTTTCGCCAAAAGAGCGGCTGCCCGCTTGCGTTCGTGATGATCGCCGGTATCGCAAAGGCGTTCGGCTCCAAGATCTCGTTGAGGATGAAGTTGACCTCGCCTGCGGGCGGCATGGACTGCGCCCACTGAATGGCGCGGAGCAGCTGGGTGCGCTGTGCGGACGAGAGCGCAGCGCCTTCCCGCACGTAGGCCGCGAGCGATTGCAGCTCGCGCTGGTAGGGGTTGCCGGTTTGCTGTTGCGCGCTGGCGAGCTGGGCCTGCGCATCGGCCCAGAGCTGCACGATGGCCTGTTCGCGCTCCTGCAGCCGGTCGACGAGCTGCTGCGTGTACCATAGCGAGGCCAATGCGATGACCCCGGCAAAGACGATGAGTCCCAGCTTCAGCCGAACCGACCAGCGGTAGGTGTTCATGAGACTCGCAGGGCAGAAGAAATAGGTATGCAACGCAACAGGGGCGCACGTGCATGCGCCCCTGCGACTTCTTGTTGTACATCAACTGTTGTACATCAACGCCAGCTGGCTGCTTCGCTGCAGCCGTGCAGCTCCATGCTTACGCGGCAGGCGCGGTGTCGGCCAGGGGGATGATCTGGTCGCGCCGCGGCCCAATCGACACCATGCCCACCGGCACGCGCAGGTAGTCGCTGATGAAGTCGAGGTAGTCCTGGGCCTCGCTGGGCAGCTCGCTGATGTGGCGCGCGTCGGTGATGTCTTCGTCCCAGCCGGGTAGCGTTTCGTAGAGCGGCTCCACACGTTCCAGCGTTTGCGCTTCGCTGGGGAAGCGGCGGGTCGTTTTGCCATCGTAGCGGTACTGCGTGCACACCTTCAGCTCATCGAGCCCCGAGAGCACGTCCATCTTCGTGATGGTGAGCTCGCTGAAGCCGTTGATCATGCTGGTATAGCGCAGCGCCACCAGGTCGAGCCATCCGCAGCGCCGCGGCCGCCCGGTGGTCGCGCCAAACTCGGCGCCCACCTTGCGCAACCGCTCGCCGGCGGCATCGTGCAGCTCGGTGGGAAAGGGCCCGTTGCCCACGCGCGTGCAGTACGCCTTGGCAATGCCAATCACCCGGTCCACCGCCGTGGGCGGTACGCCCAGCCCCGTGCAGCAGCCGCCCGCCGTGGGGTGGCTGGACGTCACAAACGGGTAGCTGCCGAAGTCTACATCCAACAGCGAACCCTGCGCGCCTTCTGCCAGCACGCGTTTGCCATCGTCCAGGGCGTTGCACAGGTACTCCGACGTGTCGGTGACGTACGGGTCAATCTGCTGGTCGAACGCGACGTACTCTTCAATAATCGCGTCCACATCGAGCTGATCGGCGCCGTGGATCTGCTTGAGGATGGCGTTTTTCTCCTCGATGGAGCGCGTCAGCTTGGCGCGCAGCACGTCGCGGTCCAGCAAGTCGACCACGCGGATGCCGGTGCGCGCAAACTTGTCGGTGTAGCTGGGGCCAATGCCGCGGCCCGTGGTGCCAATTGCGTCGTCGTCGGAGGCTTCGGCGCGGCTCGCCTCCTGCGCGGCCTCGATGGCCTTATGATAGGGCATGATGAGGTGCGCATTGTGCGAGATCTTCAGCCGTCCTTCAACGGGGAAGCCCAGGTCTTCAATCTTCTGGATCTCGTCAATGACGGCCTTCGGGTCGAGCACCACGCCGTTGCCAATCACGCAGGTGACCCCGTCGTGAAAGACGCCGCTGGGCACCAGGTGCAGCACAAACTCCTCGTCGTCCCAGCAAATGGTGTGGCCGGCGTTGGCGCCGCCCTGGTAGCGGGCCACAATGTCGACGTCGGGGCTGAGGAGGTCGACGATCTTGCCTTTGCCTTCGTCGCCCCACTGGCTTCCGATAACAATTGAAACGGGCATGAGAATGCGTTGGGTCTTCAGAAATTGAGCAGAAATGGCGCCGGCGACGCGGCCGGCGCCCCATCATGGATACACGTTACGCTGCCGCCTTCGCGCGGTCACGGAGTTCCACCACCACGGGCGAGGCCACGAAGATGGATGAATACGTTCCCACAAGCACGCCAATGATGAGCGCAAACGAGAAGCCGCGCAGCACCTCGCCGCCAAAGAAGAACAGAATGGTGACGACCAGCAACGTCGTAATCGACGTCATGAAGGTACGGCTGAGGGTGTTGTTGATGGATCGGTTTACGACGTCGTTGTACGCGTCGGTTTTGAACATGTTGGTGTACTCGCGCACGCGGTCAAACACCACCACGGTGTCATTCAGCGAGTAGCCCACCACCGTAAGGAGCGCGGCGATAATGGACTGATCGACCTGGAGCGAGAACGGCGCGATGCCGGCCAAGAGCGAGAAGATGCCCAGCGTGATGGTGACGTCGTGAAGGAGCGCGGCCACTGCGCCTGTGCTAAATTGCCACTCGAAACGCAGCAAGATGTACAGAAAGATGACGAGCAGCGATCCGAGCACGGCATAGAAGGCCCCCCACATCAAGTCCTCGGCAAAGCGCGGCCCCACCACGTTGGTCTTCACCATTTTGGGGGTCGACTGCGGAAACTCTTGCCGGATTGTGTTGAGGATGGTCGACTCCACGGCGCTAATGTCGTCTTGCGCCGCGGTACGAATGAGCAGCCCCACCTCGCCATACGTCTTTACCTCGGGCTGACCGCCCAGCGGCTGCGTGAGGGCATTGCGCACCTCGGTGGCTTCCAAGCGGTTGCTCGCCTCCACGACGAACTCCATACCGCCCTTGAAGTCGATGCCTACCTGCAGCCCGCGCGTGGCAAGCGAGCCGATGCTAAGGAGCAGGAGCACCGCCGAGATGATGTACGCCCGGCGGCGATTGGGAATGAACGAAAAGTTGGCGTTTTCAAAAATACGCATAGTAGCTATTCGGTTGAGGTCGTTGCCGACCGGTCAATAGATGGAACGGAGCGGACAGGCGGCGCATCAGCCGTAGTTGATGCTCGTCACCCCGCGCGTGTCCATCAAGTAGTCGAAGACGATGCGCGTTACGATGATGGCGGTAAAGAGCGACGCCAAGATACCAATCATGAGCGTAACGGCGAAGCCTTGGATGGGCCCCACGCCAAAGGAGTACAGAATTACGCCCGTAAAGAAGGTGGTGATGTTGGCATCCAGGATGGCGCTGAGGGCCTTGTCGTAGCCCGCTTCCAGCGCGGCGCGCTCGGTCTTTCCGGTGGCCATCTCCTCGCGGATGCGCTCAAAGATGAGCACGTTCGCATCCACCGCCATACCAATCGTAAGCACGATGCCCGCGATGCCCGGCAGCGTGAGCGTGGCGTTGAAGGCGGCCAGCACGCCCAGAATGAGGACGATGTTAAGCAGCAGCGCTACGTCGGCCACAATGCCGGCGGTGCGGTAGTAGAAGATCATGAACAGCGCCACAAGCAAGAGCCCCACCACGGCCGAAATGAAACCGGCGCGGATGGACGCTTCGCCGAGGCTTGGGCCTACCGTGCGCTCCTCGATGATGTCGAGCGGCGCGGGCAGCGCACCCGACTGCAAGATCGTCACGATGTCCTGGGCTTCCGCGCGCGACTCCAGTCCGCTAATGGAGGTGCGGCCGCCGGCGATGCGCTCCTGAATGCGCGGATAGGAGTACACCTTGCCGTCGAGCACCACAGCCACCTGCTCGCCCACGTTGGCGCCGGTGAGGCGTGCCCAGATGCGGGCGCCGTCCGAGTTCATGGTCATCGACACGCTGGGCTCGTTCGTAAACTGATCGAACTGCACCGATGCGCTTTCAATCACTTCGCCGCTCAACTCCGACTCGGCCTGCACGCCTATCAGGTTGTAGGCTTCTTGCCCACCCGGCGCGCCCGGCGCGGGGTTGGCCGTCCACATCAGGCGGACGCCGTTGGGCAACATGCGCTGCACCGCCGGACGCTGTAGCAAGTCGTTTACGCGGGCCGTATCGCGCGCAAAGGCCTGCCCCAACACGGGCTGCTGGCGGTACGGCAAGGGCTGCAGCACCGCAAGCAACGGGTTTTGCGCATCGCCGCTGGGGCCCGTAAGCGCGGTGCCCTGATCGCCGCCCGCGGTTGTATCGGTGGGATCGACGAGCGACGTGCCCTGCGTTTCGGGCACGGGGTCGCCGCCGGCTTGCGGATCGGCCGCCACGGTGTCCACCGCGGTCGTGTCGGCGGTGCCGGTGGTGTCGGGCTCGTAGTATGCGATGATGTCCTGCGCGGACTGCGTGAGGGCCTGCGGCTCGGCGGTGAGGTGGAAGGTGAGGCGCGCGGCG